>NZ_PVWF01000004.1 GCF_003003995.1 Pleurocapsa sp. CCALA 161 | reverse complement strand
CCTACTACCTACTACCTACTACCTATCAATGAGAAGCTCGATAAAAAGGTTTCTTCACTACAGTAGCAGGATAGTTTTTACCCCGAATTTCGACTTCTAAAGCCTGTCCTGGTTTGCTAAGAGAGGTAGTCACATAAGCCAGGGCGATCGCTTTACCCACTGTCGGCGCTAAAGTCCCACTAGTAACTTCGCCGACGGCTGCCCCATCAAAGATAACCCGATAGCCATGACGAGCGATATATCTACCTGACATTTCTAATCCCACCAAACGGCGTTTAACCCCTTCTGCTTTTTGCTGTTCCAATACCGAACGTCCAATGAAATCACCTTTATCCTTCAAGTGTACGACCCAACCTAGCCCAGCTTCTAAAGGACTAATCGTCTCGTCAATTTCCTGACCATAAAGGCTCATTGCCGCTTCTAGGCGTAAAGTATCCCGCGCACCCAATCCACAGGAGGTAACTCCTGCTTGCTGTAAAGATCTCCATAGCTGTTGTGCTGCATCTGGATCGAGCATAATTTCAAAGCCATCTTCTCCTGTATAGCCAGTACGAGCAATAAAAGCAGATGAGCCATTAATAGTTACAATACGATGAGCAAATGCTGTTAAGGAGCTAAGATCTGCGGTAGTCATTGCCTGAAGAATCTGAGCAGCTTTGGGTCCTTGGAGAGCGATTAGCGCCTGAGACTGAGACAGATCGAACATTTCCACCGAACTGTTTTGTAGGTGGCTTAAAATCCAAGTTTTATCTTTATCAGTCGTTCCCGCATTAACGATTACCAGGGCTTTTTGCTGAGTTCCTGCTGTTCCCTGATAGTAAAAGATAATGTCATCAATAATTCCCCCTTGAGGATTGAGCAACACCGTATACATTGCTTGACCAGGCTGAAGACGACTTAAATCAGAAGGGACTAAAGCTTGCCAGGCATCAATTAAGCGATCGCCCACAAAGCTAAATTTGCCCATGTGAGATATATCAAACATTCCCGCTTCAGAGCGCACTGCATCGTGTTCTAGCTTCAATCCTGAGAACTGTACGGGCATTGACCAGCCCGAAAAAGCCGTGAATCTTGCCTTTTGCTCGTGAGCCAGTTCGTATAGAGGAGTCCGCAGAAGTTGAGATGATTGATCCGCCATGTAGATTACTTAAAGTATCGCAAATAAGAATTGATATTTAATAGCTTAAAGCCTAGAGTTAATTCTCGAAGAAAAATCGAATTAAAGTATAGCAATCGGGTATGATTTAGTAATTACGTAATATTTGTTTCAATAAATTTTTGTTTGTTTACGCTTTGCTGTTAGGTGTGGACTACGACCCAAAAAGCTTTCTGTTGCTGGGCTAAATTTTGAAACAGGAACAACCGTTAATATTTTTGTCCATCTATATTAGATTTATCAGGAGCAAATTAACATGGCTACTCTTAAAATTGTGGTGTATATCACCGTCTTTTTCTTTATCGGACTATTTATTTTTGGCTTTCTCTCCAGCGATCCTTCTCGTAATCCTGGCGGTAGCGACTCAGAATAATAATCAACTAAAGAATCTAGAATTAAGGGGCTTGAATGCCCCTTTTTTAATTTATATCTAGTAAGTGGTCAAAAATGAGTACAGAACAAGAATTTTGGTACGTAATTAAACAGGAAGACGGAACTTGTCAAGTAAGACAGTTTTCTTGCCAACAGACAAAAACCCCAGAACAAGAGCAATGGGGTTCATACAAGAGCGAACAAGAAGCGATCGCTAAAAAAATTGGTTTAATTCGAGCGGGTAAATGTCAACCTGAGTAGTTTATCCACTAATAAAATGATTAAATTATTTAATTAAAAAGCTTATAGCTTATGGCTTATAGCTAGGAGCAAAGCTCCTTTATTTAACTGCTTGGGGTTCACCCGATTTTTGCGCCTGAATATTTTTGTTTAAAATATCAAGTGCTTTGGCAAACTGAGGATCTTCCTGAGTACCAAGCTTAGAGCGATCGCCACCATAAAGTTCCTTAAGCTGAGATTCATTTAACTTAAGCACCACATTAGGTGGAATTCCCTCTTTATTAATATCTGTACCATTCGGAGTTAGATATTTGGCGATTGTAACTGCCAACCCCGAACCATCTCCTAAACGACGAACCGATTGAACCAAACCTTTACCAAAAGTTTTTGTGCCTAATAACGTTGCCCGTTTATTATCTTTGAGCGCACCTGAGAGAATTTCGCTGGCGCTAGCCGAACCACCATCAACTAAAACTACTAATGGCTTATCAGTTAAAGCTTTGTTGGTTGCGGATTCGCGATCGCTAATACCCTTACGATCTACAGTCGAAACAATCGTACCTTGATTGATCCACATCCGCGCAATATCGATACTGGCATAAAGTAAGCCACCAGGATTAGAACGCAGATCTAATACATAACCGACTACATTTGCCTGTTCCTGCTCTTTAATTGCCTTCTGCATATCTCTAGCAGCGTATTCGTTAAAGGTGGTGAGACGAATATAGCCAACTTTGCCTAATTCCGTATTTCTAATACTGGCTTTAACAGGGTGAATTTCAATTTTTTCACGGATAATATCATAATCCTGCACCTCGCCATTGCGCTCAATTGTTAGGGTAACCTGGCTGCCTTGCTCCCCTCTAATTAACTCCACCGCATCATTGACGTCCATACCTTTGGTGTCAGTGCCATCAATCTTGATGATTAAATCCTGAGCCAGAATCCCTGCTTCAGCAGCAGGAGTATTTTCAATGGGCGAGATCACCAATAATCGACCTGTTTTTTCATCTGCAGAGATTTGAATGCCTACTCCAGTTAATTCTCCTGAAGTGTCAATTTGCATATTTTTGAACTCTTCAGGATTCATAAAGCGGGTGTAAGGATCTTTAAGCTTGCCCAACATTTCACGAATAGCTTTATAAGAATCTTCCTGATTTTTGTAAGCAGCATTTTTGACATATTCTTGCCTAACTTTTAGCCAGTCAGTCTGGTTAAAAGTTGCATCGACGTACTGATAATTAATTATTTGCCATACTTCATCAATTGTCTCTTTCGGACCACTTTGAATCAAGGCTTGACTCTGAGACAAATGAATTCCTGCACCAGTCACTGCTACAGTTGATATAGCTACCGCAGTTGTGCCCAAAATCAGTCCTTTTTTTGTCATTACCATACGTTAAAAATACAATAGATATAGCCGAGATAGTTTCTCCCACAGTGGAAAAGCTTTATCTAAGCCTTAGCTGAAGATTCAATCTGACAAAGATTTTTATTAATTTAAAGTCTAATCTACCACAGGTAACTTAAAACTTTAGGGAATTAAAGGATACACCACAATAACCCCGCAACCATTCTTTAATTTAAGTAATTTCGGCGCATTGGCAACTAAAACCAAATAACTTTTAGCTGACGAGAACAGTTAGTGCATACACATCTTACCAGACTGTTATCTTCTACCGCGTTACACTAATTAGCATATTTTATTTATAGCAGTTAATATAATTGCGGATTAAATTAATTAAACCAATAATATCTTAGCTCAATCATCAGAGATTACCCCAGTGCTGTTTAAAACTATGGTTTCTTGCTTATGAGTGTATTTCTGCCCTCGCAACAACTCAAGTCTAAGCTGGCTCTAGCAAAACTTCAGCAGCGTCGCTTGATGCGTCTTTCTTTTTGGCGTGCTTGCTGCTTAATTTCCTGTACGATGGGTCTTAGCCTAGCAGCGATCTTACCAAATTCGCAAATTAAAAGGCAGACTCAAGTCAGAATCAACGGTAAAACAATAGTAAATGAAGATGCAATTTATCATGCTTTAAACTTAAGCTATCCACAGTATATTTGGTCAGTCAACGGTATTGAACTAAGTCAAAAAATTAAATCTATTCCTTCAGTTGAAGCAGCAAAAGTTAACAAACAAATTATTCCTCCTCTCATTACTATTTCTCTACAGGAAAAGATTCCTGTAGCTTTAGCTACTTTTAACGGAGAAGTGGGTTTTTTGAATTCTCAAGGAGAATGGATTGCGCCGAAATTTTATAGTGGTACAAAAGCCAATTTTTCTCTACCAAAACTCAAAGTAATTGACTATCAAATGGAGTTTCAACAAACTTGGCAGAAAATATATCAATTAATTTTTCTTTACCCTGAATTAGGAATATCTGAAGTTCACTGGCAACCATCAGGAAGCATACTTTTGAATACGAAAATAGGGACAGTTTTTCTAGGGTCAAAATCATCTTACCTAGAACAACAGTTTAAAATTATCTCAAAATTAAAGAATTTACCAAAACAGCTCAAAAAGAGCGAAATTGCCTATATTGACTTAAGTAATCCTGGGATAAATTTAATTCAAAAGTACTAATCTTAAGTCAAATCAGTAAAATCTTTGAGCAAGTTAAGTAAATACACGTATATTGGTGGCAATTTTGCTTTTTGTGTTCCGTAATTTCTTGGATGATAGTTAATCAGATGTGTTTAATAATTACGAAAACTTTAATATTATTCCCAGAACAAAATACCCAGATGATAATAAATTGAGTTAAGCTACCAAATTGAATTCTGAATCAGAAAACTAAGCGCGGAAACCTTGATGCACGCCCATGTCTTTAAACAAAAGAAACGTTAATACTTTCAATAACGAAATTAACTATAATCGTTCCGATTTATCCACCGCTCTAGCAAATAACTCTTTAGGTAACAGTAACAGTATGGGAATACCTTTCAAGGGTCATAATAATAGTTCTCAGATTCCCAAAGAAGAAATAAGGAGTAATAAAATAGTGCCAAGCAACGTTGCCAAGATTAAAGTCATGGGTGTGGGTGGTGGTGGCTGCAATGCAGTAAACCGCATGATTGAAAGCCAGGTGTCGGGGATTGAATTTTGGGCAATTAACACGGATGCTCAAGCTTTAGACAATGCCATGGCGCCTCAGAAGCTACAGATTGGGCATAAAATTACTAGAGGTTTAGGTGCTGGGGGAAACCCTGCCATTGGGCAAAAAGCAGCAGAAGAGTCACGGGATGAAATAGCTCATGCCCTAGAAAATACTGATTTAGTCTTCATTACTGCTGGTATGGGCGGTGGTACAGGTACAGGGGCAGCACCCATCGCTGCTGAAGTAGCTAAAGAAATGGGCTGTCTGACCGTAGGAGTGGTAACTCGTCCCTTTACCTTTGAGGGCAGAAGACGCACCAAACAGGCAGAAAAAGGTATTGAGGCTTTTCGTAGTCGAGTAGATACTCTGATTGTGATTCCCAACAATCAGCTATTGTCAGTAATTTCTCCAGAAACTCCCGTACAGGAAGCTTTTGGGGTAGCAGATGATGTTCTGCGCCAAGGTGTACAGGGTATTTCAGATATCATTACGATTCCTGGTTTAATCAACGTAGATTTTGCCGATGTCAGGGCAATTATGGCTGATGCTGGTTCAGCCTTGATGGGTATTGGGTTGGGATCTGGTAAATCTCGTGCTAGAGAAGCTGCGGTGGCTGCGGTTTCTTCTCCTTTACTAGAAGCATCCATTCATGGCGCTAAGGGAGTAGTAATTAATATTACTGGAGGATATGACTTAACTCTTCACGAAGTAAATGCTGCTGCTGATAGCATTTATGAAGTAGTTGATGAAGACGCAAATATTATCTTTGGTGCGGTCATTGATGACAGTATGGAAGGAGAGGTGAGAATTACTGTGATTGCCACAGGATTTGATGGTGAAACCCAGGAGCTTGAACTGGAAGAACCGCAAGTACAACAATCAAACAACGTTTTTCAGAGTATTTCAACAGCACCACAGCCCGATCGCAATCGGGTCAATAAAAACAGCGGTGGAATTGAAATTCCTGATTTCTTGAAGCAGAGACGTTTTCCTAAAAATTAAACTGGCTGATAAGCGATCGCGCTCAAACACAGTAACTAAATATCTTGACTAAAGTAGCTCTAACTATTGCTGGATCTGATAGTATTGGCGGAGCAGGGATTCAGGCAGATCTGAAAACCTTCGCCATGCACTGTGTTCATGGTGCTAGCGTGGTTACTTGCGTCACGGCACAAAACACTGTTGGGGTAACTCAAGTAGCAGAAATGAGTATGCCCCTGATTACAGCACAAATGGAGGCTGTAGGGAGTGATTTAGCAGTGAATGCCGTCAAGACTGGAATGTTGTTAAATTCGGCAATCATCACGATCATTGCTCAACAGCTTAAACAGCAAAACTGGCAACAGCTAGTCGTCGATCCTGTCATGGTTTCTCGCACGGGGGTCAAGTTAATTGACGATCTGGCGATCGCCTCTTTGCAAGAGCTACTGATTCCCCAGGCTCTAATCGTGACACCTAATCGCTATGAAGCAGAAATTCTCAGCGGTTTGACTATTGATAGTGTAGAGCAACTTAAACAGGCAGCGATCGCCATTTATCAGGGTAGTAAAACAGTAGTTTTGGCCAAAGGTGGTAGTTTGCTAGGAAATGAGCAGGGGGTAGATGTTTGGTATGACGGACAAGAAATTAAAATTTTATTTAACAAAACTATAACCACTAAAAATACCCACGGTACCGGGTGTACTCTCTCCGCAGCAATCTGTGCTAATTTAGCTTTGGGTCAAGATCTTTGGCAATCCGTAGTCAACGCCAAAAATTATGTTACCAATGCTTTGGAACATTCTTTAGACATTGGTGCAGGTAATGGTCCTGTTGGTCATTTTTTTCCTTTAATAAAATCTGATTGAGCAAAGCATTTTTAACCTCTAGTACAGATTATGAAACTATCCACCAAGATCGAAGCGATTATCTACATCAAAGGCAGACCCCTCTCCATTGAAGAAATACATGCTTGTCTTCAGGAACAAGATGCTGAATCAGCTAAGATATCCCAAAGCGATCGCGAATTAATTGAAGACGGCATCATTGAGCTAATGAATGACTATGCCCATCGAGATAGC
The DNA here is from genome assembly GCF_003003995.1 of Pleurocapsa sp. CCALA 161. GTDB lineage: Bacteria > Cyanobacteriota > Cyanobacteriia > Cyanobacteriales > Xenococcaceae > Waterburya. The sequence goes on along the minus strand of NZ_PVWF01000004.1, from coordinate 93,515 downwards.
GCTTTGGAAATCATCGAAACCGAGGCTGGATATAGTTTACAACTTAAACAAGATTACGAATATCTGCTGCGAGAATTAGTTCCTGCCGAATTAGGAAAAGGAGCGCTGAGAACTTTGGCAGCAGTGGCATTGAGAAACCCAATTTTGCAGACTGAATTAATTGACTTGCGAGGTAGCAGCGCCTATCAACAAATAGCCGAGTTAGTACAGTTGGGGTTTGTACGTAAACGAGAACAGGCTGATGGTCGCTCTTATTGGCTTGAAGTGACTAATAAATTCCATCAATACTTTGAAATTAACAATATGGCTATTCCCTAGCGGTTTAAAGCTACTGAGTGACTAGCCGATGCCCCTGGTACTGTGTCAAAGTATAAATAACGTACATCCATATCTGGGTAACGAATGATATTTAATTTTGATTTTCTTAATTCTGAATCACAAGAACATAACTACAATACCTTGATGCAGTATTTGCGTCAGCAACATCCCGAGGTTCTAGCTCAAATTGCTGCCTCGGCAAGTCCAGACGTCAAGCAGATTATCTCTCAAAACGTCCAAGGATTAGTAGGTATGTTGCCATCGGGAGACTTCAACGTAAAAATTACTACTGACCGAGAAAACTTAGCTCATTTGCTAGCTTCAGCAATGATGACGGGCTACTTTTTATGTCAGATGGAGAAGAGGATGGATTTAGAAGAGAGTTTGGCTAATCTGCCTAATCATACTTTGAGTGATGAAGCTCAATAGTTAAATTGCGCTCTTGTTGGTTAAACTCAACAAAAATCGCCTTTAGCTTTGCCTAGATGCCAGATTTAAAAGCTGATCTTGGCTTTGCCTTGTCAAATTAACCACCTTTGGCAAAAGTCAGCATGAGTAAAACTGATAATGCCATGCCTGGACTAAGCAATAAAACTAAGGTCAGAAAATCGTGGGATGTCATGTAAAAATAATAATTTAGTCTCTGCTTGAGTGGATAAAAATACTAACTTGAGTATTCTCATAGATTAACTACCAATCTCTCATCTAGTGGCCTAACTAAACATTTTATTAATATTTGGCAGCTATTGAGCAGAGCCAGAATATTGCTATATTGCTAAATAAAAAGCTAAATAAAAACGCGATCGCATGTTTATTTTTGAGCTTATCACTCTTCACCAAGCAGCCGTTATTTGTCTTAATTTTTTTGTTACAAAATATACTAAAATACCTACTTGATAGCGAAAAGTCATTATTTCTTAAAAGTCATCCTGAATCTTTGGGTCTGTAGATTACAAACTAATAAGATATTTAGATAAACACTGAAGCTCTCTTGCAGAGCTTATTAAAAATTAATAATTATCAGAGAGATACCTCTCTCTGGTAGACTTTGGACTTGAGACATCGCTTCTTGATGAAGTTGTTCATGGGGCGGCGGCTTTTGAGTAAGTCGCGTTTTGGGTAAGAAGATTCTTACTCATTTGCGAAGCTTATCCTTGAGGAAAAGCCGACTGTAAGAATACTCTTACTCAACCTCGTCAATCGCTTTACTTGGGTAAAACCCTAGATGGCGCTGACTCGCAAAACGCGCCTTACTTGCACCGCATAGTTTGGTGTAAGCCCCGTCCAAGACCATACTTCATCGCTTTTAAAAGAAATTTAACAACAAGCAAATTAGGGAGGAAAACTTTGCTGGAGACAACCCTCGGTTTAGAAATTATTGAGGTAGTAGAACAAGCTGCCATTGCCTCTGCCAAGTGGATGGGTAAGGGAGAAAAGGATACTGCCGATCAAGTAGCAGTAGAAGCAATGCGTGAGCGCATGAACAAAATCAACATGCGTGGTCGGATTGTGATTGGGGAAGGAGAGCGAGATGATGCTCCTATGCTCTATATCGGTGAGGAGGTCGGTATTTGTACCCGTCCCGACGCGAAAAACTTTTGTAATCCTGATGAGTTAATTGAGATTGACATCGCTGTAGATCCTTGTGAGGGAACTAACCTTGTTGCCTACGGACAAAATGGTTCGATGGCAGTTTTAGCAATTGCCGAAAAAGGCGGTTTATTTGCTGCACCTGATTTTTACATGAGAAAGCTGGCTGCACCTCCATTAGCTAGAGGTCATGTAGATATTAATAAATCCGCTACAGAAAACCTCAAGATTCTTTCAGACTGCCTCAATCGCTCAATTGAAGATTTGGTAGTAGTAGTCATGGATCGCTCTCGTCATGATGGGTTGATCAAGGAAATCAGAGATGCAGGAGCGAGAGTTAGATTGATTGCCGACGGTGATGTTTCTGCTGCTATTTCCTGTGCGTTCTCTGGGTCTAACATCCATGCTTTGATGGGCATTGGTGCTGCACCTGAAGGTGTTATTTCGGCTGCGGCAATGCGCTGTTTGGGTGGACACTTTCAAGGACAGTTAATCTACGATCCAGCGATCGTTAAAACTGGTCTAATTGGTGAGAGCAAAGAAAGCAACCTAGAGCGACTAAGTTCAATGGGTATCAACGATCCAGATAAAGTTTATGGTGCAGAAGAACTTGCTAGTGGAGAAACAGTACTGTTTGCTGCTTGTGGTATTACTCCTGGGACTTTAATGAACGGTGTTCGTTTCTTTAAAGACGGTGCGAGAACTCAGAGCTTGGTTATCTCATCTCAGTCGAAAACTGCCCGTTTTGTAGATACAGTGCATATGCTTAACCAGCCAAAATCTCTACAATTGAGATAGTCAGCTATTTAATTTTGAGCAGGATCTTTATGTGACAATTAAATTGATAGCTAAAGATATGTAAATCCTGATTAACTAAAAGCTAGTTGGCACAGCAAAAAGGGTATAAATTAATCAGGTAAAAGGCAACTAGTAGAAGATACATCTTATGCTGTTGCCTTTTTATTACCTGAATTCTGCATAAAAAAATTGATTAAGATAAAATTATTAGATCTAAACAATATTTTGCTTTGATTTTCCCCGTTTGAGAACTGATTAAAGCAAAATTTGCCAAAAAAATAATGAACATTGTAGTTGTTGGTTTAAGTCATAAAACTGCCTCGGTAGAAGTACGCGAAAAACTCAGTATCCCCGAAGCACAGATTGAAGAAGCGATCGCCTTGCTCAAAAGCTATCCCCACATTCAGGAAATAGCGATCATCAGTACCTGTAACCGTTTAGAAATCTACGGTGTCGCAGCAGATCTTGAACAAGGTGTCCGAGAAATTAGCCAATTTTTGGCAGATAAAGCGAGGATTTCCCTCAGAGAATTGCGCCCCAATCTATTTACGTTGTTAAGAGAAGATGCCTTACGACACCTAATGCGTGTCTCCGCAGGCTTAGAAAGTTTGGTATTAGGAGAAGGGCAAATACTAGCTCAAGTAAAAAAAACCTACAAACTGGGACAAAAATATAAAGGTTTAGGTCGGTTGTTAGATCGCTTATTCAAACAGGCAATTTCTACAGGTAAAAGAGTTCGCAGCGAAACCAGTATCGGCACAGGAGCAGTTTCAATTAGCTCGGCAGCAGTTGAATTAGTTCATACTAAAGTTAATAATTTACCAGACTACAGTGTCACGATTGTTGGTGCGGGTAAAATGGCTCACCTGCTGGTTAAGCACTTGCTGTCTAAAGGTGTTACTAAGATTGCAATTGTTAATCGTTCCCATCGTCGAGCGCAAGAACTTTGTAGTCAATTTTCCCAGATAGAAATTCAGATTTATCCTCTAGGAGAAATGATGCAGGCGATCGCCACGGCTGATCTAGTATTTACTAGTACAGGGGCAACTCAGCCGATATTAGACCGCGCCAAGTTAGAGGAGCATTTAACTTTAGATAAAGACTTGATGCTAGTAGATATTTCCGTCCCTCGCAACATAGATGCTAATGTCAAAGAAGTCGGCTGTGTTAGCGCCTATAATGTAGATGACTTAAAGGCTGTAGTGGCAGCTAATCAAGAAACTCGTCGCCAGATGGCACAGGAAGCCGAAGTGATTATCGAACAGGAAGTGGGTAACTATCTGCTTTGGTGGCGATCGCTAGAAACTGTACCGACGATTAGCTGTTTACGTAACAAAGTCGAAAGCATCCGCGAACAGGAAATGGAAAAAGCTTTGTCTCGTTTAGGTTCAGAGTTTGGCGAAAAGCACCAGGAAGTAATTGAGGCTCTAACCAGAGGCATTGTTAATAAGATTCTCCATGAGCCGATGGTACAGTTAAGAGCGCAGCAGGATATTGAAGCTCGTCGTCACTGTCTGCGCTCTTTGCAAATGCTATTTGATTTAGATACAGAAGAGCAGTACGGCTAAGTAACTAGTAATCATCTATCCAACAACTTACAACCGCGATCTAAATTTTTACTAGGTCGCGTTTTTTTTCCACTGCAAGTGCCTTACCGTTCACCTCTATTCCCAGGGATTAAACCTTAAAGTAGCCCTAAATCTTGTAAACATAATTTAGTAACTTCTAACCTCGCTGCCACATCTTTGTCGCTAATAACATCAATATTGGTTGCAAAGAAATAAACATGATCATTTTGTTCTAAATAACCCACATACCAACCTATCTGGGGCGTGACAGAAGTAGCTATTCCTGTTTTACCTCGCAATACGTAGTTGTCAGTTTCTTCGGCGATCGCAATATCTTTAACTAAATCAATATTTTTTTGAGCAAAAGGTAAGTCATTTTGCTGGAGACGGCGGAGAAAATCAATTTGCTGTCGAGGTGTAATGCGTAATTCTCCCTCCAACCAAAACTGATCAATATCCTCTTTGCCACCAATATTTTGATTTCCGTAGGCGATTTTAGTCACAAAATTCTGCATTCTTTGATGACCAATTTTACGCGCCAGAACTTGATAAAACCAAACAGCTGAATATTTAAAAGCCAGACGCATGTTTAAATCTTGATTCCATTCGTCAATAGGAGCATCGGCTAAACCTCTTTCAATCCCATCCCAAGTCAGAACATCAACATCATTTTTGATTACTCCCGTCTCTAAAGCAATTAAAGAATTAGGAATTTTATAGGTTGAAGCAGGGAGAAAAGGTGTATCGTTGCGATCGCGATTATGTTGATAAAAAAAATCTCGATTTTGATCGTAAATCATAATTGAGCCTTTCACGCCCAAGCTTTCAAAGTGTTTTTGAAAATCCGCTTGCTGCTCTATATTTGGTTCGCTTTGGGAATAAACTGGATGTTGTGTAACCAGATAACTACCAACTGTGGTTAACAATAATAGCAAGAGCAAATTAATTACTTTTTTCACAATTTTCTTCTTTTGGCTGCTTTATCTAGCTAAAACTGTTTCAATTGAATCAGAGCTTAAATAGCATGTCAAATAATGCTGATCGCGAAGCCCTAAAGGATTAGCGCCTCCAGGCGCGTCCGTGGACAGAGTTCAATCGCTCTTCAAATATATTTTGACGATTAGAAAAAATGTTAAATCTTAGAAAAGCCAGAACCTTGTTGCTAGCTCATTATGCTCATATGCTGGAATATCGAGCTGAAATATTTCTCTGGGTATTATCTAATTCATTGCCAATTATTCTGATGGGGGTATGGATTCAAGCATCCAGCCAGGGAAAGTTTGATTTTACTCCTCAAGAATTTGCTCGCTATTTCTTTAGCGTCTTTGTCGTGCGACAGCTTACGGCTGTTTGGGTAATTTGGGAATTTGAGCGGGAGATCTTGGAGGGGCAACTATCTCTGCGTCTTTTGCAACCAATCGATCCTGCTTGGCATCATGTCGCCAGACACCTAGCCGAGAAAATGACTCGCATTCCGCTAATTGCTTTATTTTGCGGGTTGTTTTTTGTTCTCTATCCCGATGCTGCCTGGATTCCCCGACTATCAAATTTGTTTTTAGGCATAATTGCGATCGCCCTATCTTTTACTCTAGCCTTTGTGATTCAATATACCTTTGCTATGCTGGCTTTTTGGACAGAAAGAGCTAGCGCCATTCAGCAATTCTGGTTTCTGTTTTATATTTTTCTTTCCGGTACGATCGCACCTTTGGAAGTTTTTCCTGCTAGCGTAAGACAGATTGTAGAATGGACTCCTTTTCCCTACATGATGCATTTTCCTGCGGTATTACTGATGGGATTACCAGTAGAGTTTGGTAAAAGTGTTCTGATTATACTAAGTTGGGCGATCGCTTTTTTAATTATTAATCGCTGGCTGTGGCGTAGAGGATTAAAACAATATTCAGGGATGGGTGCTTGAGTCGAATTAAAAGAATGAAGGAAGAGGAGATGAAGATCTATATTAGATCTAATTACTTTTTCCATCTCCTTAATCTATCCCTCATTTTTGTCTTTAACTAGCAGCCGCAGTTTCTGAGTTGGTTGCTTGAGAATTAGGACCAACAACAGTTCGACGGCTAAATAATTCTTCTTCCATCGGCACAAACTCAATCCGATTAAGCAAGGTTGTCACAAAAGCGAACAGCAAGAAAGGCAAGGATAAAACTAAGACAATACCCACAGTTGCTAAAGCGTAGATTTGTCTAGTACTGCTCCATAAAGCTAAAGTGGTTGCCAAGCTTATAAAGATTACAATTAGCCAGATAATTATCTGACCGTAAATATCACCAAATTTTAAAGTACAGATCATTTTATATTTATGCAGCTCATTATCCATCAAAAAATCTCCTAAATGTCTAAAGGTATATATGTTGAGGTTTAGATTACTTACAATTATCGCGGAGGTTTCTAAGATTAAGCAGAATATTCAACTATTTTTTCGTGGCTTGCAATATCTGTTTACAATTGACTGAAATTACTGAGTATATTTACTTAAGCTTTTTTATACTGGTATTAAGTAAATCTGTGAAAATTTTTGATTTTTGGCAGTTCAGTTCAAGCTTGTAATAGGCTGTAGATTGAAACTAGAACAAAATAAATTGTGACATCATGACGGATAGTTCTATTGTTGAAGATCGCGACTATACATTAATTATTGATAAAAGTGGCAGTATGTCGATTAACGATCGCCCTGGAGGAAAAACTCGCTGGGAATCTGCCCAAGAATCTACTTTAGCTCTAGCTCAAGAATGCGAAAAAATAGACCCCGACGGTATTACAGTTTATTTATTCTCTGGTCGTTTTCGTCGCTACGATAATGTTACTGCTGACAAGGTGGCGAAGATATATCTGGAAAACGAGCCGATGGGGCGAACAGATTTAGCTAGCGTGTTGGCAGATGCAGTTAATAACTATTTTGAGCGCAAAGCAGCAGGAAAAGCAAAGACAAACGGGGAAACGATTGTAGTTGTTACAGATGGTGAGCCAGATGATTATAAAGCCGTAATGCGGGTAATTATCGATGCTTCTCGCCAAATAAATCATGACGAAGAGTTAGGTATTTCCTTAATTCAAGTAGGAAAAGATCGTAAAGCGACTCAGTTTCTCAAGGCTCTAGACGATCAGTTACAAACTGCTGGGGCTAAATTTGATATTGTTGATACCATTACCATTGACGATATGCAGGGCTTAACTTTGGCAGAAGTTTTGTTGAATGCCATTAAAGATTAAGTTCAGTGAGCAATGAGCAATGAACAATGAGCAATGAGCAATGAACAGTAATCAGTAATTAGTAATTAGTAATCAATGAGCAGTAACGTAAGAAATAATAACTTGGGATAGAGAATTAGGAGCTTTTAAAAAATTCCTAACACTAATGATTGACAAACTATTACGATGTAAGAGTGATGCAATCCTATCCCTTACATTCCTTAAAAGAGGGTAGCTGGTTTAAGTTAATTTGTGGAGCTAGCTACCAACATCTTCCTGTGGTTCGCAGTTTGGCCGTAGCTTATAGTTTGGCTGGGGCAGACTGTATTGATGTGGCTGCCGATCTGGCGGTAATTGCTGCTGCCCAGGAAGGAATTACCGCCGCCAAAAAACAATTGAAGTGTGAAAACTTACCCGACAACTCACCGTGGTTAATGGTTAGTGTTAATGATGGAGAAGATCCTCATTTTCGCAAAGCAAAGTTTGATGCAACTCAATGCCCCATAGATTGTTCTCAACCATGTGTGAAGGTATGTCCTGCGGAGGCGATTGACTTAAATCAAGGAGGAGTACTTGATAGTCTGTGTTATGGCTGTGGACGTTGCGAGCCGATTTGTCCTCAAAGTTTAATTACAACTAATTCTTATATATCTTGTTTATCAGAGGTGATCCCCTTAATTAAATCTTTAGGCGTAGACGCGATCGAGATCCATACTCAGGTGGGGCATTATGATGATTTTAAGCGGGTGTGGCGAGATATTTCGCCTATTATTGGTCAGCTAAAATTGTTGGCAATTAGCTGTACTGATGCGCCTAATGTGATTGAATATTTGCGATCGCTTTATGCGTTAATTAGTCCTCTATCCTGTCCCCTCATTTGGCAAACGGACGGACGCTCAATGAGCGGAGATATTGGCAGAGGCACAACCCATGCAGCTATTTCTTTTGCTCATAAAGTTTTACAGGCACAACTGCCTGGATATATCCAGCTTGCGGGAGGAACTAACAACTATACTGTCAGCAAACTTAAACAGGCAAATATGCTAGGCAAGCCTAATGGGGCTGGAAAACCAAACCTAGTGTCAGGATTAGCTTACGGCAGTTATGCTCGGGCAATTTTAACTCCAACTATCGCTCAGTTAGAAACTGCACTGCAATTAAATCAAGTTAAATCAATTAAAAATCAACCAATGAATCAGCTTAATTTAAAGCTCGAACAAAATAGAGAGTTATTAGAGCAAGCAGTCAACACTGCTAAAGAACTAGTTAGTCAGATTAAAACGGCTAATAGTTAGTCTCTGGTTTCCTAAATTTATTCATTTTTATTAACAAATATACTTTCATAATGCAGTCAGATATAGCTTCCCATCGGATGCAAGTTACCGATAATTTAGACAAATTACTTGCTATTTTTCCTGACTCAATTCGTTCCCAGCTAGATCAGCAGATTGAATCCGATAGCGATAATTTAATTGAGGTAGTTTTAGATTTAGGTAGATTGCCCGAAGCCCGTTTTAGCGATCGCGCGGTCTATATTCGTGATGAACCTGTAACACAAGAAGAGATCCAGCACTGTATTGAACGGGTTGGAATGTTCAGCAGCGATAATCGGGCAGGAATTGAAAGAACCCTCCACCGTATTAGCGCCATTCGTAACCGTACTGGAGATATTATTGGTTTGACCTGTCGGATTGGTCGGGCAATTTACGGTACGATTGTGATGATTCGCGATCTCGTCGAAACTGGACAGTCTATTCTCTTGCTGGGTCGACCTGGGGTAGGTAAAACTACGGCTTTAAGAGAAATTGCTAGAGTGTTAGCCGACGACTTTGGTAAACGAGTAGTGATTATTGATACCTCGAATGAGATTGCCGGAGATGGTGATGTGCCTCATCCTGCTATTGGTCGCGCCCGTCGGATGCAGGTAGCACGCCCTGAGTTGCAACATCAGGTAATGATTGAAGCGGTAGAAAATCATATGCCCGAAGTGATTGTCATCGATGAAATTGGGACTGAATTAGAAGCCCTAGCGGCTAGAACCATCGCCGAACGGGGAGTGCAGCTAGTGGGGACGGCTCATGGCAATAGTGTCGAAAACTTAATTAAAAATCCTACCCTATCGGATCTCGTTGGTGGTATCCAGAGTGTTACCTTGGGAGACGACGAAGCCCGCCGTAGAAGAACTCAAAAGACCGTTTTAGAACGGAAAGCACCTCCTACATTTGCGATCGCTGTAGAGATGTTAGAACGGCAGCGTTGGGTCGTTCACGACGATGTATCTGCTACTATTGACACCCTCTTGCGAGGAATTGAACCTCCTGCTCAAGTTAGAACCGTTGATGATAGTGGCGAAGTGACCATTATTCACGAAGAATCTTCCTCGCCGTTTAAACCACTGCCCTCAAGAAATACAAACGAGGCTATTCCTCTGCACCCTCAAGGATTAAGAGCATCAGGTAGAATGACTCCTCTAGCTTTAAACCCCAGTAATTCAAGGGGCAATTCTGACTTTGAAAACATGTTAGAGCGCTCTTGGCAGACTAAAGAGCAAAATAGTCAAAAGATACGGACTCCTGGGCCGAATGGAGAAGATTGGCCCGTATATATCTATGCCTATGGTATTGGTCGCTCTCAAATCGATCAGGTGATTGATGTACTGGATCTACCGATTATGTTGACTAAAGATTTAGATGAAGCAGATGTGGTGGTGGCGCTGCGATCGCAAATTAAGCATCATTCGCGATTGCGTAGTATAGCAAGAGATCGTCATCTACCTATCTATACAGTCAAAGCAAACACCATTCCCCAGGTGACGCGAATCTTTCGCCAGATTCTTAACCTAGATGATCCTAATGTTCCTGAAGCAACAGATTTACGTCTATTTAGCAAGGCAGGCAGCGATGACGAAATCGAGGCATTGGAAGAGGCAAGACTAGCGGTAGAGCAAATAGTCATTCCTCAAGGTCAACCTGTAGAATTATTACCGCGCTCGGCAAAAGTGCGTAAAATGCAGCATGAACTAATCGAACATTACCGTCTCCAGTCTGATAGCTTTGGGGATGAGCCTAATCGCCGTCTCAGGATCTATCCTGCATAGAATAAGTACCTATACAAAATTAATTATAGCGATCGCCGTTTAAGAAAATTATGGCGATCGCTTTTTTTACTTTCAAGTAAATTTACTCTGGTTAAGACTGTAGTTTAGACTAACGGAAAGACGAGAACGGAAAAGAGAGGGAGAATGAAGGGCAAGTAGGGAGAAAATGAAAATAGCAATAAAATTCAAACCCTCCCTATTAGGCACGATGCATAACTAGATTTCTGGTAAGATGCGATCGCGCTTTTTAATGAGTTTTTGAAAAACTTGAATCAAGAGGTTAGGTAGTTAGTTTCTAACTTTGAGGGGAAATGCGATCTCTTTGTTCGTCAGGCTGAGTAAGCCACCAAGCCCAAGCAATCAGAACAAATTGAAATGGCAATCTAATTGCTTGAAACCAGTTACTATCAGGTATATTCGCAATTTGAATGTGATTAACTGCCATATTAATATTAGCTGGGTAAACGGCGATAAACAGCAGTACTAGACCCCAAGCTGCTGCCTGACTAACAGCAGGAACTAATAAACCAATTCCGCCGAGAATTTCAAAAAACCCACTGATATAAACAATTGCAGCAGGGTAAGGCAGCAAACTAGGCACAATTTTAATAAAAGGTTCTGGAGTAAGAAAGTGTAAAACTCCAGCAACGATAATGCAGATTGCTAAGATGCCGCGAAAAGTTGCTTTGCGCTCTAAAATCAGATTTTTAAATAAGTTCTTGATTACTTGCTTCATTGATTGTGACTGACTTGATTACGATAACGCAAGCGTCCGACGAATTACAGTTCCTCGAACGCCCACCTTAAAATGGACTTAGCATCAAACTACGTTATAACTAATCTATGCATTTACGACTACGCCACCATTAGGGTGTAGCACCTGTCCTGCAAAATAAGAAGAGTCATCCGAAGCTAAGAAAACAAAGCTGGTGGCAACTTCAACTGGTTGACCAGGACGTTCCATAGGTACTTGTTTCCCAAAACCTTTGACCTGTTCGGCGGGAAAAGCATCGGGAATAAAAGGAGTCCAAATTGGGCCAGGAGCAACACCGTTAACACGAATGCCTTTTGCTAGTAGAGACTGAGACAAGGAACGAGTAAAGGCGAGGATTGCACCTTTAGTTGTGGAATAGCTGAGTAAAGATGCATTACCTTTGTAGGCATTAATCGAAGTAGTGTTAATAATTGAACTACCTTCTTTTAGGTGAGGAATAGCAGCCCGACAAAAGTAAAACATGGAAAAGATATTAGTACTAAAAATACTACCCAAACGTGCCGAATCGATGTCTTCTAAAGTTTCGGCGTTTTCCATATATTGCTCGGCAGCATTATTCACTAAAATATCTAATTTACCTAATTCAGCTACGGTTTTTTCTACTGCTTCATGGCAAAACTTCTCGCCGCTAATGTCCCCTGCAATGATTAAGCACTTTTGCCCTTGAGCTTCGACTAGTTGTTTAGTTTTCTGGGCATCCTCATGTTCGTTGAGGTAGACGATTGCCACATCCGCACCTTCTTTAGCGTACAGTACTGCTACAGAGCGACCAATGCCACTGTCACCACCAGTGATTAGTGCAACTTTCCCCTTTAATTTATCACTGCCTTGATAGCTTTCGCGATCGTACTGGGGCGCTGGATTCATTTCTGATTCCAATGCGGGTTTTTGATTTTGAGACTGAGCAGGAATTTGATCGGCGGAAATAGTCATTATTCTCCTTTTATCTTTTTTGTTTCTAATATGTACAATTGCTACCTAATTAATCTTCCCTTTGGGCAATTTGCTGGGGGAATATTGCTTGGTTACATCGCTCAAAACTCTAAAAACGAAAAGCGATTGTGGGCAGCTAATGTTAATTTAGGAAAAAAAGACCTAGAAAATATGGGTCATAAGTTAGATTTTAAAATCCTAGGGCGATCGCCTTAATTAGTAATATCTAATTAACCTGAGTTCGGGTTAAGACAATTGCTCGAGATGTAGCGTGTTTGTTGTAAAAAGATTTTGAATGGCGATGAATGTGCAAGGTAGTAGCGATGACTAAAACTTTTGGCAAGTAATAAACGTTATGTTTATACTCTTATGATACAGACTTTTTTCTAGGCTATTTTTAGCCTAGAAAAAATGGTACAATCAAAGTACAAAATTTAAGAACTAGAGAAATGCCACAAATAAAAATTAGTTTGTCGGAAACTAATGCTGAGTTTATTACCAATTATCAAGCTTTTGGCTATCCGAGTAAATCGGCGATTGTTGCTGATGCAGTATCTAGATTAAATAAAATTCTCAAGGAAGAAGCTTTAATCAATTCAGCAGAACTTTATCAGGAAGTTTATGACCATGATGCTGACCTTCAAGAACTAACCGATGATGCAGCTAACTCATGTCTAGATACGGTGTGTTTTGAGTAAAAAGATTCTCGCTCAAAAACCGCCTTTAGAATTCAGACCAAAAAAAGGGATGGTCGCGGATTTTAATCTCAATCCCACTAAAGGTTCGGAAACTGGTAAAATTCGTCCTTGTATCGTAGTTACCAATGATATTTACAATGCCAGACTGAGCGTTATTCAAGTTGTCCCACTTACGGAATGGTCAGAAAAAAAAAGTAGAATTTTAACCAACGTTACATTAATCAATAATAAGACCAATGGATTGGACAAAAAATCAATCGCTGATTGTCTACAGACAAGACCAGTTGATTATACTAAGCGATTTGTCCAATATCGTGGAGTAATTACTCCCAAAAATCTCCAAAAAATAAATGATGCCTTAATCACTATTTTTGGGCTAGAAATTTGATTGGCTTTCACCGCAATTTACTTAACTATTATCGGTAGGGCGATCGCATTACTAAATTACTCTATTATTTTTCATGGAGATATTACCCATTTTAAAATCTCTACCAATTTCAGAATCAACTATTGCTTCTATATTTCCTTTTGACTAATTTTCTTAGAAATAGCTCCACCTAAGTTTTCTCCGCTTTTTTTTATGGCTTTATTGAAAATTACAGCAGCGATCGCAGTTGCTGTAGTGGTTATGGTAATAGGGTCGATCATCTAAAAATAGCTTTAGTTATTGAATTAATCAGTCAATAGTTAATTTTTTAATTATAGAATAAGGGACAATTTCCATTTTATTGAGATTTAAATTAAATTATTTGTCCTGTACTAAAATCTCTAACCAAAGATAGTTGAACACACTTGGGGATCAAAATAAGCTTAGTTTAGTCAAATTTAAGTTTATTAAGTCAAATTTAACTATGGAATTTCATGTACCTACCTTAGACAGCAAGGAAAAAAGCACAGAGCTAAAAGAAGTAATCTTAACTTCCGAACCAAATGCTGATGTCAATATTGATTTAGATTCTAAGAAAATCATGATCGAGTCTGAAGCATCTGCTGAGACTTTTAAACAGTTAATTGTTGCAACAGGACATAAAATTAGCTAGAAGTCTTTTTAGAGATTGAAGCAAAAAAAGGGCTAATCGTTACGGACGATCGCAAAATTAATTTAATATTTCCCATCAGCAGCACCGAAGTCTAAAATTTAGGTGATGTTTGCAAAAACTGCTGAATTTTTTGCGCTGCATGACGCAAAGTATCGGGATCTCTAACTAAAGCAAACCGTACATAGCCTTCTCCTGCTTGCCCAAATCCCGCCCCAGGAGAAGCAGCAACCCCAGTTTGGGTAACTAATTTAGTGCAGAATTCAACAGAATTATGTTGCCAAGGTTCGGGGAGTTTTGCCCAAATATACATGGTAGCAATGGGGGAAGGTACTTCCCAACCAATATCTTGGAGTGCTTGAATGAAAACATCTCGGCGTTGTTGAAAAGTCTGCACTGTTTGAGTTACAGATTCTGGAGAACTAGATAAAGCAGCGATCGCCCCAGTTAAAATTCCTCGATATTGATTAAAATCTACCACTGCTTTTATTTGCCTCAAAGCTTGAATTAACGAGCTATTGCCGATGGCATAGCCGATGCGAAATCCTCCCATGTTATAAGACTTTGAAAGAGTAAAAAATTCAATACTTAATTCCTTTTGCGGATCAGCTTGCAAGATAGATGGGGCGAGTACTTGTGAGCTAAATACCAAATCTGTATAGGGAAAATCATGCACCAAAACCAAATCGTGTTGACGACAAAAGTTGACGGCTTGGTTGAAAAAGTTTAAAGGTGCGATCGCTGTAGTGGGATTATGAGGATAACTTAGCACCATCATCTTCGATTTTGAGAGTATATCTAGAGGTATATCCTCAAACACAGGGAGAAAAGCATTTTCGACTAGCAAAGGCATAGGATAGATTTCCCCTCCAGCCAGATACACCCCACCTGCATGGGAGGGATAACCAGGATCTAATAGTAAGGCAATATCTCCTGGATTGAGGATAGCCAGGGGTAAATGGGCTGTTCCTTCCTGAGAGCCAATTAAGGCTAAAACTTCTCTTTCAGGATCGACGGGAATACCAAACTTACTACTATACCAGTTGGCAGCAGCGACGCGAAAATCTTTAGTCCCCCCATGAAGCAGATAGCCGTGAGTATCAGGATCTTGTAGGGCATTAGCAACTACCTCAAGGATTTCTTCGGCAACGGGTAAATCTGATGAACCCAAAGACAAGTCAATTATTTCTTTGCCTAAATCTCTAGCTTGAGTTTTAGCACGATCCATATCAGCAAAGACATTGCGAGAAATTGATTGTAGTCGTTTAGCAAATCGCATCGAGGTTAAAGTTAGTGGGGGTGAAGATACTTAAAATAGTCACATGATAGCTATTAGCTTTAAGCTTATCCCCAGGTGTCCCTAAAGGGATATGTTGTGTCCTTGTCCTCAAGGACAAAGGCTTAAGCCACATGTAGCTTCGCAAATGCTACACTCCGATATATCCTTGAGGACTACCTCTGTTAAAGTGAGAGTTTGTACTATTGCAGAGTTAAGAGTTAGGAGTTAGGAGTTGTTCACTGTTAACTGATAAATCATCCAAAAATTGTTGACGCTCAAACCGATAGCCAGAACCCAAAAAATCAATCAGTTTAGTGGTATCTTCTAAAGCATTTTGGAGACAGGTTGATGCTCCAGGAGAAGGAGTGATATTAAAGATAATCCGATCGCCAGTTATTTTCGCCTCTCCCATTTCCAATGCTTGGGTGTTCAGGTTGACAACCTGGGGTCGAACTCCACCATAACCCTTAGCGTAGGTCAGATCTGTTAATTTTACTGAAGGGATAATTTTGCTTACTTCCTTAATAAATAGTCTTTTACCAATAATAGGAAAATCATAGACAAAATTGAGCGCAATATATTTAAAGATAATCGGGTCAGACAAGATTTTAGCAAAGCTCAAAAGTGCTTTTAAGCTTAAACCCGCAGTTTGGAAATATTCAATAATGCTGCCATAGTGATGACGTTCTAACATGGGTAGAACTTTGGCAGTGGGGCCGAAACGAGCGATCGCGCGATCGTGGACTTCAGGATCGCCATGAATGGCAGCGAAGGGTAGTTTTTCTTGCTGTACGGTGTATACCTTGCCATTAAGGAACTGCGGGGCAAAATAGAAGCTTCCCGCTACGCTGAGTAAAGCATAATTCAGACCATAGCCCAGAGATTTGGCAAACAACAGACTGTGCGCTCCTGCTGCCACCATGATCACTTTACTAGTAATAGTTTGATCTGATGTCTTAAGCTGATATTCTCCTGCCTGTTTGCTAATTTGCTTTACCTTAGTATTGAATAGCAGATCTATTGTCGTCTCGGTGTTCTCTAAAGCATTAGCCACAAACGACTTGGCTAGACGATTAAAATCCACGGTATAACCTTCATCAGTATATAAAGCGATGATTTCCTGATCTTCAGGGCGATTAAGTAATACTTTTGGTTCTTTAGAGGCAATTTCTGCCCGCTCTAACAACTTTAAATCAGGAAAAAGAGTTTTAAACTGCTGATATCTAGTTTTTAATTGTTCTTGTTCTTTCCCCACCCCCAAAACCATTTTGTGATACTTGGTGTAGATTTCCTGGTGAGGATCTTTGGTTAGTAAATAATTTTTGACTAAACTAGCTCCTGCCTTCACTTTCTCTGCTTTAGCCAAGGTATAGTTGGTTTCAATATCGCCAAAATGAAGAGTTTGGCTATTACTATTGGTAAAGGAATTGACTAAAGCTATATCTGCTTCTTTCTCAATCAGAGCGATTCGTTTAACGTTGGTATAATTGCTTAAAACATAAAGTAATGCCGCACCACAAACTCCACCGCCAATAATGACAACTTCGTAGCTATTGTTATTCATAATTGTTTCAGTTTAAGTTAAATAATAAGTAGCTAGCTATATAAATTGGCATAATTATTGATCAATCATTGCAGCCACTAGCTTTAATATCTCTATACTATCTAAAAACCATTTGCGAAGCTTATCTTTTGGATAAGCTAAAAACTTTCTCTATGAACGGATCTAATGTATATTCTTTGCTCCAGCAAACTAAGCGAGAGCTTGTCAGCAGCGGCGATCGCGAATCAATCTTGGGGGACAACAAGAGTAATAAAACTCTGGTTTTACTATGGTCGCAGTTAGGAGATTTTGATAATTTAGAATATGCTTGGTGGCTAGAGCGAGAATCTGCACAGCTCAAAGCAGCAAAAATTAGCGTCAAGGCAATTGGAATTGGCGATCGCCAGAGTGGAATCAAGTTTTGTGAATATACTGGTTTTCCCACCAACTGTTTATACGTCGACCCTACTGCTGAACTACATCGACAATTAGAACTAAATCAGGGATTGAAGCTTAAATTTCCGTTTTTATCAGCAAAAAACCGTGCTTTTTTGAATTTAATGTTGATGTGTGCGGGTATTGGTAGTCCTGGCACGCTTTATGAAGTATTTAGAGGTTATCGAGGCGATCGCACTGCACCCCAATTAATTGCTGACGATCAGGTAGTGGCAGATACACCATTACCTGCAATCAAAGGCTCAATGTTCAAACTGGCGGGAGGGTCTGGTTTTCAGCGCCCTTTTGAACTAGCTACCCTACGACTTAGAAACATGAAGGAAGTGTTGAGTAACTGGAACACCTATGTCCCCGATGCTAGTTATTTAACCCAACGAGGGGGAACATTTTTATTTGATGAGTCGGGAAAGTTGCTCTATGAACATCGCGATCGCAACATTTTAGGTTTTGCGGCTAATATGAGCAACCCTTTATCGTTTCTGCTAGATCGATAATTTCTCTCAGTTAAAATAAGTTACCAAAAACCGCGTTTTCCAGTGGGCATAATAGTCATCCAGTTAGTTTTAGTTTCTTCTAACTGTTCCTTGGTTAAGTTAGTCTCACTTAAATTTGCGCCACACAGATTTGCGCCTTTCAATTTAGTGTTTTTGAAATTCGCGCCGTTTAAGTTTGCCCCCCGCAGATCAACTCCTTCTAAATTAGAAGAGTGAAACAAACATTTGTGTAAATCAGCATTACGAAACATCGACAGTCGCAGGTCACAATCATTAAAGTTAGACCAATGCAAATCTGCTCCTTGAAAATTAGATCTGATTAGCTTAGAGTCATGAAACTTAGATTCAGACAAGTTGACTTTTTGTAGATCCTGCATACTCAGATCTTTCCAGCCAAAATCTTTTCTTCCCGCATCATAGGCGCTTAAAACCTCTTCTGCTGAAATTCTCATTGGTTTAGTAGGGACTTTGGCAGCTTGGTCGAGGGATGTCGTCTGACCAACAGTTTTATACCTAGCTGTGGCACTATTGCGATATTTAGAAGTAGACATACTTCTACCTCCTGAGCCTTTAGTGGTGCGATCGCGTAACTGACTACGACCTGAAGCAATTCCAGTTCTATTGGTGCTGATATTGCTATCAGTTGCAGTAGGATTACTCAGCATATTTTCCGCTAGACTATCCCCATGCTTTTCTAGATCCAAAACATCTAATACTTCTTGAGCCGTTTTGTAGCGACTTTTAACCGCTACCTCCAGCATCTTAGTTAGTATTTTGGCAAAACCGTCGCTAATATTTACATATTTAAACCAGTTAATGTCTCCAGTGATCGGATCGCAGTCCATGTTTTTCGGTGCTTTTCCGCTCAACAAATACATACAGGTGACACCCAAGGCATAGATATCACTAGCGTATACAGGTCGCATTGCCAACTGTTCGGGAGGAGCAAATCCAGGTGTGCCTACAGCAAAAGCAGTTAAGGCAGTTTGCTCGGATACAACTGAATCCACTTGATTTTTGACAACCCCAAAATCGATTAAAACTAACCTGTCGTCTATTTCGCGACGAATAATATTAGCAGGTTTAATATCTCGGTGAATCACTTTTTGAAGGTGAATATCTCTCAAAATAGTCACAACTTCTTTAAGTACCTGTCTGGTTTGCACTTCGCTTAGAACTCCATTTTTCTTGACTTCTTGCTGGAGATTATTACCCTTGACAAATTCTTGAATTAAATAAAATTGCTGACGATCTTCAAAATAATC
Organism: Pleurocapsa sp. CCALA 161; assembly: GCF_003003995.1. Taxonomy (GTDB): domain Bacteria; phylum Cyanobacteriota; class Cyanobacteriia; order Cyanobacteriales; family Xenococcaceae; genus Waterburya. The sequence goes on along the minus strand of NZ_PVWF01000004.1, from coordinate 74,460 downwards.
TAGTAGTCTTGGTATTTGAGGGTGATTCCCTACCCTACCCAAGGTTCTGGCTTCACGCTCAAACAACTCCCGTGCCATAGTCAGAAAATTAGGATTGTCGGTATTGGGTCGTAATTGCTTGATTACGCATAAAGGCTTGCCTGGCAAAGAGAGATCGGCTGCCAAAAAAGTAGCCCCAAAACCACCTTTCCCAAGTCCTTTTAATAAATGGTAACGACCATGTAACAGTAGCTTGGATCCACAAGCTTGACATAGCCTCGACTTAGGGTGATTGATCGGTTTAGGACAGGATGGATTTAGGCAATAGCTCATTCAAAGTACCTACAAGGCTCTGTCTAATAAAAATAGGTCAGGGATTAGCTCGGCTGATTAGCTGAATTTGAGGTTTAAAACTCTTGCTTTTCAGCTATTTCTTCCCCAGCATATCCTACATTTTTTAAAATCAGTTGCGTGCAGTAATTTCTTGATTGAGTTGGAGATTAATTAATACTACTTTACAAGCTGCAAAACTTTGTAAAAATGACTTTTACTGTTATATCAATGTACGTCATACATTTAATTAGGAACAGGGACTAAGTTATTGCCTGTAGCACTGAGCGATCGCGCCCCTGCTTTTTCGCCTGATAAAGAGCTTGGTCGGCAGTAGCCAATAATTTTTCTTGATTGTATTTTGACTCAGGAATCACACAGCTCACACCCAAACTTAGAGAAACATAATTACTGGCGGTTGATTCGGGATGGGGTAGGCAAAGTTGCTTAACCTGGAGTCGAATTGTTTCTGCTACCCGTAAAGCATTTTGACCCGAAGTTTGCGGTAAAATAATCGCAAATTCTTCTCCACCATAGCGCGCCACAAGATCGGCAGGTCGCTTAACGGCTTTGATTATTGCTTGTGCAACTCTTTTTAAGCAGTAATCTCCTGACTGATGACCTAAGTTATCGTTATAAAGTTTAAAGTGATCAATATCACAAAGAATTAAAGCTAAATAATGCTGTTCTCTCTGTCCTCTTTGCCATTCTCTCCTGAAAAATTCATCAAATATACGGCGGTTGGCAATTTCAGTCAGAGCGTCAACTGCTGCTAGTTTACCTAACTGCTGATTGAGATTTGACAATTTTTTGGCTGCTAGTTGGCGCTTTAAAAGTTCTCGTTCTAAATGAGCATTTTTAGCTTTTAACTCTATTTTAAAGCGGCTGGTTTGTAGTTGATTGTTAATCCGAGCAATTACTTCTTCAATCTGAAACGGTTTCGTAATGTAGTCGCTAGCACCATACTCGAAAGCTTTAAGCTTATGCTCGGTTTCATTGGCAGCACTAATAAAAATAATTGGGATATCTTGAGTATTGGGATCGGCTTTGAGTTTCTGGCAAACTGCAAAACTATCCATTTCTGGTTGACTAATATCTAGTAAAATAATGTCTGGAGGTCGAGCCATAGCAGATCTAATCGCCACACTTCCTTGAACAGCCTGTTCTACTCTATACCCTTGTAGAGTTAGGATGACCGTCAACAATTCAATATTATTGGGGCGATCTTCAACCACTAAAATGCTTCCTGGTTTAAAGGGTTGTTCTTTTGTCGTCATCTCAAGCTGAAACACTTACATGTGGCAATTTATTAAATAAATCTTAGATCAAATACTAATGGCAATTGATTGATTTTTACTTTGAATTTATAATCAACAATGATTTGTATCTATTTGCCTAAGTAATCGAGAATTATGCCTGTCTATTTATACTGGGGCGAGGATGATTTTGCGATCGCCCAAGCTGTAGCAAAATTACAAAACAAAGTATTAGACCCCAACTGGCTACAGTTTAACTATCATCAACTACCAGGCGATCGCCCAGAAATGATCATCGAGGGGCTAAACCAGGTCATGACTCCTGTATTTGGCTTAGGAGAACGTTTAGTCTGGTTAGTTGACACAAATCTCTGCCAGCACAAGCCTAACGCTGATATTTTGCATGAATTGGAACGCACTCTCAAAGTAATTTCTGAAACATCCCATTTGTTATTGACTACTACTAAAAAACCTGATGGTAGATTGGCTTCAACTAAGCTCTTAGGTAAGTATGCTGTAGTTAAAGATTTTAGCTTAATTCCTCCCTGGAAAACCGATTTAATTGCCGCCCAGGTGCAGCAAGTCGCGCAGACAGTCAAGCTGAAGTTAACACCAAAAGCGATTGAACTGCTGACGGAATCTGTGGGCAACAATACTCGTCAGCTATGGAATGAATTAGAAAAACTCAAAATCTATTGGGGAGATAATCAGCAGCCTTTAGATGAAAAAGCCGTGGCTCAACTGGTATTGTGTAGCACGCAAAATAGTCTCCAGCTAGCAGCAGCTATTAAGAATGGCAAAACCAATGAGGCTTTGGGCTTGATTACTGATTTAAGCAACCGCAACGAACCTGCCTTAAAAATTGTCGCCACTTTAGTAGGACAATTTCGTACCTGGACTATAGTTAAGCTGATGCAGCAGTCAGGCAATAGAGATTCTCAAGCGATCGCTACTGCCGCGGGAATTAATAATCCTAATCGCCTTTATTTTATTAATCAAGAAATACAAAATACAAGTTCCCAACAGCTTTTGGCTACTTTGCCGATGTTGTTAGAACTGGAGTATAGTCTGAAGTCTGGAGGAGCAGCGTTAACGGTTTTACAGACTAAAATAATTGAGCTATGTTTGATATTTAGCCACCTCAACAGCCCATCAAGACAAGGGCTTTAGTCCTATATGAAACCAAAAAAGCTAACCTTACTTCAGTAAGATTAGCCTTGGGAAACATAGTGGGCCGAGTTGGATTTGAACCAACGTAGGCGTAGCCAGCGGATTTACAGTCCGCCTCCTTTAACCACTCGGACATCGACCCATTTGTGTCACGGTTAATAATCATAGCACAGCCTGACCGCAGCAAAACAATAAAAATAAAATTAACTAAAATTAACTAAAATTTTTGCTGTTCGCGCTTACGCTGCCTCTGATAATGGAGTACAGCTAGACTACATAAGCTGATTTTAATGCCCAAAAAATCAAAGCAGTTATGCCTCCAAAAATTAACAGGGCGGATACAGCAACCAGAATTGGTTTGTCTGCACCATCAAATTTCATGATTCCTCGATTTAAGTCAGACATAGCTATTTTGCTCCTTTATTTCTGCCAAAACAAGATTTAATCGAGACTAGCAAAACTATAATTATTTTTGTAGTCGGTGTTGGCAATACATAAATGTTATCAAAACAATTTTAGGTTTGGGGTAATTCTTAAAATTTCCCTTAGATCTGCAAATCAAAATGCTACTCGTGATGTTGCTCATTACAAGTGGAAAGTAATTTCTTGCTTGTTAAAGGGAAGATTATTGTTGATGGCGTTGATTTCTTCTTGTTCTAGACGATTGACATCATCGATGTAGTTACGCAAGACCTTTGCCATGCGAGGGTGGTAAAAGCGATGTAGACTATGATTAGCAGTAGCGGGAAAGCCTCTTCTTTTTTTATGTCTTCCTCCCGCACCAGGATCATAGGTTTTGATTCCGTTAGCGATCGCCCATTCGATGGGTTTATAGTAACAGGCTTCAAAATGAAGGGCATTATATTCTTCATAACAGCCCCAGTATCTACCGTATAGTCGATCGCCTTTTTGTAGGCAAAAAGACATTCCCACGGGATGAAGGTCATCTTGTTCGGTATAAGCCACCACTAACAAAACGCGATCGCTGTAGTTAGGATAAAGCTGCTCAAAAAACTGCCGAGTTAAGTATTTGCTACCCCAGTAAAACTTGTTGCAGGTACTACTGTAAAATCGATAAATCTCAGCATATAAATGCTGAGGAATTTCTCCGCCAACATAAGTTTTAGTATATAAACCTGCTTGAATGACAGCTTTTCTTTCTCGTTTAATATTTTTGCGCTGGTTACTATTAAACATCTTGAGGTAATCATCAAAACAGTTAAAATTTTGATTCGACCAAATATAGCCGTGATGTAGCCAGCTTGTAAAGCCATTGCTCTCCATCATCTTGCGCCAGTCAAGATCAACAAATAAAAAATTACAGCCAGAAAGCTGATTGCGAGCGCAAAATTTATCAATCGCTGCTACCATTAGCTCAGTAATCGCCTCCTCATCTTCTCCAGGAGCAACCAAGAAGCGATATCCTACTGCGGGGGTAAAAGGAGTCATCCCTAATAACTTAGGATAATACTCAATCCCTAAACGATGAGATAAATCTGCCCATTGATGGTCAAAAACAAACTCTCCGTAACTATGCCCTTTAATATATAAGGGTGCAGCAGCAATCAACTGACGATTGCGCCATACGACCAGATGACAAGGCTGCCAGCCAGTACGAGCCGTCACACTACCTGAAACTTCAAGATTATTAAGCCACTCCCACTCTAAAAACGGAGTAGATAGGGGTTTGGCTAATTCATCCCAATCTGTCTGGGGAATTTCGGCTATTTGAGTAATCCAAGACAGAGAGTATTGATGAGATTTGAGCTGCTCAACCATAGTGGGGCATTTAAGACTGAAATAACGGCAGGTTTGTTAATTAGCCTAATAAATATTGCCAAAAATTGCAGAAAAAAGCGAGTTCACTACTCATTGCTAAACATGGCGTTCTTGAATCAACTGAATGACCAACTCCGTAAATACAGGATCGTCGATCCGTCTTGCTGCTTCAATTAAAATATCTGATTCTGGTTGAGGATCTTCTGCCGTTTTACGAGGTATAGAGACTAACAGTGAAAGATGACTAATCAAACGCTCCAACTCATCTCTAATGCTCGATCGCTTGGCATATAATAAGCGGGCAGTACGACGTACCGAACGTTCTCTTTCTAGCTCTATCAGTAAGACATCTCGTTTTGACGGCTCATTCATCGCTCTATAACTCACGATTTTAGATTGTTTTAGGCACAAGAATCTTGTTCTGGCTATTTATACTGCTGCCAAAAGACTCATATCTGCATTAAAGCGAATTACGATTATCTTGAATAGGTTTGTATAAGTTAAACCATAGTTACGTTACACTTCTATATTTCTTGTCAAATATTGCAACTATTTGTTGATGGTTTCAAGCACGAATTTAACCTGAAGTTGACATGATTGGTAAAATTTGATCATTGAATAGTAATAGTATATTAACGATAGAAACTGACTGTGATTCCCCTTTCTCCACGTAAAATAGCTCAGGGTTTTGCTCTCAGTAGCTGGACTTTATTAGTGATGGCGATCGCTTTAATCATCGCTATACCGATTTTATTTGTGTTTAGTAGTGTTTTCACTAAATCTGGTGCTGTCTGGCAACATCTAGCTAGTACAGTTTTAGCCAATTATATTGTCAACTCCTGCTGCCTCATGCTGTTGGTAGGAACAGGAGTCTGTCTAATCGGCGTTGGTACTGCCTGGTTAGTAACGATGTGTCGTTTTTGGGGAAGTAAATGGTTAAATTGGCTCTTGCTGCTGCCTTTGGCTGCCCCTGCTTATCTCTTGGCTTATTCTTATACAGCGATGCTGGGCTACTTTGGCCCTGTACAGACAGTTCTACGTAACCTATTCGGCTGGAGTGGAGTAGACGATTATTGGTTTCCTGAAATTCGTTCTTTGGGAGGAGCAGCAATAATGTTGTTGTTGGTGCTATATCCCTACGTTTATCTCTTGGCGCGAGTGGCCTTTTTAGAACAGTCGGTTTGTACCATCGAAGCTAGTCGCTCTCTTGGCTGTAGTCCCTGGCGAAGTTTTTTTACTGTAGCTCTTCCCCTGGCTAGACCAGCAATTATGGCTGGTTTAGCCTTGGCGTTGATGGAAACCCTCAATGACTTGGGAACAGTTGAGTATTTTGGGGTTAACACCTTTACGACAGGAATTTATCGCACCTGGTTAGGCATGGGGGAAAGATCGGCAGCAGCTCAGTTGGCAGCTTTTTTGATGGTCTTTGTTTTGATTCTAATTGTTTTAGAAAGGCGATCGCGTAATGCAGCTCAATATTACGATCGCTCTAGCTCCATTGAAAGACTTACTCCCTTTCAGCTCAACCCTTGGCATAGTCTCTTGGCGCTGGTCTTTTGTTTATTACCAGTGCTTTTAGGTTTTATCATTCCTGGGGGTTATCTATTACAGTTAACCTTAAACAATCTCGATAGTGCCTTTGATGGCGATTTTGGAAATTTAGCCCAGCATAGCTTTATTTTAGCCATTATTACGGCGATCGCGGCCTTGCTGATCTCAGTGATCATGGCTTATGGAGAAAGATTAGAACCCAACTGGCTGATGAAAACAGCGGTTAGAATTGCGGCAATGGGTTATGCGATCCCAGGGTCAGTAATTGCGGTGGGCGTATTAATTCCGATGGCGGGGTTAGATAATATTATCGATCGCTGGATGCGTTCCACTTTTAATTTTTCTACGGGGTTATTGCTTTCAGGTACAATTTTCGCCCTGATTTTTGCTTATTTAGTCCGCTTTTTAGCAGTTGGTTTTGGCTCGGTGGAATCTAGCCTCAATAAAATTTCTCCCAGCTTAGATGATGCTTCCCGTAGTCTGGGGTACGGCTCAACCAGCACCCTCTGGAATATTCATACTCCTTTGATGTCAGGAGGATTACTAACTTCCACTATTTTGGTTTTTGTCGATGTGATGAAAGAGCTTCCCGCCACTTTGGTGATTCGTCCTTTCAATTTTGATACTTTAGGGATTAGAGTCTATCAATACGCTTCTGATGAAAGGCTTGCCGAAGCTGCTGCGCCAGCCTTAGCTATCGTCCTCGTCGGGATCATCCCCGTGATTCTTTTAAGCTGGCGTATTACTCACTCTCGTTAACTCCTCACTCTAGACTTCTGGATGCTAATTGAACCAAATTGCATATGCTTTAAACTCATCGTCAATTCCTTTGAGCTGCAAATTCTGTACTGCTCCCCAATGAATATAATGAATATTTTGGTTGAGGGCATTAACCGTAGTTTCAGAAATCATTATACTATCGGGTAAAGCTACACTTTGCAGACGAGACGCAATATTAACCACCTTACCGACCGCTGTATAGTCTTTTCGTTGTCCACCACCAAACATCCCCACTACCGCTTTACCTTGATGTATCCCACAGCGCATTTGTAACCTGGGGATTGAACCGTTGCTATTTACTTTGGCTTGCCAACGTTGGTTTAACATATGCAGATAAAAATACATTGTCTTAGCCGTAGAGATTGCCTTTCTGGCTTGCTCAGGACAAGATAGATCTTCTGGAGCGCCAAACATTGCCATAACTCCATCACCAACAAATTTATCTACCGTACCGTTGTGGTCGAACACAGCTTTGCTCATCGCTTCGAGATATTCATTGAGAATTTCTGCTAGCAACACAACTTCTAGACGACTCGATAAATTGGTAAAACCGACCAAATCACAGAACAAAACAGTAATGCGCCGAGGTTCGGGAGTTAAATCGAGGGAAAGCTTCCCTGTAGCAGCCTTATTGACGATCGCTGCGGGCAAAAAGCGCTTGAGGACTGATTCAGTTAGATAATAATTAAGCTTTCTAACTTTTTCTTCTTCAAGCTGAAGCTGTTGATATAGCTTGGCTTGCTGGACGGCGATCGCTGCTTGGTCAGCCACCGCTTCGGCTAGTTCTGTTTCTGAAGTACTCCAGTTACGAGCAGCATCAGACTGTCTGAGGGTGATACTACCGATAATTTCCTGATCTAAAAGTAACGGAACGATCATCAATGCTCTGGCTTTGGCGTGCCAAGGAAGCTCATAACGAGCCACGTTTTGCTGTTTTTCTAAATCCGTAGACATAACAGTCTTTTTCGTAAATAATAGAGCTTGCAAAATCGGATTTTTGGCGATAGGTACTGTAGAGGTAGTCGCCTGTTGCCAATCAGCAGAATCGAGAATAATTGTTTGTGGTTCTTGAGGATTATAAAGACCAACACAGCGGACAAAGCGATCGCTTTGCGTCCAGAGAGAGAGGGTGCAGCCATCTACTTTTAAAGCCGATCCTAACTCTTTAGCGATCGCCGCAAACATCACGGGGGGTTCTAAACTAGAACGAATTGTATTATTAATACGATTAATGGTGGTTTCTTTTTGAGCTAATTCTTGAACCTGTTGATGAGCTAAAACTTGGTTGATGGCGATCGCAGCTTGAGCAGCAACCGCTTCGGCTAACTCAATTTCCGCAGTAGTCCACAGACGAGAACTATCCGACTGTCGCAGGGTAATACTGCCAATAATCTCCTCATCTACCAGTAGCGGAACGATCATCAATGCTCTAGCTTTAGCGTGCCAGGGAAGCTCATAACGAGCCAGAGCTTTTTGCTGTTCTAAATCAGCTAGATTAATCGTTTTTTTCTTGTAGAGAAGAGCTTGTAAAATCGGATTTTCAGCAATTGGTACGCTAGAGCTAGTCGCCTGTTGGCAACCAGGAGAATTGAGCGAGGCTTTTGCTTCGTGAGGATTATATAAACCAACGCAACGGACAAAGCGATCGCTTTGTGTCCATAAAGAAAGAGTGCAACCATCAACATTTAAAGCCGAACCTAATTCTTTGGCGATCGCCGCGAACATTACAGGAGGGTCCAAACTAGCACGAATGGTAGCAGTGATGCGATTGATGGTAGTTGCTCTTTGGGCTAATTCTTGCAGCTTGTCTCGCGCTAACATCTGAGAAAGCATTAAATTTGCTTGAGTTGCCAAAATTTTGACGATTTCTAGCTGTGGTTGCTGGAGGCGATCGCTATTGAGGAAATGGATGGTCAAGGATGCAGATAAATTTGCCTGGAAACATAATGGAATGGAGATAATAGCCGCAATCTTGGCTTGAATACAGGCGTTGTACCTATCTATTGGCAGAGTGGATTGATCTACCTCAGATTGATTAATTACTAAGATCTCATTCGAGGCAAATTCAGTCTGAGAGGCAACTGTTAATTTGAGTAAATTTCGCTCTATTTGAGCAACTTCTGGAGTAGATTTTTGGTAGAAGAAATGCTGTTCTACACCATGATTAAATTTTTGCAGATGTAAAATGACAATATCTAGATTAAGTGATTGACCAATGACATCCACGATGGATTGACCTATCTTTTCCCAAGATAAATCACTCATTAACTGGCTGTATTCAGATTGTTGGAGCATTAATTCAATTATCAATTTTGGGTTGGGAGAACAAAATAGCGATCAAAACCAGTTATTAAAAGCTAACGGCTTAAAATAAAACAATGATGGATGACAATTGTTCTGGCCCTACATAGTTTTATTATTCCCAAACAAACTTAAGAACAATCACTGGCTTCAATCTACAGCTACAATAATTAAAAAAATTGAGTCCAATTCTTACATTTAATGGTTTTAAAATCTCTCGATAGTGATGTTGAACACGATTTAAAGTTAACGATTAATCCTGCCCTAATTGAAGACACCAAGGAAATCAGCGCCATTTTGGCGCAAAGTTTTTATAACTTTCCTGAATTTGCCCATTGGGTCTATCCTTTTTTGCGATTTACCATTAATGAAGATTTACGTTATCGTGTGCGTTCTACCTCGCCTCATTACCGCTGCTTGGTCGCGAAAATGACTTCTGCCAATCACAATCAAGATGCCCAATCTAATTCCCAGCCGCTAATTGTGGGGACGATTGAAGTCGCACTTCGTTCTGCTTTGTGGTCGACTAGTCCCCAATATCCCTATATTTCTAATTTAGCCGTAGCTCAAAATTACCGTCGCTTAGGTATTGCTAGTCAGCTTTTAACAGCTTGTGAACAGGCTGCTTTAGACTGGGGTTATCAAGAAACTCAGCTTCATGTTTTAGATCGCAATGAATCAGCTAAACAACTATACTGTCAAAATGGCTATCAAATCTCTCAAATTGAACCGAATTGGGGAAATTTATGGTTTGATTATTGCCCTCGCTTACTGCTAAAAAAAATCATTCCCACCTCCTAGGTTAGTTAATGATCATTGGCAAAATTTTACCCTGCACAATCATATTTTCAGAGTGAACGAGCAAAATCTAGATCATCAATCCCAAGTCAAATTGGAGAACGCTGTGAGCTTAGACAAACCAGAAATACCGTCTGGTAATCAAGATATTTGCGACCAAGTTCGCTGGCAATTGCAGCAGGGAGAATTGTTGATTGTAAATCCCCGTCGCAAAAATGGTCTGATTATCTATAAAACCTATCATGCCGAATTTGCTGGACCAGGAGCAATTGTGGGTGGACAATTTGATTTAGATGTATCTAAGCTTTTGGCAGTGGGAAATTTGTCTTTAGTTACTCCCAGCAATTCCCAGGCAAGAAAACAGGCATATAAGATGCGACGACAGTGGGTTAAATTAACCAAGCAAATCATTGACAACCCCGTCCCCACCGAAAGAGCGCAGGTGATTTTAAATCAGTTTGAACATTGGTTTGATGTAGCAACAGTAGCAGATCTGCCTGATGAAGCATTTGCTTTACTAGTCGGGGTGTTGCCCCAAACAATTCGTAAGGTAAGAAATATTGAATTGCTTTAGCAATTAGGTTTATGGTGATAAGACAAGCTGATTTTAAATCTATCTTATTGATCTCAAGTAATTATGTCTGAAGCTATTACACCCGCCATTAGCGATCGCATTTGTCAACATATGAACCAAGACCATGCTGGAGCGATCGCTCTTTACGCCCAAGTCTATGGTAATGCTCCCCAAACCGACAGCGCGGTCATGAAATCAATCGATTCCTTAGGAATGAATATCTTAGCTCAAATTGCTGGCGAAGCTATTCCTGTCAGGGTAGAATTCGATCACCCCCTCAAAGATGCTGAAGATGCACATCACACTTTAGTGGCAATGATTAAACAGGCGCGCACTGTTTAGCTAATCAAAATAGTGGTTGAAAAGCGATCGCAGTTGAGGATAGGCGATCGCTTTTGAGCAAAATTCGTTAATTAATTATTAATAATTAATTAACGAATTTGGGAAGAGGCAGCTTCTGAAATACCTGGTAATTCAGCATATTTACCCTGCACAGAAAAAACCATACAGAAAAAACAGGCAGCAACACTACCCATAAAAATTGTATTGTTGAGAGTCTCACTAATTAAGCTTTGTGCGCCAAAAGCGGGAAGAAGAACTGCCATAATCAGACTAAAAAGAATCTGGATAATATTGAGCAGGATTGCCTGCATGCCATTAAAACGCAAAAAATAGCTCACTTTGTCATTTCTCACTACTCCCAGCCACAAACCAAAGAAGATGATTAAACTAGCAAAAGGTAGGCTGTTAGTAAGGCTATATAAAGCAATGACAGGAGAGAAAAATTGAGCCAACCAGGGAAATTGAGCTAGTAAGATCAGTCCGAAGGGCAGGGAATAGATTAAAGGAAATAAATAGATTAACGCGCCGAAACTACGGTCTTTAACATCGGTTTCAGGAGTATTCATGTTCAATTTGCATCAGTGAATATGAGGTAAACATTATTATCTTAGATTGCCGATCATCAATTAACTAATAACCGATCGCAATTTAGATTTTTTTGAGTCCAGTCCAGTTGCTTAAACTAGATGGAGGTGTGGCTTTTAACAAAAGCTGTAAGCTGACCGCAGAGAATCCTTCATTGTTCATTGTTCACTGCTAGGTAGTGTAAAAATAATTCTTGCTCTATTTGCTTTACTTCTAATAGCTGGAGTTTTTTGCCTTGAGACTGAATAAATCCTGTTCCCCCTACAGGAGTAGGAGCATTGCCGCCAAAAATTACAGGACACAGAGTCAACCACAATTCATCAATTAAATTTTCGGCTAATAAAGATGCTATTAGTTCCCCTCCACCCAAGATAGCTAATTTATTTAAACCTAATTCTGCTAGCTGTTGAAAGATTGTCGTCCAATTGATGAGAGAATTATTTTCTGGAGCAATTAAGATTCGCTCAAACTCTTTTCGGCTATGCCATTTGTCCTTATTACCAGGGATAGTAATTAACCATCGTGGGATCGGTTGTTGAAAAAAGCGCCACTGAGGATCTAAATCTGCTGAGGCGGAGACGACAATTTGGATCGGCTGGGGTGATTGCGATCGCGCTTTTCTTGCTTGCAATAGTTGCCGATGGGAAACCGACATAGTTGTACCATAAGCTCTCAATGTCCCCGCACCAAACAAGACTCCATCTGCTAAAGATATCTGTTGTTCGAGGTGAGTGCGATCGTTGGCAGAACCAAACCGAGCAGCAGAATTTTGATAGTCGGCAATTTTACCATCAACAGTCATTGCTAGAATAACAGTGGTGTGTAATCGATTGTTCATTAATACTGTATATTTGCTTAATTTTCTCTCAATGGATCTGGCAAATGGTATTTGAGTGGATATGATTAAAATACAACAGTAGAGATCTAGTTTAAGCGTGGGGCTACGTCTTTCCTTTTTCCTTATGGCACATGGTCAATCTTCTTTTCGACGAATCTTACTCTCGCGCATTCTTTTAGTCAGCGTTCCAGTCTTGTTAGTTGGGGTATATGTCACCTACAGAAAAGCTCGTTCGGCTTTTTTGGAGACTGCTAGACAAAATTTAACCGAAAGTGCCGTGAGAAAGGGAGAGATTATCCAACAGTCGATTGAAGCTTTGCAAAATAATCTAGCCAGTGCTGGTGATGCAGCAATCGCCCGCTCAGACATTTTAAATGGTGAATTACTAATCTCTCAACTAGAAGAAGTCTTGCCAGCAGGTATACTCTGCGCTCAGATTACCAATCTTAAAACCAGTTCTATTACTGCTTCTACCTGTAAAGAGCCAGTTGAGCTAGAAAATAGTACCTGGATGAAAAAACAGCGAGTTTTTACCACTGCATCTCAAGTGGATGTCCAATTAGTTGCATCAACTACACCTTTAGTCAGAAATTCTGAGGAAGTAAGTGAAAATCCCTCAGGTCGTCAACTCAAATTATGGTTGACTGCTCCTATCTATGATCGCCGAGGCAATCTTCGTTATGCCTTAAGCATCAAATCGGCAGTTCTCGCTCAAGACATTATTGAGCCAGGTTCTCTAGAAGGATATCCTGTAGTCATCGATCAAGATGGCACAATTCTCGCCCATCCTTTTGAGCAGCGAGTGGGACGCAATATTAAACAAATGCCCGATGCTCAAAGATTAACCAAAATAATGCAAAATGCGATCGCCAATAAGCCTGATTTTTTGCACCTGTTTTATCTAGAGACGGATGGAGTTGAATTAGTCGCTGGATATAGTTCTATTCCTTCTCCCGTAACCAGCAATAAAGGAGAAAAATGGATCATTTTAGCGGTCACTCCTTTAGATGCTGCCTTAGAACCTCTCAAGGACATTCAACAAGCTCTTGTGGGTATGACTCTAGGTTTGATCGCTGCTTGTTCGTTAGCTACTCTCTATCTCTCCCGTGAACTGGCTCGTCCTTTGGAGCAAATTAGAGATTATTCACTCAAAGATGAACATTTACATTCTAAGATCGATCGCCTGCCAGAAAATTTTCAAATTCGCGAATTTAATCAGCTTTCTCTCTCTCTCAACGATATGGTGAGTCGACTCCGAGCTTGGGGAGATGAAATCGTGATGGCTTGGAAACAGGCTCAGACTGCCAACCAGTTGAAAAGCGAATTTTTAGCCACTACTTCTCATGAACTGAGGACTCCTCTTAACGGCATCATCAACTGTATTCGCGTGGTTCAAGACGGTTATTGTGACAGCAAAGAGGAGGAACGAGAATTTTTACAGCAGGCAGATGATGCAGCCATTCACCTTTTGGGCATCATCAATGATGTACTAGATATTTCCAAGATTGAGGCGGGAAAACTGTCAGTAAAGATTGAACCCGTCAATTTAGACAAAATACTTAGTGAAGCGGTCAATCTTCATTTAGTTTCTATCCAACAGAAAAATTTGCATTTAGAGATGCCTGTTTGGGAAAAAAAGATTTACGTTATGGCAGATCAAGCCAAACTAAAGCAGGTATTAATCAACATTGTTAGTAACGCCGTTAAGTTTACCGATCGCGGTAGGATCACGATCGCGATCGCCACACAACTCTTAACAAACGATCGAGAATTTGATAATTATCAATATTCCTTAGCTTCAAAAGGCACATACCAAAAAGATATTCAAGCTTCAATCAATAATATTTCTTTTTCCCAACCAGCAATAACTACTGAAGAAGATCATCCCCCTAGTTCTCTAATCGATAGTCATCCCAAAACATGGCCACAACTGAACCAATACGTTGTCATTAAAATCGAAGATACAGGTATTGGGATCGACCCCAGCCAACAGCATAAACTCTTTAATCCCTTTGTCATGATCGATGGTTCAACTACCAGAAAGTTTGGGGGAACAGGTTTAGGGTTGGCTATTTCGCGTAATCTGATGGATTTAATGCAGGGTACTATCTCTTTAGAAAGTCCTGGCATCGGCAAAGGTACTACTGTCTCGATTTCGATTCCTCTTAAGCAAATTATCATCAACAATGACGACGACAAGCAGTCATAACGACAGCGCCATTTTGGCACAAACTTAAATGAGGTTCGCTACATTAAATTAGGATGAGAATAATTATTTAATCAAACAATCAAACAATCAATATTTATGTCAGGTAAACTAACTACTCATGTATTAGATACGGCTAACGGTTGTCCTGGAACAGGAATTGCGATCGCACTTTGGCAACTAGATCTTAAAATAGATTCTAAAACTCTCTTAAAAACCACAAAAACCAATCATGATGGACGCACCAATGAACCACTCTTGACAGGAGAGGAATTGGAAATAGGGATATATGAACTAATTTTTTTGGTAGGTAATTATTTTGCTCGCTACGGAAATTATCCCGATCCTGCTTTTTTAGATGAAATTCCCCTCCGCTTTGGCATCAGCGATCTTCAGGTTCATTATCACGTTCCCTTGTTAGTTTCGCCTTGGTCTTACAGTACTTATCGAGGAAGCTAATTAAGCAATTAAAAGAGAAATAAAAATAATTAGTCACATTGCTCAACTTCGTCTAGAAACCCTCACAAGTAACCTCACAAATAATTAGTAGTCAAACAAGATCAGTAACTTTAATTACAAATGCGATCGCAATTTTCCTGCAAACTAAAGCTTAAGTCACAAAAAAGAGCAAATTAAGATGAAAATTGCCAAATTACCTTCTCTTTATCGCTATTGCCTGCTAGTGATGATTTTACTTGCTCCTTCTCTAGATCTCAAATGGGTTCTATAAGTTGGTTAACCTGAGTTCGGATTAAGAACATTAATCGATGGAGGTTTAGCACCAGATTCTTGAGACGAAAAATTTGTCTGAAAGCAAAATTTTTTACCCATATTCTACCTTTTGACCACATTGTTTGTTAGCTGGTACTGCTTCCATCATCTTTTGAGGATTGGGAAGATTGAGATTATTCATAAACTGGATAAAATTAGCTCGATCTCTACCCACAAAGCGAGGATTCCAGCTTTTTTCTTCACCAATAGTTGAAACTGTCTGTCCGCGATAATCATGGGCAGGATAAACTAAGGTGCTGTCGGGTAGAGTAAATAACTTGCTTGTGACTGAATTATATAGCGTACCTGCGTCACCATTTTGAAAGTCGGTGCGACCACATCCACGAATAAATAAGGCATCTCCTGTTAAGACTCTTTCTCCATTAACTAAATAAGCCATATGGCTATCGGTATGACCTGGAGTAGAGATCGCTTTAATCGTAATCGAACCTAATTTCAAGTCTTCCCGATCCTGAATATAGTGGTTGGCGCAATCAGCTTGAGCCTTGATGGGGAGAATACCTAAACAGCCAGTTAGTTCTCGTAGCTTACCTGTCGCCGTGATATGGTCAGCATGGATATGAGTTTCTAGACAGTAGCGCAGATTTAAGCCTAATTCTTGAAGCAGCCTCGAATCTCGTTCTAGCTGGTCTAAAACAGGATCGATTAATATAGCTTGTTTAATAGCTAAATCTGCTAATAAGTAAGTATAGGTGCTAGATTCGCTGTCATATAGCTGACGAAATAACATTGTCGTCTCCATTAATCTATTACATATTATGTAATTTAGTATGAGATCGCCTTGTCCAGCAGTTGCAAGCAGAATCTGAACATTTACCGTAATTTCCAGTTTTCCAAGTAGATACAGTTTAACTACACTTTCCTTTGTTCAAAAGCGGCGATTACGCTCCGCGTAGCCTTTGATCGCTGTAGGTAGAGTAGGATAAATATATTCGACTTGAGTGTTGTTCAAAAATCCTGCGCGTTCGAGACTTAAATATAGATCTTGTTTGACTCGCGCCATAGCAAAGGTGATGTTTTTAGTAGCTAATTCAGCACGCAATTCTGACAGCATATCAATTGCGGTGATATCGATTTCTACATTGGCTTCCATATTGAGAACTAACCATTCCACGGGTGTTGTTTCGGTTTCAATGGCTAAAAGCGATCGCTGTTTAAAATTCTCCGCATTAGCAAAACATAAAGGCGCATCATAGCGATATATTACCAGTCCTGGAATGGTTTTCGCTCCTTCCCAGTCATTAATATCATGAAGTCCTGCTAAATTAGGAACAGTTCCGAGTACCGCATCATGGGAACGGGCAACCCTAGAAAATAGCTCAATTACCGACAGACCAACCGCTATACCTACGCCGACTAAGATATCGGTTGCTAATACGGCAAGGGTAGTGACAACAGCCAGGAAAAATTCACTACGCCGAAATCGATATAGCCTAACAAATTCGGCAATTTCAATTAATTTGGTGGCAGCATAAATCACAATTGCCCCTAAAGCAGCTTTCGGAAATAAGCCCAACACAGGACGTAAAAACAGCAACACAATAATTACTGCTACCATTGCTACTAAGGAAAACAACTGGCTTTTGCTTCCTACTGAATCCCCAATCACGGTACGACTACCACTACCACTAATCGGAAATCCCTGTATCAGTCCATTACCAAAATTGGCTAAACCCAAAGCCAATAGTTCTTGATTGGCATCAATTTTATAGTTGTTGCGACTGGCGAATGCCCTAGCTGTCAAAACATTATCAGAATAGCCGACAATAGCAATGCCAACCGCAGCAGCAATTAAAGAACTAAAATCACGCACCGATATTTGGGGAAGGGCAAACTGGGGTAAGCCAGCGGGAATTACTCCTACCACCGCCACTCCGCGATGATCGAGATTAAAGATTGCCACGGCTGCGGTAGAGCATAAAACAGCTATCAAAGGTATGGGTGCAGTTGGAAAACGACGCTGTAAAGTAAACAGGAAAACCAAGACAGCAATGCCCAAGATTAAAGTTGGCGTATGAACTAGCTGTAACTTACTCACAAATTCGCTAATCTGACCAAAAAAAGTATCTGCTTCAATCTCAATTTTGGCAATCTTACCTATTTGTCCACCGATCATAATTAGAGCAATTCCTGCCATGTAGCCAATCAGCACAGGCTTGGAAAGTAGGTCGGCTAAAAAACCTAATCTAGCGAGATAACCTACCGTACACAGCAACCCGACAATGATTGCCAGCAACGCAGCCAGACTAACATAAGTATCACTTCCCTTTGCTGCTAAAGGCGCGATCGCTACAGCCGTCATTACTGCCGTACTGGATTCTGGCCCAACCGATAGCTGAGTCGAAGAACCAAAGATGGCATAGATAATCATCGGTGGTAAAATTGCCCACAAACCCGCTACTGGCTCAACTCCTGCTAACTCGCCATAAGCCATACATTGCGGAATTAAATATGCAGCCACTGTCAAACCCGCCAACACATCGCCTCGTAACCATTTACGGCGATAAGACAACAGTTTTCTCAAACCAGGCATTTGAATTGAGAATAAGTTTCGGGTTTTAGCTTTGGTCATGTGACGAGATCATTTATTCTCCTCTGAGGTGGGGTAGTTTATATCCTACCAGCGAAATTGTAGGGGTAGATAAGGACGAAAATCTTGCTGTCGTTGTTGAAGGTTGCGATCAAATTCAATGGTGACTAAATGATCTTTATGCTCTTTCCCTGGGAAAAATTTTAATAAGCCCTGGCGATCAATTGCCTGAGCAGCCATAGATAAGGCTGTGGTAGCAGGAATAATTATTTGTATTCCAGTTACCTGTCTCATTCCCGCAGGATGATTAATTGGTTGAGTATGGTGCTTCTGGTTAAAAGGTACTACGAATAGAAGCGGCTCAGATGGATTTGTATCCGCAGCAATATCAATCTGAAGCGGTTTTGGTAGATAAGGTGGCTTGTATGTCCAAGTTTTAAATGGTAACACCAAATCTGGTGCCTGACGACGAAAAGCAACACCAAAAGGAGAGTAGCCAGTTTGTTGATAATTGCATCTTTCCTGAAGATGGGTTGGGGCAATAATTGGGCTAGATACTTCCGTTTCATCGACAATAAACAATAATTCCAACATGAAATTCTGCCAGAAGATACACTGATTAGCCGTACCTTGTCCAGGATGAGTATTGGAACGACCTTTAATAAGTCCCAAGTCTAATAAGTGTTCTAACTCTAGTGCCTTTACTTGGGAACAGATAAACAAATGGTCTAGCTCAATAGTCATTAAAATGATGCTGCGTATAGTTTATGCGTTTATTTGGATTTATTTTAATTTAATTCCTTGATATTAAGCTTGCTGTATTATCTGCCTGAACTCTGAGCGAGTTTTATCTGTAAGAAATTGTTTCTCTAAGACTTGCCATTCTAGCCATTTTTGAAATCTAGTTTTTGAGAGTAAATCAGCTAGTTCGGGCAATTTTTTGGTGATTGGCGATCTCGGAGCGTAGGCGGAGCCTAATCGCAATACTTTTTCTAGTACCTCGATCAAAACATGAAGATCTTGAATCTCTCCCAAAATTTCTTGAACTGCTTCTACTTGTTTTAGGTAAAGATGATAAGTCTCTCCGTAGCATTGAGCAAATAACTCTAAACTATAGCGAGTTCTCTTGGCTGATTTACGTAGATCGTGCAAATAAACGTCTTCTGATTTTAAAAGTCGATCTGTTGCATCCAGATTAGAAATTTCCAGAAATTTTAATTCTCCCTGTTGAAGTTCTACTCCCACTAACCAGCCTGGATGCAGTAAAAATTGGGACACTGAAGGTAAAAGCAGATCTGGCAGCACAAAATTAAGAGAATAATCTCCAGATACCGTATATTTTGGTTGCTCAAGCCAATCATTTAGTTCCTGCTTAAAATTCAAATATAGTTTGCTGTTGAGAGTTTTACGTACCTGTGCTAGTTTATGTTTACGTTTTTTACTCAGATGTTGGAGTGCTTTATCTAAATTTTTCTGCTCTTTAGTTGATAGTAGCGGTCGATAGTTATCTGTTAAGACAGATAGCAAAACATCCAAATCTCTGAGTTTACCTAAAGAATGCCCAATTTTAACCGTGTTTTTAATCGTCACGCTCTTTGGTAAATCCATCGCCAAATCCAAAAAGTGCGATCGCACTTTGTATACGTCTCATGCCTACTCGCATTTGATGTAGGTCTTCGGGATCTCGATCTTTTATTACTCCAGCTTCATGCTTAAATATTCGGCGACTGTGTTTAGCGATCGCCTCGTGGGCTAATTCTTTTAAAGTAATTACACTATTGCTATCGCTCATCATTAAATTAAAATTGATTAAGGAAACGCAGATCGCTATTGTATAAACGGCGAATATCGTCAATTTGATGTAATACCATGGCAAATCTTTCCACCCCAAAACCTGCTGCAAAACCTGTATAGATTTCAGGATCGTAACCGACGGCTTCTAAAACGTTGGGGTCAACCATTCCACAACCCATAACCTCTAACCATTGTCCTCGCCACTGCACATCTACCTCTGCTGAAGGTTCGGTAAAAGGAAAATAACTAGTGCGAAATTGTACGGGTAAATCGTCGCCAAACATTTGCTGGAGAAATACTTTAATCGTGCCTTTCAGGTCAGTAAATTTTAAGCCTCGGTCAATCGCCAAAATTTCTACCTGATTAAACACCGCAGAATGGGTGGCATCCACAGTATCTCGACGATATACCCGACCAGGAGCAATAATTCTAATCGGTGGCTGATGATTTTCCATGTAGCGAATTTGTACTGAGGAAGTATGGGTGCGTAATAAATTTCCCCCAGGCAAATAAAAAGTATCCTGCATGTCTCTGGCGGGATGATCCGCAGGAGTGTTGAGCGCCTCAAAATTGTAATAATCCGTCTCTATTTGTGGTCCTGTGGCCACGGTATAGCCCAACCCCACAAAGATATCTAGCACTCGATCTACTACACCGTTAAGGGGGTGAATGCGCCCCAAAGGACGATTTACCCCAGGCATAGTCACATCGATGCTTTCTGCCTTAATTTGCGCCTCTATCTGTGCTTGCAGGAGGTTGTGTTTACGCTGTTCGAGACTGGTTTGCACTTCTTCCTTAACTACGTTAGCCTGAGAACCAACCACAGGTCTTTCTTCTGGAGATAATTTACCCATCCCGCGCAAAATTTGCGATAGTTCGCCTTTTTTACCCAAATACTTAAGTCTTAGCTGTTCGAGGTCATCTAAGCTATTGCTAGAAGCGATCGCCTTGACAGCGACGGTATTTAATTCGGTTAGTTGTTCGAGGATCGAAGTCATTCAGGATAATTAATTCAGTCGAAGTAAAGGTTGAGACTACAAGTAATTATCTCGCGCAGAGGGGCAAAGACGCAAAGAGATTAAGAAATATTGCTCAATGTAAGCCTACAGCCGAGTTTAATACTTTGTTAAATCGATCTTATCGCTGGAGCGAAGCTGCTTTATGCTCTAAGCCTACCGCATCCCCAAGATAATCTAAACCTTGTTCGTCTAGTTTAGATAACAAACCCGATAGCACCTGGTTAACCATCCAAGGGCCTTCATATACCCATCCTGTATAAATCTGGAGGATACTCGCCCCAGCAATAATTTTCGCCCAGGCATCATCAGCATTAAAAATGCCACCAACGCCAATTATGGGTAGCTTTCCTGCTGTTTCTTGATAGATAAAACGGATTACTTCAGTCGAGCGTTGTTTTACTGGCAAACCACTAATACCACCCGCTTCATCTTGGATACTCTTGCCTGTCTCTTTTAAAATCTTGGTATTCAAACCATCACGGCGGATTGTGGTATTGGTAGCAATCACCCCAGCAAGATTGTAGTTAGTCGCTAAGTCCAGAATATCTTTGATGTCATTCCACTCAAGATCTGGAGCAATTTTGATTAGAATCGGCTTTTGCTGGGTGTTGGACTGCTGTAAACCCGCTAAGATTGGTTCTAACTGTTCACCTGACTGGAGCGATCGCAATCCTGGCGTATTAGGTGAACTGACATTAATTACAAAGTAATCTGCCACATCCTGTAAATATTTAAAGCTGCCCACATAATCTGCTGCTGCCTCATTTAAAGCTGCGATTTTTGATTTACACAAATTAATCCCAATCGGTATACTGCGGGGTTGTCTGTTCCAAGTTTGTCTTAAAGTATCCGCCATCACTGCTGCACCGAGATTATTTGCACCCATGCGATTAAGTGCCGCTTGGTCTTCTGGGAGACGAAACATACGTGGGCGAGGATTTCCTGGTTGAGAGTGGAGAGTGACAGCACCCAATTCGGCAAAACCAAAACCAAAGCTACTCCACATTCCTGCTGCTGTGCCGTCTTTATCAAAACCTGCTGCCAGCCCCAGAGGATTGTTAAAATCTAATCCCCAGAGAGTTTGTTGTAGACGATTATCTTGAACACAAAAAGATTTTTCTAATTGTCTAATTGCCAAACTACCCCACACAGAATGACGGTTAACTTCTAGGTTATTCAATGTTTTCAGCATCTGACGATGAGCCGTCTCAGGATCGCTTTTAACAGTAGCCAAAAGCAAAGGATAAAAAGGTTTGGTGAAGTTGAGCATTGTGTTTTTAACTAACAAATTAATTAGCTCTAAGCTTTAAGCTTTCAGTTTAAAATAGCGATCAAAATAATCACAACCATCAAGATTAAAACCTGATGGTTGTCTAATAATACCTACATTGAATTAGGGAATTAATGATTTGATATATTTAGGAAGTTGCGATCGCTTTAGGCTTAGGCTTCTACTTTAACTCCTTTCCAAAAAGCTACGTACCCTTTAATATTATTGGCTTTTTCTTTAGTTTCAGGATAATACCAGGCAGCATCGGGGTTTTCTTTGCCATCAACTACCAACGTATAGTAGCTTGCTTGACCCTTCCACGGACAGCTAGTATGGGTTGAACTAGCTTTAAAAAACTCTTGATTAATTGAATCTGGGGGAAAATATTGATTTCCTTCTACTACTTCTGTGCGATCGCTTTGGGCTAAAACTTGACCATTCCAAATTGCTTTTGGCATTTTTTTTGATTTCAACTCTTTATTTAAACAATTACCAACAAAATTAATTTTATGATGACCAGCTACCAGCCACCAAATTTACTTTTAAAAGCTTATAACTTATAGCTTATAGCTAAAAGCAAAGCTCGTTTACCAGTTACTCCAGCCTAATTTTTGCTCTGTACCTAATTGACGTTTATCTAAAATAGACTGATATTCAGCAGAACTCCCCCAGCGTTCGATTTCCCTAGCGCGAATCACGGGAACAGGATGAGTTAATTGCGCCGTTTGGGCAGCCTGAAGCATTTCCCCCAAACTATCTGTACCTATAGAATCGTAGGCCTTAGCCTGTTCGATAAAGGCATCAAGATTCAACTGGGGTGCGAGAGTTGGCGATCCACCTGCCAACTTCATTAAAACAGACATGACTACTTTGGGATCTTGAATAGCTAGTAGTGCTGCGCGATCGCAACTAAATTCAGCACAGCGAACCCATTGCAGCATTTGATCCTGTAATGACTGAGCCAACACTGTTCCCCAAGGTGGCAGCAGATTAGCGGCTAATACTACTAGATTTGCCATGGTTAAATAAACTCCATGTTCGCACTTCAAATGTCCTAATTCGTGAGCAATCACCGCCTGGATTTCTTCAGGAGTGAGCATTTCAATTAAGGATGTATGCAGCACCACAAAAGGCTGTTTCCCCCTCATGGCGAAGGTGTAGGCGTTGGGAGTCGGATTTTGCTGTATATAAAGCTGGGGTGGTTCTAGATCGAGGATCTCACAGGCTTCAATTAATAATTTATGCAGGTGAGGTAGCTGTTTTTCACTGACTAAAACACTTGAGGCAATATTATTGAGATAGAAAAATTGTTCCGCTACCGAACCCAAAACACTCCGAATTGCGATATCTATCCCTGGTAGCTGCTTCAGGGTATTAGTAGCCTGTAAATCGAGGGGATGACGAAAGCGATCGGCTTTTAGACCAATTAAAGCTTGTTTTGATAAATTCATGAGTAAGATCTAACAATTAGGACAGTAGCTAACTTTCCAATACAACTAGCTGTGGTACTTTAGATCTTAGTATTTTCGAGATATTTTTGCTTGATTTGATCCTCAATAATTATTGTTGGAGCGAGCGATCGCTTGACTGTATGGAAATAACCAGAATAATTGAATTTGATATTTTAAAAGATAGACATCAGCATAATTTGAAGATTTTTTCTTTAGGTAAACCAGCTCTAGTAATCCTTTTACTGACTTGCCTTCAACCGTTGCCATGTTTAGCTCTGCCTCCTGCACATGATGTTCCCGAAGAAATTTTGCGTACCGAGGTCATTTTGGGCGGGCGATCGCCTGTAGATGGAAAGCCTTTGTCAGCTAGTGAATACGAGGAACTAGAGGCAGAGCTAACAGAAGCGCGTTTTCAGCCAGAAATCAAGGGAGATATCCAGCAACTTATCTTTTTGCTACAAATTAGAAAACTGATTAAAACTATAATTCCTTTCTATTAAAGTATTTTGGCTAAAAAATAAGAATTTATTTGTATTGTGCTTAAAACTAGTTAAAGTATTCATACAAACGCTATAAATAAAACTACCACTTTAATTTTCTGACTGGCTTTAATTAATGCCTGTTCAGCATCTCTTTTAACAAACTGACCACATAAATATACACCCCTGATATTGATACTTTGATGTCTCTTACCATTGCTCCCGAACAAGTCAATCAGATCGTTCATAATCTTCACCATAATCCTTTTGAGGTATTGGGTCGCCATCCTTATAAAGAGAACGGAAAAGTTCAAAGCTGGGTAATTCGTGCCTATCTTCCCGATGCTTCTGCTGCCTGGGTAGTTTGCCCCGAAGAAAGAACCGAGTATCCCATGCAACCAATGCATAACCCTCATTTTTTTGTTTGTGTAGTCAAAAATCCTGAGCTGGCTAACTACCAATTACGGATCAAAGAAGGAGATAGCGAAAGAGTTATTTACGATCCCTACGCCTTTGATTCACCTAGGCTGACAGAGCTTGATATTCATCTTTTTGCGGAAGGAAATCATCATCGTATTTACGAGAAATTGGGCGCACACACTGCCAAAATAGACGGTGTTACTGGGGTATATTTTGCTCTTTGGGCTCCTAATGCTCGCAATGTCTCTGTATTAGGCGATTTTAATAGCTGGGATGGTAGAAAGCACCAGATGCGCAAAGGCAATAGCGGCATTTGGGAATTATTTGTGCCTGAAATAACTTATGGTGCTGCTTATAAATATGAGGTAAAAAACTGGGAAGGGCATATCTATGAAAAATCCGACCCTTATGGTTTTCAGCAAGAAGTTAGACCTAAAACAGCCTCAATTGTGGCTAATCTTGACAGCTATCAATGGAACGATGCCGAATGGATGGAAAAACGTCGTCGCAGTACTCCTTTAGAACAACCAATCTCAATCTATGAACTGCATTTAGGCTCTTGGATGCACGGTTCGGTAGATGAACCAACCAAGCTACTTTCTGGAGCGGGCGAACCAGTGGTTGTGTCCGAATGGAAACCGAAGGCACGTTTTCTAAGCTATTACGAATTAGTAGATAAGCTGATTCCTTACGTCAAAGAATTAGGCTATACCCATATTGAAGTGCTACCTGTTGCCGAACATCCTTTTGATGGTTCATGGGGATATCAAGTAACAGGATACTATGCTCCAACTTCTCGCTTTGGCAACCCTGAAGATTTCATGTACTTAGTCGATCAGTGTCATAACAATGGCATTGGCGTAATTGTTGACTGGGTTCCTGGTCATTTCCCCAAAGATGGTCACGGTTTAGCCTTTTTTGATGGAACTCACCTCTACGAACATAGCGATCCGCGCAAGGGTGAACACAAAGAATGGGGAACTCTTGTTTTTAACTACCATCGCAACGAAGTACGTAACTTTCTAGTAGCAAACGCTCTTTTCTGGTTCGATAAATATCATATCGATGGCATTAGAGTTGATGCTGTAGCCTCGATGCTTTACCTTAACTACTGTCGTAAAGATGGAGAGTGGATTGCCAACGAATATGGTGGTTGTGAAAACATCGAAGCTGCAAATTTCTTACGTCAAGTCAACAGCCTCTTGTTTAGTTATTATCCTGGAATATTGTCCATTGCTGAAGAATCGACTTCCTGGCCAATGGTTTCTTGGCCTACCTATACTGGTGGCTTAGGCTTTAACATGAAGTGGAATATGGGCTGGATGCACGATATGTTGGATTATTTCAACATGGATCCTTGGTTTCGCCAATTTCATCAGAACAATCTAACTTTTAGTATGTGGTATCACCATAGCGAAAACTACATGCTTGCTCTATCTCATGATGAGATTGTTCACGGGAAGAGCAATATCATTGGTAAGATGCCTGGAGACGAATGGCAGAAATTTGCTAATGTGCGTTGTCTATTTGGTTATATGTTTACCCATCCTGGCAAGAAGACTATGTTTATGAGCATGGAATTTGCCCAGTGGAGTGAATGGAATGTTTGGATAGATTTAGAATGGGATTTACTAAACTATCATCGTCATAAAGCTTTGAAGCAGTTTTTTGCTGACCTGAATAGAATCTATAAGAGCGAGCCTGCACTATATAGTCAAGATTTCGAGGAAGCAGGTTTTCAATGGATCGACTGTAGTGATAATCGTCATAGCGTCGTGGCATTTATTCGTCGTGGTCAAGATGCTAATGAATTTATAGTTGCCGTCTGCAATTTCACTCCTCAACCCCATAGTCACTACCGCATTGGTGTTCCTGAAAAGGGTTTTTATACCGAAATATTTAATAGCGATGCTGGTAAGTATGGCGGTAGCAATATGGGTAACTATGGCGGTAAATGGACAGATGACTGGTCTTGCCACAATATGCCTTTTTCGTTAGATCTCTGTTTGCCTCCTCTGGGTGTTTTGATGCTGAAGCTAGACCGCAAGAAAACTCAGGCAGCTTTGCAAGGAAATTAATTAGACTACCTTGTTTATGCTGAAAATGGAGTCAATATGAATGAGCAACTGTCTCAATTGATCGAACACCTTGTAGCTCGTTTGCGCTCAATTCAAGGAATTTCTGCGATCGCTTTAGGAGGTTCAAGGGCAAGAGGCAACTATACCCAGAAGTCAGATGTGGATATAGGAATTTATTACGAATCAGAAAGTTCATTTGATCTGATCGCTCTAAATCACCTTGCCTCTGAACTTGACGATCACCACCGCGCCAATTTAATCACTTCAATTGGTGAATGGGGAAGATGGATCAATGGTGGTGGTTGGCTAAAAGTAGAAGGTGTATCTGTAGATTTGCTCTACCGAGATTTGGCTCAGGTTAGCTGTGTAATTGATGATTGTCAAGCAGGAAAAATTACGATTGATTATCAACCTGGACATCCTCATGGCTTTGTCTCCTCGATTTATATGGGTGAGGTTGCCATTTGTCTACCACTTCACGATCCCGATCGCTTTTTAGACACTCTCAAGGCTAAAACAAAACCCTACCCGATTGAGCTTAAACAAGCCACGATTAATAAGTTTGCTTGGGAAATTAGTTTTTCATTATCTATTGCCCGAAAGGCAGTTATACGCGGTGATGTTGCCTATGCAGCAGGTTGTTGTTTTCGTAGTGTGGCTTGTATGAATCAAGTATTATTTGCCCTTAATGAAGAGTACCTATTGAATGAGAAAGGCGCAGTGGCAATTGCCAAAAGCTTTGCGCTTTGCCCAAAAAACTATCAAGAACGGATTGAGAACGTGTTTGCTTTGTTATCAGTTGAGGCAAAATCAATCATAGATGCGATCGCTATTCTGGATAGAATTGAGCAGGATTTAAGCCAATGGTATGGTAATCGTCGGTTAGCCGTGTAAATTCTAGGATGTTCACTTGACGACTCATTGCTTTTTCTCCTGAATAAGAATTTATTATTCAGGTAAAGTACTAAAAACTTTTCTAACAGACTGTTGTGCTTTAGATTCTAATAACTGCCAGTCTATCTCTCCTAAATCATCTAAAAGACGAGTGTCTATTTCGACGGGATAAGCAGCTTCATTCTCTTGACTAAATATGTGTTGAATTGGCTCATATTCTTGAAAACAAACTTTGTAACAAAGTTCCCAAATATCAATTTCTATTTGATAATTAGCGGAAGTAAGACAAAGATGATAACCAGGAATAGGTGCTGTAACTTCCTTATATGTTCCTTTCCAATGAGAATTTTCGATTTCCTTACGAATATTGTCTACAACCCTGAGCATAGCTGGCTGCATCAACACCTGAGCTTGTTCCCATGCTAACGTATTTTTAAAAGTTGGTTTCATTATTCTTGAGCCATAAGTAATTAGCTATAAGTTTTAAGCTACTACAGACAGGGCAAGATCACACCGCCTAGTTACATAATTGAAAATATTGGTAGAGATTAAATTCAATGGTATGGGTAGAACAACAAGGCTGTGACCAAAGTTGTTTAAAATAATGATATAGAGAGTATTCAATGGTGAAATGGTGACGGTAGAAAATGGTTAATTTGGCTGTGATTGACTACGATACGGGAAATCTGCATTCTGCTTGCAAAGGTTTGGAGAAGGCTGGTGCAGTGCCTCACATAACTAATGCTGCGGTCGATATTTTGGCTGCGGATGCCGTTGTTTTACCAGGAGTGGGAGCATTCGATCCTGCCATGAGAAATATTAGAGAGCGTAATTTGGAAGAGACAATTAAGCAAGTCGTTGCTAGCGGGAAACCGTTTTTAGGTATTTGTGTAGGACTACAGCTTTTGTTTGAAGGATCGGCTGAAGGAACTGAACGAGGATTGGGGATTGTTCCTGGTATGGTGCGTCGCTTTAAAAACGAGCCTGGAATTACGATTCCGCAGATTGGTTGGAATCAACTTAAGTTTAACCAACCCGATCATCAGCTTTGGCAAGATTTGCCCCAAGATCCTTATGTTTATTTTGTCAACTCGTTTTATGCCGACCCCCAAGAGTCTCAATTTAATTCGGCGATGGTGACTCATGGTTCACAAACGGTAACAGCAGCGATCGCCCATGATAATCTTATGGCAGTTCAGTTTCATCCAGAAAAGTCTTCGGAAAATGGTTTAAAGATTCTGGCTAACTTTGTCAGCCTAGTGCAAAATCAAAAAAGTTAAGGGATGTTGCTCAAAACTAATTCTGTTGAGGGTTGACAACATTACCCATAAAAAGTAGCGTTTCTGTACTATCATCGCCGATGGCGCAGAAAAAAGGGCGATCGATGTTCATGTTAAAGGGTTGTTGAGGTATTGAAGTAATGCGGATACCAGTAGAGGTAACTCCCGCAGCTTCGGTCCCCTCTTCGTTAACCTCAATTACTGCCTTATGTTTGACCGTATTAATCGCTACAGCACTATCCGTCATGGCAGAAAAGTCTGCTTGAGCAAAATTAAATGCCTGCTGCATCCCCAAAGATGACAGGACATCTTTTAACTCTGTGTCATATTCCAGCTTAAACTTTGGCAGAGAAATATTGCCTGATTGCGATCGCATTTGTTTTAACCATTCTTGCCAATTAGCTAAATTTAACTGCTGATTGAATTGCTTTAAACTACTATTTTTTTGGGGTAGAAAAATATACATTCCTAGTTGACCCTGTTTGCCATAGGGTAGACGAATTGCTTGGAACTGCTCATTTTCATAGTAGCGATAGTCTCCTGTCTGACTCATCATGGCTACGGGTTTTGTTTGATTAGAATCCAGATAAAAAGGTTGTTCTGTAGTAGCGTTAGGATCGAACTTATTTGTCCAGTTTCCTTTAAAGTAGATCGCGTTGATTAAATAAAGAGCGTCTTCAGGAGAAATGGAATCAACAATCTCAGGAATTTGGTTGGCGGTTTTGCTAGCTACCCATTGATTGATCTTATTCTTAGCGGAGGGGTTGCTAAAGTCTAGGTTAGTTAATGATCCCTGATAAAAGTCTTGAGTAGTTTTAATAAACTGCTGTTTTAAACTAATATTTTGATTGACCCATAAAGAATTGGCGATCGCCAATTCTAGATCACCATCGGCACTGTTTAAAGTTTTAATTAACTCAGCGTAGCTAGCATTTACTGTTGCTGCGTCAAATTGCTCTAATCCCAGAACTTGGGTCATTTCTGCTTGAGTTGTTCTGCCCGTACCATTGCGTGTCATGGCAAGTGCGATCGCTATACTTTGAGGTGAAATAAATATATTTTGAGGCTGAGATTTTTGTGGTTGTAGTTGAGCAAATAAAGCAAAGCCAAAGTGATTATTGGCGTTTACTAACTGATTTAGCTGATCTGATTGGCTAACCATTAGCTTAGGTGCAGTAGCTGATTGATTAAGAGGACTAATCGAACTTGCTTCTTGCTTAGATACTAATACCGCCAAACCAAGTAGTAAAATAACAGCGAAAGTTCCCCAAAGAGTATTACGGTTCATGAGTAATTAGTTGTTAACAGTGCAGATTATAGTAGTTTAAGACGCGAAAAATATATTAAGTTGTTGAGGTAAAATACTAAATTCCTTGGCTATAGACATCAATCAAAACCCATGTTAGAAAAATTTTAGATAACCAAGATTTACAGATAACCTGTGTTATTTGTATTTATGGACTTAAACTGGAATAGCCTAAACTGTTTAAACTGTTCAAGTAATTTTAATTAAAAATTATATTAAGAGGTAATTGGCGTAAAATGAATTTTTTAGAAATTATTGACAAGGGTGGTATTTCTATGTATCCCCTGCTGCTTCTTTCAGTACTATCGATTGCAACCATCCTCGAACGGCTTTGGTTTTGGTCACGAGTCGTTTTCCAAGAGAAGAAAATTTTTAATCAAATCATGGAAGCTGCCGAACGTAACTGGAATTTAGTAGGTAAAATTGCTCAAGAACATATTAATCACCCTTTAGGAAATTTCGTTTATTCACCTTTTCGGCTATCCAACCCCGATCCAGACATGTTTCATCTCGCTCTAGAATCCGCTGCTGAAGAACAAGTAGCGAGGATGCGTAAGGGAGACAAAATATTAGAGGCAATTATTGCTCTTTCTCCTTTATTAGGATTATTTGGAACAGTTTGGGGTCTGATTCAAGCCTTAAGTTCTATTAAAATTAGTGACTTGGGTACAGCAGATTCTTCTGGAGTAACTTTGGGTATTGGTGAATCATTGATCTCTACGGCAGCAGGTTTATTAGTCGCCATTGTTAGTCTCAGTTTTTATCGAATGTTTCAGGCTTTTTGGGCAAATCAAGTGAGAATTTTGCGTCGCACTGGTAGTCGTCTCGAAGTTATGTATCGCGATCGCTGGTCACAATTAGAATCAGAAGAAGAACCTACTAGTATTGTCAGCAACGATCAATATTCCTTTGTCGAGATTAAACCACCTAAGCAGTGAACAAGTAATTAGTCCTAAAGGATCAGCTTCGCAAATAATCAGTAATTAATTACATGAGTCGTAAACGAAAGTACCAGCCTAAGCCAATTAAATCCATGAATCTGTGGCAGGATGACAGCCACCAAAGTGGAGCGCATATTGAAATCTTGCCTCTAATTGACGTTATTTTTTGTATTTTGATCTTTTTTGTCTTAGCTGCGGTTAATTTTTCTCGTCAACAAGCAATCAGCCTCGATTTGCCTCAAGCAAAAACTGGCACGCCACAGTTGCAAAATATTTTGATTGTAACTATTGATGATATTGGTCAGCTATACGTTGATAAGAATTTAGTTAGTCGCAGCGATTTGAAATGGGAAATTAAGAAATATCAACAGGCTAATCCTGATGGTTTGATGACTTTGTATGCCGCTAAAAACTCAACCTACAGAGAAGTGGTCGAAGTTTTAGATATTCTGCGGGAAGTGGGAGGCGATCGCGTGGCGTTGGCTACTCTACCAGAAGGTTCTCAACCAGCACAAGTTCCTGCAACTCCAGGAGTGAATCCTGCTCTACCTAGCGCTTTGCCTGGCTTGCCCAACAGCATCGATCCTTTTTCTAATTCTCCTAATCCTCCTAGTCCACCATTACCATAAATGGCATATTCTGTAGGGGCGAACAGCGACGCGAAGCTAATCCTTTAGGGCGTTCGCTCCTACAGCTCAGAAAATTAATGCTTAAGCGCCAGGGTTAAACCATCGGCGATCGCTAACATACAAATTTCTACTCGGTTGTCTTGATGGAGTTTTTGATTAAATTCCCGAATGGCAACCGTTCTTTTATCTGTATCATCAGGATCGACAACGCCACCAAACCAAAGAACATTGTCAATCGCCACTATTCCTCCAGGACGCAAGAGAGTTAAAGCCCGTTCATAATAGTTAGAGTAGTTAAGTTTATCAGCATCAATAAAGGCAAAGTCAAAACTGCCAGATTCACCATCGGCAATCAATTGATCGAGGGTGTCTAAAGCTGGTGCAAGACGTAGATCGACTTTATGGGCTACTCCTGCTAATTCCCAATAACGACGAGCAATTTTGGTACATTGGGGGTCGCGATCGCAAGCGATTACTGTTCCCGATTCAGGTAGCGCCAGCGCCACCACTAAAGAGCTATAGCCTGTAAACACACCAATATCCAAAGTTTTCTTAGCCCCCAGCAGCTTGACTAGCAATGCCATAAACTGCCCCTGATCGGCAGATATTTGCATAATGCTAGCGGAATGTTGGCTAGTTTCTTGACGTAATTTAGCCAGTACCTCGTGTTCTCTTAGGGATACGGAGAGTAAGTATTCATATAGTCGATTATCTACCCCAAAACTTTCTTTACTCATATTTTTTCTTGAGAACTACCAAGATTATCTGAGTTTTCATAGGTCTTCCATATATAAACAAGCCCGATTTCTACCTGTCGCTTTTGCTTGATATAGTCCCTTGTCTGCTAAAGCAATGAGTAATTCAGGAGTTGATTCTGAGGAAGGAATTAGGCTATGAACTCCTAAACTAATGGTGACATAGTTACTAACTATAGATTCTTGGTGGGTAACGTGCAGATTTTTGACGTTAACCGCAATTTTATTAGCAATTTTTAATGCTTGGAGCGCATCAATATTCGGTAAGATGATCCCAAATTCTTCACCACCATAACGAGCAACTAAACCAGGAATTGATTCCATGACGCATTCAATTGCTAAAGCTACCTGCTGTAAACAGTAGTCGCCGACAAGATGACCATAGGTATCATTATAAAGTTTGAAGTAATCAATATCGCAAAGAATTAGAGAGAGATCACTTTCTTGCTGGGAAAGCTCTTGCCACTTTTGAATTAAATAATCATTAAACCGACGACGATTAGCTACCTGGGTTAAACAATCCAGCACACTAAGCTGTTCTAATTCTCGATTAGCTAGACTAAGAGCGGCCTGTGCTTTTTGGCGATCGCAAATTTCATTATGTAGCTGAGATTCCACTAAATCGGCATGTTCGGTGGCATTTTCTAAGACAATTTCTAGATCGTTTTTTTCTAATTTAACTTCGTTTAATTCATGGCGCAGTTGTTCAATTTGAAATAATAGTTGTTCCCTGGCTAATTCATCATCCATTAAGGAGCGATAACCTGCCGATTCGAGTTTCAATGGTTTAGCTAAATCTGCTGCAATCAAATTTTCTAAAACCATTTTATCCAGAGGTTTAGACAGATAGTAACCCTGACCATATTCGCATTTAAGAGCCTTTAATCTAGTTAGCTGATTGACGGTTTCAATCCCTTCAGCAATCGTGTCCATCCCTAAATTACGCGCCAAGGTGACGATGGCTCTAACAATGCCTAATTTTTCAATATTATCACCAATACTATTAACAAAAGAACGATCAATTTTGAGGGTATCAAAGGGGAATTGATGTAAATAGCTTAATGATGAATAACCCGTACCAAAATCATCTAAAGAAAATTCAATCCCTGAAGCTTTAAGTTGCTTAAGAATAGCGATAGTTTGTTGTGTATCTTCAACTAAAGAACTTTCAGTAATCTCTAGTTTTAAATTATGAGGATTTAACTTAGTTTCTACTAAAATTTTCTCTACTTCAGCTACAAAATTTGGCATTGCCAACTGTTTACTAGCAATATTAACGCTTATCTTCCATTCACTTAAACCATTAAACTGCTGTTGCCAATTATACATTTGTAAGCAGGCTTCTTTTAAAACCCAAAATCCTAAAGGAATGATTAATCCTGTATCTTCTGCTAGGGGAATAAATTCTCCAGGAGAAACCAAACCTTTTTGGGGATGTTGCCAACGAACTAATACTTCAAATCCTTTGATTTTATTGCTAACTAAAGAAATAATTGGTTGGTAGTGCAGAATAAATTCTTCTCTTTTGATCGCACCTCTAAGGTCATTTTCTAACTGCAATAAAGTTAGAGCTTTACCTCGCATAGATTGACTAAAAATTTCATAAGGAAGTCTATTTTGTCTTTTAGCATTAGATAGAGCTAATTCTGCATCTCGGAGTAAATTTTCTGCTCGATTGTATTCGCGATCGCCCACCGCAATCCCAATATTAGCTTCAATAAAGACTTCATATCCCCCTAAATTAAAGGTTACTGATAGCTCATGATAGATCCTATTAGCAACATTAGTAGCATAGTTTAAATGTTCAACATTGCTTAATAAAATAACAAATTCATCATTACCCATGCGAGCAATAAAATCCTGCGTTCGCAAACAAATTTTGAGCCGTTGTGCGATCGCAATTAACAGGCGATCGCCAATAATTCTCCCCAAACTACTATTAATTACTTTAAAACGATTAACATCAACAAACAAAACCGCAAAATTATAGTCTGGTTTGCTCTGGCAAAATCTAATTTCTTGTTCAATATGCTCCAACAATAAATCATGATTAGGGAGTCCAGTTAAGCGGTCATAGCTAATAGTTTGATTAGCAGATTTTAAAGACAATGTTCCATTTTCATCAAGATGGTTAGGTTTAATTTTTGGCTCACGAATAGCTAAAGACTTATGTTGATTTAATTCTTGCCAAAATGTATCAGATTCCTTTTGCTGTTGCAGAATAACGGCTACTTGCAATTCAGATTCATCAGTCGCAGCTAGTTTCAAAGGAAGCTTTTGTAGCTTACAGACTATTGGTTGAGTCAACCCAGCTTGAACTTTATCTCGAATCCAATCTCCTAGTAAAGAAACATTAGAGCGATCGCGAAATATTTGTTCCGCTGCTTGATTTAAAAACAAACAGTTATTATGAGCGTCAAAAATAATTTTTGCCTCACGTAATTTGTTGATTGTGAGGCTAGACGAGGATAAAGTAGCTGCTTTTAACTGGGCTACTTTTCCTACTTTGAACTGCATTTCGTAAAACATCTAATCAACTATAACTATTAGCTAACGCTTATTTTATATTTTGGCAACCCAATTAAATTCAAAGACATTGCTGGACTGAAAGTAAAATAAAATCACACTAAAATATCTATTCTAATTTAATTGTCTATTATTCATAAGCTAGAACTTAAAAGTTAAATTGCTAAACGACGGTGACTCGGATTAAAATCTAGTACCGTCTTCGCTTAAATAAAGCTAATTGTCAACATTTTGGATAAGATCTGGGCAATATAGGTAAATAACAATCTTGCATCCCCATTTGAGCTTTAGTCAGGCTGACATTTATTTTATGCTTACCGACAGTAAATCACACTTATCTCGGCTATTCCAACTTCGCCAAGAATTAAGCCTAGCGATCAACAGGATTATTGGCTATAGCGACATGATCATCGCCGCCATTGCCGAAAATAAACATCAAGATGTGACTTATCTTCAGGAACTAGAGCAAATTCGCGCCTCTGGCAGAGAATTATTGACTTCAGTTAACATTGTGCTTGATCCCGCTATTTTAACTGGAGATTGGCAGAGTTTACAGGCAATGATTAATAATCCTCAATTAAAGAGTCAGTGGGAGAAAACAACTCAATTGGTAATTGCTCGGTGTCAGCAATTGATTCCACAAGTAGACCAAAATTTTATGCTGGAGATAGAGCAGATTAATCGTGCAGCTAACCTACTTTTACAGGAGATCTCAGGACTAATAGAGGTTGTTGCTTCAGAAGAGTTTTTCGAGGATATTGTTCTAGATATCGATACCAATCCCCTGCTAGACAACTTTTCTTTGGCTGACCATCAATTAGCCAAAGCTAGCAAAGGTCAGATGATTTTGGTAGTTGATGACAGCGCCATGAATCGAGAAATATTAGCTCAACAGGTTCAGGCTGAAGGTTACCAGGCTGCAACAGCACAAGATGGTAAGCAAGCCATCGAGATGATTCAAACAGGAGCTTTCGATCTGATTCTGCTGGATATTATCATGCCCGAAATAGATGGTTATCAGGTTTTAAAATGGATTCGTAATAGTCCTTGGAAACATATTCCCACCATTATGATTTCAGCGCTAGAGCAAATCGATAGCGTCGTTAAATGTATCGAAATGGGAGCTGAAGACTACTTAACCAAACCTTTTAACTCCATATTATTAAAAGCTAGGCTGGGAGCTTGTTTAGAACAAAAAAAATGGCGAGACTTAGAATCAATCTACGTACAGCAGTTAGCTCAAGCTAATCAAAAAATTAGTCAGTTTAATAATTGCTTGCAGGTAGAAAATACTCGTCTTAGTAGTGAGTTGGAAGTCAATCAAAAACTGCAAAAAATGTTGTTACCCAAGGAAAAAGAGCTACAGCAGATCGAGGCGCTAGAAATTGCGGGATTTAGCGAAGCTGCTGCTGAAATTGGCGGAGACTACTATGATGTGGTGCAGCATCAAGGCAGAATTATTATTGGTATTGGTGATGTTTCAGGACATGGTTTAGAAAGTGGTGTCTTGATGTTGATGGTGCAGACGGCAATTCGCACTCTGATTGAAAATAATGAAACCGATCCCAAACGTTTATTTGAGGTACTTAATCGCACAATTTATAAAAATGTACAGCGTTTAAACTCTGATAAAAATATTTCTTTATCTCTAGTCGATTATTACGAAGGTGTTCTCAGTATTAGCGGTCAACACGAAGAAATTCTGCTGAGCCGCCAAGGCAAGATCGAAAGAATTGATACGGTGGATTTAGGATTTCCCCTTGGTTTAGCAGAAAGTATTGCCGATTTTGTCTTTGAAACAAAAATTCCCCTGGGCAAATCAGACGTAGCCATACTATATACCGATGGTATCACGGAGGCGGAAAACTCTCAGGGAATCCATTATGGTTTAGAACAATTATCTGCTGTAGTGCAGCAAAATTGGCAACAATCAGCCCAAGATATTCGCCAGGCGGTAATTCAGGATTTGCGATCGCATATTGGCATTGAGCAAGTTTACGATGATATTACCCTAGTGGTTTTGAAACGAAAATAAGATCAATAACTAGTTTCTATGAATACCAGCAACTTTGCTTTTGAGCAAATCATGGGGGACTTTCGGCAAAATTTGCCTCCTAGTACAGAATATTTGATTCTCAGCTTTTCTCCTGGTTCGATTCCTCTACAGCAGCGATGGCGCAATAACTGTCTGTCAGCAGATTTTTTAGCCAATTACCTCAGTACTTTTTTTTTGGGTGAGAACGATCAACAGCCAGATCTTGCCAAGCAAGACGAGGTCAAAAGTGCAGTGAGCTACATCGCCAATGAATTGTTAGAAAACGGCATGAAGTACTGTATTAAAGCAGCTTCTTTTCCCATCAGCATTCAAATTCAGCTAATTCCTAATATTATTATTTTACAGCTGAAAAATAGCATTACTATTAAGCAAACCAAGCATTTTCAGCAACAAATTAACAAACTGCTGGATGGCAATCCCAGTGAAATGTATCTGGCGCAATTAGAACACAATGCCCTCGAAGAAAACCAGAAATTCTCAAACTTGGGTTTGCTAACTATGCTTCACGACTATGATGCTAGGATTGGCTGGCATTTTGAGCCATTAGTCAATCATTCTTATGCCATCAACGTGACAACTATGGTACAGCTATTAATTTGATTTAGATGGTTTCGAGGTTAAGATAGCTGAACCTTGAAAAATTGCTTTTTTTGACTATAGCTAAAGCTAATTTTGAGACACCACTGATTGAGTCACTACGGCCAAAACTTTTTTAGAGACGATTTATGGAGATAAGAAGTAAAAACTACAGCGTCATCTACGATCAAACATCCCACCAAATTACTTTTGACGGTTCTCTAAGACTCAACGGTAGTGGCGAATATGCTTTAATTTCTGAGCTACTCAATAAAGTTGCTCAACAAGAACCTCAGCAAATCGTTTTAGATCTAACCCAACTCAATTTTCTCAATAGTTCGGGGATCAGCATTCTATCCAGATTCGTAATTAATGTGCGCAAGCGCCAAAATATTCAAATGATGATCATTGGCGCTAAAAAAAATCCTTGGCAGAGTAAGTCACTCAAGAACTTACAACGGCTAATGCCTTCATTGCAATTAGAATTGCACTAAAGGCATTAGCTAGTCACTCGTTTACCCTTGTTTGGTGGCAGCTTAACGTTAGTCGCCAGTCCTAAAAAAGATAAAGTTTTAATCATCATCCAAGTTAGGTCAATTTCCCACCACTCTAGACCATGACGAGCAGAATATTGAAAAGCATGATGATTATTATGCCAACCTTCACCAAAAGTAAGCAGTGCTACCCACCAACAGTTGAGGGATGTGTCGTCAGATTCATAGCTTTTATAGCCAAATTTATGAGTTGCGCTATTGACAAACCAAGTACAGTGAAACACCACTACCAGCCTGACAAAAACGCCCCAAATTACCCAGGGTAGACCGCCAAAATAATATAAACTTCCCGCTAAAACAAGCTGGATAGGAATCATACCATGCTGACAAAATTGATAAAAGCGATCGCCTGAAATATCCTTGGTATAACGAGCAATTTTCTCGTTAGCAGGGTTTTGACAAAGCATCCAGCCGAGATGACTCCAAAAAAAGCCTTTCAAAGAATTATGGGGATCGGATTCTAAATCGGAATATTGATGATGAATCCGATGCAGTCCAATCCAATCCAAAGGGCCTCCTTGACCAGCTAAAGTGCCACAAAAAATCAAACAATACTCCAGTAGTTGAGGAACTTGATAGCTACGATGAGCGACGAGACGATGGAATCCCAGAGTAATACCCACTCCTGCGGTAATTACGTATAGGATAAACGCTACCCCCAACGCACCCCAGCTAAAATTGCTGGGCAATATCGCAAATAAAGCTACAAAATGAATTATAGCCAGGTAAATAATTGTTCCCCAAGCAGGAGGAATATTTTTGGATGTCACAATTGTCATTTATAAACCTAAATCTCAACTCTATATAATTATTGATGGTGTAATTTAATACATCATCTAACCAGTAGCACCTGCAACACAACAGAAATAAATGCTGTTGGTTTTTATGCTCAAAATACTCAGTCAGGAAATTCGTTTCAGATTAATAATTAGAATGTGTCCCTACCAAGATAAACTGCAAAAGCATGACTCAATAGATGACGGAAGATTAATCTCAGCACTCCATTAAAAATCATGAAAAGCGATCGCCTGCTGTTAGAAGCAGAAAAAGCACTAATACCGATTTTTTCGAAAATTGACGCTCAGGTCAAGCAAAATCTCAAAAAAGTTTTAATTGCTTTGCGCGATCATCGCTTGGGAGTGCAGCATTTTGCTAGCGTTAGTGGCTATGGACATAACGATTTGGGACGGGAAACCTTAGATCGAGTTTTTGCTCAAGTCATGGAGGCGGAAGCGGCTGCGGTACGGGTACAGTTCGTTTCAGGAACTCAGGCGATCGCCTGTGGTTTATATGGCGTATTGCGACCAGGGGATGAGATGTTAGCCGTGGCTGGCGCACCCTACGACACTCTAGAGGAAGTAATTGGCTTACGAGGTCAGCATCAGGGGTCTTTAAAAGACTGGCAAATTGATTATCGTCAGCTTGAATTGACCGAACAAGGCACAATTGACTGGTCGGGGTTGAATACCGCCGTTACCAAGAAGACTCGTCTAGTGTTAATCCAGAGATCTTGCGGTTATTCCTGGCGACAAAGTTTATCAATTTCAGAGATCCAAAGAATTGTTGAGTCCGTTAAACAGCAAAATCCAAATACGGTTTGTTTTGTCGATAACTGCTATGGCGAATTTGTCTCTGACCTTGAACCAACAGCAGTTGGAGTAGATTTAATGGCGGGTTCTTTGATTAAGAATCCTGGGGGAACAATTGTGACGGCAGGGGGATACATTGCGGGGAAAAAAGAATTAGTTGAAATGGCAGCCTGTCGCTTAACCGCACCTGGAATTGGCAGCAGTGGTGGCGCAACTTTTGACCAAAATCGTCTGCTGTTTCAGGGATTGTTTCTCGCACCCCAAATGGTCGGAGAAGCTATTAAGGGAAGTCATCTCATCGCCTATGTTTTTGAACAGCTAGGCTATCGGGTTAATCCTTTACCGCTAGAACCCCGTCGCGATCTGATTCAGGCAGTACAGCTAGGATCAGCCGAGAAGCTGATTGCTTTTTGTCGGGCGATTCAACAACATTCTCCCGTCGATTCCTATGTTGAACCCATTCCTGGAGAAATGCCTGGATATGCCAGTCAATTAGTGATGGCAGGAGGCACATTTATTGACGGTAGTACCTCCGAATTCTCTGCCGATGGCCCTTTGCGAGAACCCTATATTGTCTTCTGTCAGGGGGGAACTCACTGGACACATATTGCGATCGCTCTTGAAGCAGCAATTACAGCAGTTTTCAACTGAAATGATCTATTTTTTCAATCAAACCGTTGACTGCGGATAGTTATCAATGCTAACTGCAAATTAGGAAATGGGCATTCTATCAGTAATTATGAATCTTTAGTTGGTGTTTCTATGCCTTTTAAACTTCGTCGAAGTTACTTGTTGCTGTTTGTAGCAATAGTTGGGTTGTCGATGAGTTTCTTGCCTAATAAGCTTGTTGCGGTTTTTGCGACAGTCCCCACCGAGCAACAGATAGTAGCAACTAAAAGTGCTGCCCAACTTGAAACTCAGGGAAAATATTTTTATTCAATCTCTCAATTTAAACAGGCAGCAGATTTGTGGCAGCAGGCAATAGAAATATATGACCCACAAGATTCTTTAGGTCGTGCCAGGGTTATGAGCCATTTAGCACTAGCTCAAAGCCAGTTGAATAATTGGTCACAGGCAACTGCAAATATTAACGCAAGTTTAAAGTTACTGCATAATGACCCTAACTTAAGCGAAACTAAAAAAGTTCGGGCGATAGCACAGGTATTAAACAATCAAGGGATTTTACAGCTAAGTCAGGGAGAAGCAGAACAAGCGATCGCAACTTGGCAACAAGCTCAGACAAATTATCAGCAGGTTGGAGATGAATCAGGTGTAATTCGCACTTCAATTAATCAGGCAAGTGCTTTTAAACAGTTGGGATTATATCGACGCGCCCTGAACAGTCTAACCGAGGTATCAAACGTTTTAGAACAACAGTCTGACTCCGAACTTAAGGTAGCAGGACTAAGAAGCTATGGCGATATCCTGCGACTAGTAGGAGAAATCAAGGGAGCGCGAGAAGTTTTAAGATCGAGCTTAACTATTGCCACTCGTTTAGATTCTACGGACGAACAGAGCAAAATTTTACTATTACTGGGCAATACTTACAAAACTCATCAGCCTGAAAAAGCTTTAAAGCTTTTTCAGCAAGGATTAGCAACTTGTCAACAGCAAGATAATTGCTGGCAGACTGATTTACCTCTTCAGATTTATCTTGCTCAATTAAATACTAGGTCAAGCGTTCCCCGTCTTCCTGGGCAGCAAAGTTGGGCTTTAGTTACTCAAATTAAGGCAGAGTTGGCTAGATTAACAGTTAATCGAACTAATATTGACCGTCGCCTCAATTTTGCTCATAGTTGGCTTGAACTGGTTCAACTAACTTACAACTGGGGGCTCAAGCAGAGTCAGGTAGCAGACATTGAGCAATTTTTAGCAGCAACAATCGAGCAAGCCAAGACAATCTCCTATCCCCAGGCTCAGTCTTATGGTTTAGGATTGCGAGGACAAATTAGAGAAAAATTAACAGATTGGTCAAACGCCCAGCAGTATACTCAAGCAGCTCTAATTCTCGCTCAAGGTATTAATGCGCCCGAAGTAAGCTATCTTTGGCAATGGCAGCTAGGCAGAATTAATCAGGCTTTAGGCG
Source organism: Pleurocapsa sp. CCALA 161 (assembly GCF_003003995.1). GTDB lineage: Bacteria > Cyanobacteriota > Cyanobacteriia > Cyanobacteriales > Xenococcaceae > Waterburya. The sequence goes on along the minus strand of NZ_PVWF01000004.1, from coordinate 32,946 downwards.
AGTCCGATCAGGCGATCGCTAATTATACTCAGGCAGTAGAATTACTTAAGTCTTTGAGTCGCGATTTAGTCGCGATCAACCCTGATGTACAGTCTTCTTTTCGCAATAGTGTCGAACCTGTTTATCGAGGGCTAGTTAGCTTATTACTAGAAAGTGATGCAGGAGAAACTATTGCTCAGTCAAGTCTAGAAAAAGCTCGAAAAGTGATGGAATCTCTCCAGCTTGCGGAACTGAATCACTTTTTTCGCGAAGCCTGTTTAGACGCTCAAGAGATTGATATTGATCGTTTAGATCCCCACGCAGCAGTAATTTATCCCATTATTTTAAGCGATCGCCTAGAAGTTATTCTCAGTTTACCAAATCAACCCCTCCAACACTACAGCCAGAAAATCTCGCAAGCACAGCTTGAGCAAGTTATTGAACAGTTTCGTCACCATCTAGTCATTCGTAGTCGGCGTAATTTTTCTCGTTCAGCACAAAAACTATACGACTTAGTGATTCGTCCTGCTGTTGATGGTTTAAGCAAAAATTCGATCAAAACTTTAGTCATTATTCCCGATGGTGCATTCGCCAACATTCCTTTTAGCGCCCTGTTTGACGGTCAACATTATCTGATTGAAGACTATAGCATTGCCCTGACTCCAGGACTACAGTTACTTAATCCTCGTTCCTTAACACAAGTAAAGCTCAAAACTCTCATTGCGGGTTTGACCGAGAAAGTTGATGATTTTGCGGGATTAGAATATGTCACCTCAGAGCTTAAGGAGATTGCATCGCGAATTGATAGTCGAGTTTTAGTCAATCAAGACTTCACTAGTGAAGCACTCAAACAAGAAATTCAATACTCAGATTATCCTCTTATCCATATTGCTACCCACGGACAGTTTAGTTCTTCCCTAGAAGATACTTTTCTCCTGGCTTGGGATGAGCGGATTAACATCAACGAGTTAGACAGTATCCTCAAGGCTAGGAGTGGCGATTTAACCAAAGCGATCGAGTTACTAGTCTTAAGCGCCTGTGAAACAGCAACGGGGGATAATCGAGCAGCACTAGGAATGGCGGGAATGGCAGTTAGGGCAGGAGCAAAAAGCACTTTGGCTACTCTCTGGTCAGTTAATGACCAAGCTACTGCTAAACTTATGAGTAGTTTTTATCAGGAATTATTAGCTCAAGTACCTAAAGCTGAAGCAGTACGACAAGCTCAGCTAAAGCTATTACACAGTCGCTGGTATAAACACCCGTTTTACTGGGCACCTTATGTGCTGTTGGGCAATTGGCTTTAACAAATTCAATAGCTATAGATAATCAATAATATAATGCTTATTTTTTTGCTGTCATACGTATAGATTTAGCAAAACTACGTAAGGACAATAAATAAGTGAACGAACCAATCAAATTGTCTTTGGAACAAGAATTTCATCTCCGTTCCTTTGCCGACGGTGTTGAGAACATGACTCGTGAACAAGCCCTAGAATATCTGATTTACCTTTATGGACAGATGATGATCAAGGAGACTCACTATAAAGCCCTGTTGGCTAAAGTATGGTTTGGAAATACTTTACCTGGGCATACCGACAAAAATACAACTTAAGTAGGTAAGTGTAATTAAATATACAATAGTTTGGGCAGGGGTGTAGGGAAAAGGTTAGCTACCTGGGTTTTAGAAATTAATCTGCTTCCTTGCTTAACTAAACTATGCTAATGAAAGTTAATTACATCTGAGCAATTGCGCCTCTTGCCATATCGGCGATCGCTTTGATCGATCTAAACTAAAGCTTCGATATATATAGAAGTGGTTTTTGGCTCGGGAATTTCATAGCCTTCTAGTTTCAAGCCTTCAAGATGAAACTGAATTGCTTCTTCCATATTGGCAGTGACTTCTTCAATTGTTGATCCCGTAGATACACATCCTGCTAGATCTGGAGAGTAGGCAGAATAACCAGTACCTGTCTTTTCAATCAATGTTAAATATTTCATTGTTTTAAACCTGCTTGCTTCAGAATACTATTTAACGTTCCAGAAGCTAGTTCATCACTTAATTTACCTGGAATTGTCACTAAACCCATTTTAATTTGATGTTTGTATTGGCGATGACTACCTTTGGTTCTAGCTAAATACCAGCCATCTTGTTCAACTAGCTTAATTATCTCTTTTACTTTCATTAACTACACATTAATTACATTTGAGCAATTGCGCCTCTTGCCATATCGGCGATCGCTCGATCTGTAGCTTTGGGCAAATGATAATAAGTGCCACCAGCTTGTTTAGCTAGTTCTTTGGCAAAACCAGTGGACACAAAACGGCTTTCGGTATCAATTACGAGTAATTTCATGCCCATCCCTCGCACTTTGCCTGCAATATTTAGCAGTTCTTCTTTGATGTTGGGCTTTTCTGCTCCTTCTTCGGGGACTTCTCCTAACGAACGGGACAAAGGAATATTACCTCGTCCATCGGTAATAGCAACGATTACTACCTGTCCGATATCTCCCGACATTTGGGCATTGATACCCACGTTTACCGCCTGGGTTAAACCATGGGATAAAGGCGAACCGCCACCACAGGGCAAAGATTCTAATCTGCCTTTTGCCATCGTAATCGAACGGGTAGGTGGGAGCAATACTTCGGCACGTTCCCCACGGAAGGGAATCAAAGAGATTTGATCGCGATTTTCGTAGGCTTCGGTTAACAAGCGCATCACTGCACCTTTAGCTGACTGCATTCTGTTTAAAGCCATCGAACCAGAAGCATCCACGACAAATATAATTAACGACCCAGCTTTCCGCGCCATCCGTTTGGAACGTAGATCGCTCTGTTCAATAATTACATTTCTGCCAGGGTTACGCTCCCGTCGTGCCTTTTGATAGGGGGCAGCATTACGCAGAGTAGCATCGATCGCAATCCGTTTGACCTTTCCTTTGGGAATCATTGGTTTGATATAGCGTCCGCGATCATCGGAAAAGATTAAATTTCGCGCCCCTGATTTCCCCTGTCGCTGCATAGTTTGAGCAAAGGTTAACACTTCGGGATCTAACACAACTCCTTCAATATCAAAGATAAACTCATCGGGAATTGCTGGTGGCTCTTGTTCTTGCTCCTGTTCTTCCTGTTCGTTTTCTGTCTCGTCTTCATCCTGATCTTGATTTGATTCGTCCTCTAGCTGCTGCTGTGGTGGCGGTGGTGGTGGTTGAGGCGCGTCTTCTGGGGGAACTTCAATAGTGGTGGCACGGGGGATAATGACTAGCTCTACTGCTTTACGTAAATCATCCGCAGTCACGTGATCTCGTCCGTCTAGAGCAGCACAGGCTTTAGCTACCCTGACAGCAAACAGTTCGGCACGATGTCCTTCAACTGTTCCTCTGACTGCTTCCTGTACCAAATACATAATCTGATCGTGGCTTATTTTGACTTCCTTGAGCCATTCCCGCGCCAGAATAATATCGGTCTTCAGACTATCGATATCTCCTTCATAAGCTGTGATAAAGTCTTTAGGGGAATTAGTAAAATCAATTACTTGGTTTACCGCTTCAACTCGCTGTTCGAGGGATAAGACAGTATCGGCAGAAAGAGCGATCGCAATGCGATCTAGTAAATGCTCCCGCAATCCCCCTTCTTCAGGATTATAGGTAGCAATCAAAATTGGTTTACAAGGATGCTGGAAGCTAATGCCTTCTCGTTCAATGACATTGCGTCCATCAGCTAAAACCGTTAAGAGCTGATTGGCAATTTGATCGTCCAAGAGATTAATTTCATCGATATATAAAACTCCTTGATGCGCCTGGGCTAGTAATCCTGGCTGAAATATTGGCTCACCTTGTTTAACCGATTCTTCCACATCCACCGAACCCAATAGCCGATCTTCTGTTACCCCTAAAGGTATCTGCACAAAAGGAGCAGACACAATTTGTGTAGGAATATCTTCTGTAGCAGTATTGCCGTATTTAACTGCGGTATCATCATCCCAGTTTCCAGGCTGATTAGGGTCACAATTGTAGAGAGAACCCTGAATAATTTCAATCGGTGGCAAAAGATTATAGATCGCCCGTGCCATAACCGATTTAGCCGTTCCACGACGACCAGCGATCGCGACACCTCCCAATTCTGGATCGACTGCCGATAGTAATAAAGCCAGCTTAATCGATTCTTGACCAATAACGGCAGTGAGAGGAAAGTTAAAATTTCTGGGGGCAGTAGTTACAGCAGCCATGCGATCGCCTTATATTTCTTGTGGGTAATAAAACCTAGATTTTTAACTTTAATCTATTTGGGGGATCAAACTCAAAGCAATACCTCGGGACAAAGTGGTAAATCTGCTGGCATAGAGATCACATAATCTACATTTCTTAAATTCTATATCCTTACCTCTTTAGGACTACCTGTCTATGCTAATGCCGTTGAGATGATGAATTTTGCCAACAAAAAACTGCAACAGTTACGCTAGTTTTGCCAGTTTTGCCAGATTAGATATACTCAGTAAATGTTAAATAATCATAACCATCGGGGTGCTAATTTCTGCTTGGGGATTAGTTTGCTGGTTGCCTTCTATTACGGATTTTGCTTTTATTATTTTGTTTTTAATCAAGAATATATCGTCCAAGATGATGCTAGACAGCACGTGGTTTGGCTACAAAGATTTGTTGATGCTGATTTATTTCGCAATGATTTAATTGCTAATTACTTTTCTAGTCTTGCTCCAATTGGATTTAAATTTTTATACTTATTCGCTGCAAAACTTGGAATTGAGCCAATTCTATTCGCCAAGCTCTTACCGCCAGTGTTAGCTGGCTTTACTACTATTTATATATACTGGTTTACGCTGCAAATATTTTCTCTACCTTTGGCTGGGTTTATTAGCAGCTTATTAATCAACCAATTAATTTGGCTCAATGATGATTTGGTTTCAGCTACCCCTAGAGCTTTTATTTATCCATTATTAGCTGCTTTCTTATATTATCTATCTCTAAATTCTCTTATTCCCTGTTTAATTTTATTGTTACTACAGGGAATATTTTATCCTCATATTATCTTAATCGAGATGGTAATACTTAGTCTTAGATTAATCGTCTTTCAAAGTAAGAAAAATAGAAATAATATAATTAGCTTCACCAATCAAAAAAAGTATTATATCTGGTGGATTATCGGATTTATGGTGACAGCGATCGCTCTTTACCCGCTGACCCAAAAACCCGCACAATTAGCAACAACTGTTACTGCTCTACAAATGCAGCAAATGCCAGAATTTAACTTAGGAGGAAGAAGTCCTTTTTTTGGTGTAGGCTTCCTTAAATATTGGTTGGCTGGTTCTAGTGGTTTAACTCTACCATTGTTTCCGACGATAGTTTGGAGTGGATTAATATTACCTTGGGTATTAAATAAAAAAATACCAATCTCTAAGCTAACTACTAAAAATATCAATATCTTAATTCAAGTAACAATAGCATCGTTGCTAATGTTTTTTTTGGCACATTTACTATTGCCAAAACTACATCTACCTAGCCGTTATACATATCACACAATTCAGTTTGTCTTGGCGATCTCATCAGGTATTGTCTTGACTATTTATCTAAACTCAAGTTGGCAATGGTTGAAGAATAAACAGCAATTCAATTTATTAGCAAAAACTAAAATAACCTTAATTACTTTATTTGCCTTAACGGTAGTTATTTTTCCTGCTATTCCCTATATTTCAATTAATTGGTTTCAAGATTGGCGAGTGGGTACAGCCAAGGAAATATATCAATATTTAGCCCAACAGCCGAAAGATATCCTCGTAGCATCCTTAAGTATAGAAGTTAATAATATACCAGCTTTTTCCCAGCGATCTATTTTAGTCGGTGATGAGTTTGCCCTGGCATATCATCCTGCTTATTATGAGCAAATAAAACAAAGAACGGTTGATTTATTGCAGGCTCAATATAGTCATGAGCTAAAAAATATTCAGTCTTTTATTCAGCAATATCATGTAAATTACTTACTGCTTGATCACGATGCTTTTACTACCCAATACTTACTCAATAAAAATTGGTTAATTAATAGTTCCTGGTCAAAGCAAACCCAACAAGCGATCGCGCAATTAAAGTCAAAATATCCCCCTGCACTAATCAAGATAATTCCGTCTTGTTTAGCTGTATCCACCGATACTCTAAAGCTATTAAAAGGCTCTTGTCTTTTAGAGCAGCAGCCAAACCAATCCCAACTTGAAGTTAAGTAATTGATCGAGTGACTAGATAGGGTTTTGAAGAGTGACAATAATCACTTCTCATTGATGGTGTCAATTTTATACTGGCTTTATATAAAAAAAGAAAACTTAATAAAACTTAATTATCAACCCTTAAACACCATGAAGAATCAATTATCTTACATCTTACTAGCCCTAACTATTTTTAGTCTAAATACCTTGCCTGCACAGGCATCTCAGAAAACAAATAATGATAGTCAAGCAAAAAAACAGTCGGTTGTAACTTCCAATCAATGGTGTTTTGAGCTACCTCAGATGGGTTTGTTTTGTTACGAACTTTAAATTTAAATTATTGTAATTATTGAACAAGGCGATCGCAAAGTATAAATATATCAATGCGATCGCCTTTTCCCTGTTAATTTAGTTTAACTTTCAATAATCTCTTAATTGATCAGCAGCTAATATTTCAACTATCTAGCAAAATCGCTCCACAAGCTAGCTTCATGTGGAATAACCAAATTATAATCTTCAGAAACTGCATTTTGGTTTTGAGTTTGCTCTAAAGCAGCGCGAGAAGCAGTATAGCCAACCACAAAAGTAATTAGAGCTACTAAAGGAATCGCGATCAATGCATAGGAGGCAGATAAATTTCCCCTTGATGTAGGTGACTGCATCTGTTACAACCTCGACAATAGTAAATTAGTTACTATTATCCCCAAAAAATTGTAACAATAGCTACTTTTTGGATTTTTTAATATTTGAGCTTTTAATTAAATTTTAATTAAAACTTTTACCATTACTAACGTTAATTGATTCAAGAACCTGCTCTGACAGAGAAAAAGGCAGATTTTGGTAGTGAGAAACCATACCATGGCTCATTCCAGCGACTAAACCTAAAATTGAAGCAATTACGAGTGATGCGTGGTTATTCATGCTGCATGATGTTGGAGAATTACACCCATGCTGTCATTGATTTTTTCAACTGTTGGTAGCGAAACTTACCAAAACTCAACAAAAGGCAATTCTAAATGCGATTTTTACATCAATAATATTTACAAACTGCAACTAATCGCGGTGTCGATTCGAGCAATCGACCAAGATATTTCTTGGTTAGCAAACATGGGGGTAACAGTGCCATACATAGAGGGTACTTTGAATGGAGTGGCAACTAAAGTTACTGATTTTTGTGGTGGTTGGATGCCATAAATACGTTGAGCATGATCGGAAACAAAAGCCTGCAAATTAGCGATCGCCTGATGTCGGTCAAATAACTCTACTAAAGCCTGTAAGGCGATCGGCGCAGTAAAGATCCCCGCAGCACAACCACAAGCTTCTTTTTTGTCGAGGGGATGAGGTGCAGAGTCACTACCAAACATCAGTTTAGGATGAGCCTTAATGGCAGCATCAAGTAGCGCAGCACGATCTTCTGGACGCTTAGGGATTGGTTTACAGAATAAATGTGGTCGAAGCAAGCCCCCTGCTAGGTCATCTAAAGTAATAATTAGATGATGCAAAGTTACAGTGGCGTAAATATTCTCATATCGATCCAACAGAGATATCGCCTCGGCTGTAGTGATATGCTCCATGATAATTTTTAATTGAGGAAACTTCTGCGCCAAATGCTCAAAAATTGGCAAGAATAGCTTTTCTCGATCCATCACAAAGCCATGAGTTTCTCCATGGACTAATAAAGGAATTTCTAACTCTTCAAGATACTTAATCGTAGCCTCGGCGTGATTTAAGGCTGCAACCCCATTTTCACTATTGGTAGTTACTCCCGCAGGATAAAGCTTGACTCCTAAAATATATGGCTTTAACTGTTCTAACTCTTGATAAGTATAGTTTTTAAAAAATACTGTCATGTAAGGCTCAAACACATCCTGACCAACATTAGTTTTAATCTCTTGCAGATATCCTGTTAAACGCTCTAAATTATCCACTACTGGCACTAAATTAGGCATAATTACCCCTCCTGCAAAAGCATGGGAGGTCAAAGGAATTACCGTTTGCGCCATTGCACCCTCGCGAAAATGCAGATGCATATCCAATGGTGAATTGATCACTACTTGCTTAGTTTGATTGGTCATTATTTTGATTCCTGTACAAATTAGGCACTAGCTTAATCTCACTGACTTTTAACTTGAGCTATATAATCAATAAATACCAGAAATAAGCAGTGTTTGCTCACCGTAATAAATGTCAGCTCAAGTAGTTACTATATTGTCTGCTGAAGAAATTCGTCGTACGATCAACCGTTTAGCTTCTCAAATTGTCGAAAAATCGGCAGATTTATCGCAAACTATTTTGTTAGGCATTCATACCAAGGGTGTACCTTTAGCTCATTTATTAGCTAAACAAATGGAGATTTTGGAAAACACATCTGTTGCCGTAGGTGCGATCGATGTTACTTTCTATCGTGACGATTTAGATAAAATTCGGACTCGCATTCCTGCTCAAACCAAAATTCCTATGGATTTGACAGATAAAACTGTAGTGTTAGTAGATGATGTAATCTACAAAGGTCGTACTATCCGTGCTGCTCTGAATGCCGTCACAGAGTATGGTAGACCAGAATTAATTAGGTTAGCAGTACTAGTTGATAGAGGACATCGAGAACTCCCCATACATCCTGACTTTATTGGTAAAAAATTGCCGACAGCTTCAGAAGAAAAGGTCAAAGTATACTTAAACGATCTCGACGGTAAAGATGCAGTGGAATTAATTAAAGATTAGATGTAGCTTATTTAATCAATGTAATATCTGGGTTATATTTGTCATACAAAAATATTATTTTGCCAAGTTATGACTTATCGCCTTAGAATTGCTGACTTGCCCGTCAGTGAGAGGCCTCGTGAAAGATTGATGGCGGTAGGAGCAAAGAATCTTTCTGAAGCAGAACTGATTGCTATTTTAATTAGTACAGGGCAAACTAAAGGAAACTTATCAGCAATTGGTTTAGCCCAACATATACTACAGGAATTAGGTAAATACAGACGCGCACCTTTAGATGTGTTGAGGGATGTTAATCCTCGCGAGTTGATGAGAATTCCTGGGATTGGCCCTGCTAAGGCGGCTACTATCATTGCAGCAGTGGAATTAGGTAAACGCGCCTTTATCTTTAAACCACATGAACGAGTGGCGATCGATAATCCTGCATCCGCAGCAGCAGTATTGAGTAGTGACTTAATGTGGCAAAATCAGGAGCATTTTGCGATCTTAATGCTGGATGTAAAAAACTATCTACTAGCTACCAAAATTTTAACCATTGGTACGGCTACGGAAACCTTAATACATCCTCGCGAAATTTTTAGAGAAACTGTACGGCAAGGAGCAACTAAATTAATAGTTGCTCATAATCACCCATCAGGAAGTTTAGATCCTTCTGCCGAAGACATTTATTTAACCGAACAATTGTTGCAGGGTTCACAGTGTTTAGATATCCCGCTGCTAGATCACATCATCTTAGGTAATGGCAATCATCAAAGTCTTAGACAAGGCACGGATTTATGGGAGCGTTTTCCTCAAGGAGAGTAAGTTAAAAGAAAAGGTGGGGAAGAAAGCCCGTTCGCCTCTACGAAATAACATCGTCAAAGTTATAAGTAGTCGTGTAAAATTAATTTCCTAGTTGAAATTGGGTAAAGGGAAAGGGGGAAAGGGAAAAGGTGAATAATAATGTGTAATTAATTTTGTTTAGGCACTTAGGTTAATCGCCTGAAGTAATTGGTGATTTTGTTCATCAGTCCCCACAGTAATGCGTAGCTTATCTGATAATCCTGGCAATTGGAAATAGCGAACTAAGATATTTTTTTCTTTTAAAGATTGGTAAATCTTTGCTGCTTGCTGATTAGGTGGGGTGACTAACAAGAAGTTCCCCTGAGAATCTTGGACTTCAAAACCGATTTGTCTAAGATCTATTGCTAGTTTACTGCGCGATCGCTTTACTTTTTCGACACAGTTATTTTTATATGCTTGATCCTTCATCGCAGCCGCGCCAATTAGGATCGCCAGAGCATCAACGTTATAACTATCTTTAACTTTAAATAGATTTGAAAGCAGCTGGGGATTAGCAATGCCAAAACCCAAACGTAAACCAGCGAGAGAATAACCCTTAGATAGGGTACGTAAAATAATTACGTTTTCAAATTCTTGAGCCAGAGACAAAGCCGAATAATCGGCAAAATCAACATAAGCTTCGTCAATAGCTAGAATCCCCGACACTCTACTAGCCAACTGCCGTAAATCTTTGAGAGATACAATGTGACCAGAAGGACTATTAGGAGTAGCAATTAAAGTAACCGCACCTCCGGCGGCAGCTAATTCCACAATAGGTAGTTGATAATCCTGAGGATAAGCAACTTCTACTACCTCCGCCGCCTGTAATGATGCTAGGGTACGGTAAAGAACGTAAGACGGTGTTGGATAGACCACTTTACGCTCTTTTCCCTCGGCACAGGCGCGAATCAAAATATTTAGTAGATCGTCGCTACCGTTGCTGACAATTATCCAATCAGCAGGTACATCTAAAGCTTCACTAATAGCCTTGCAGAAATCTCGCGAATAAGGATCGGGATAGCGTCTTAACCACTCACTATCTAGGCTGCGTAACACTTCTAATGCTTGAGGTGATGGGGGATAAGGATTTTCATTGGTATTGAGTTTAATAATTGGTGTTCCTGGCTTCGGCTGTTCTCCAGGGATATAGCCTTGTATTGTGGCGATCGCAGGACGAAAATAGTTCATGTCGATTAATGAGCAATATATTTATAGTATATTGTTTGTTTTTCCATAGTTCTCAAGCATAGTGATTGCTTTTCAGGGTGAGGCTCAATAGCACTAGAAAAGTGTAAAAATAAATAAATACGCAAACTGCATTTATCTAAACTACTATGGCAGATCTCCCATACCTCAGCGGTAGCGAAATCCGCGACAAATTTTTAAAATTCTACGAAGCTAAACAGCACAAAATATTACCTAGCGCCTCTTTAATCCCCGAAGATCCCACAGTAATGTTGACTATTGCAGGAATGCTGCCGTTTAAGCCGATCTTTTTGGGACAGCGCAGAGCATCCTCTCCCCGCGCTGCTAGTTCTCAAAAGTGTATCCGCACCAACGATATTGAGAATGTGGGACGTACCGCCAGACATCATACCTTTTTTGAGATGTTGGGGAACTTTAGCTTTGGAGATTATTTTAAAGAAGAAGCGATCGCCTGGGCTTGGGAACTTTCGACACAAGTTTATGGTTTACCAGCAGAGCGCATTGTGCCTAGTGTATTTGAAGAGGATGATGAAGCTTTTGCAATTTGGCGCGATCAGATTGGCATTGCTGAAAATCGTATTCAGCGCATGGGCAAGAAAGATAATTTTTGGCAATCGGGGATAACTGGTCCTTGTGGTCCTTGTTCGGAGTTATATTACGATTTTCATCCTGAATTGGGGGATGAACAGATTGATTTGGAAGACGACAGCAGATTTATCGAGTTTTATAACTTGGTATTTATGCAGTACAACCGAGATCTAGAGGGAGATCTTACGCCGTTAGAAAATAAAAATATTGATACAGGTTTGGGTTTAGAAAGGATGGCGCAAATCCTCCAGCAAGTACCCAATAACTTTGAAACCGATTTAATTCTGCCGATTATTAAGATGGCAGCGGAAATTGCCGCCATAAATTACAATCAAGCCGACGAGAAAACAAAAACTTCTCTCAAGGTAATTGGCGATCATGTTAGAGCAGTAGTTCACTTAATTGCCGATGGGGTAACAGCATCAAATACTGATCGCGGTTATATATTACGTCGTTTGATTCGTCGAGTAATTCGTCACGGTAGATTAATTGGCATTGAGGGTAATTTTATTACTCAGGTGGCTCAAACAGCGATCGCTCTTGCTGAATCTGCGTATCCGACTGTTAGAGAACGAGAAGATTTTATTAAAAATCAGTTACAGCGGGAAGAAACACAATTCCTGAAAACCTTAGCTAGAGGAGAGAAGCTCTTAGCAGAGATTATTGCTAAAACCGCCAACCTTTCTCAACCAAAAATTTCAGGCAAGGATGCCTTTGAACTTTATGATACTTATGGCTTTCCTTTAGAATTAACTCAAGAAATTGCTGAAGAACAAGGATTAACTATCGATCTCGAAAATTTTGAGCGAGAAATGGAGGAGCAAAAAACTCGTTCCCAGGATTCCCATGAGGCTATCGATCTGATGACTCAAAATGCACTTGGTGAAATAGTCAAAAGCAGTGATGAGACTAGTTTCTTAGGCTATACCCAACTAGCTATCCAGTCTCAGATTATGGGTATTGTGGTTAGTAATGATGATGGTGAGAGTAGGGACATTTCGCGAAACGCCCTGACCCGAAACACCCCTGAGGCTGCTGCTGGCGATCGCGTACAGATTATTCTCGACCAAACACCCTTTTATGGGGAGTCTGGGGGGCAAATTGGCGATCGCGGATATCTTTCTGGCGATGATGTCTTAATCCGCATTGAAGATGTGCAAAAACAAGGTAACATCTTAATTCATAAAGGTAAGGTAGAACGAGGTACTGTCAAGGTAGGAGATGTCGTTAACGCCACTATAGATCGCGCTTGCCGTCGTCGAGTACAGGCAAACCATACCGCCACCCATTTATTACAAGCTGCATTAAAAAAAGTGGTTGATGACTCTGTGTCTCAAGCAGGTTCGTTAGTAAACTTTGATCGCCTACGATTTGACTTTAATTCTCCTCGTGCTTTAACTGCTGATGATATACAACAGGTAGAAGAATTAGTTAATACCTGGATTTCTGAAGCACATGAAGCTGATGTTAATGTAATGCCCATCGCCGAGGCTAAAGCAAAAGGTGCAACAGCGATGTTCGGCGAAAAATATGGGGATGAAGTGAGGGTAATTGATTTTCCTGGAGTGTCAATGGAACTTTGTGGTGGCACTCACGTTACCAATACTGCGGAAATTGGCGTGTTTAAAATTATCTCTGAAACGGGTATTGCTTCAGGAGTCAGAAGAATCGAAGCTGTAGCAGGGGCAGCTATTTTAGATTATCTTAACCTGCGAGACAAAGTAGTCAAGGAATTAAGCAGTACTTTTAAAATCAAACCTGAAGAAATTAGCGATCGCGTTAACAGTCTGCAAAACGAATTAAAGGCTACTCAAAAAGAATTAGAAGCAGCAAAACAAGAACTGGCATTAGCAAAATCAGATAGTAAACTATCTCAGGCTCAAAGCGTGGGTGAATATAAGATTTTAGTAGCAAATATGGGAGACATGGATGCGAAATCCCTCCAGTCTGCTGCTGAAAGACTACAACAAAAATTAGGCGAAGCTGCGGTAGTGATTGCTTCAATTCCCGAACCAGGGAAAGTTAGCTTAGTTGCTGCTTTTAGTCAAAAAGTAATCAAAGAGAAACAATTACAGGCAGGTAAATTCATCGGTGCGATCTCTAAAATCTGCGGTGGTGGAGGTGGTGGTAGACCAAATTTGGCACAGGCTGGTGCGAGAGATGCCAGTAAATTAGACGAGGCTTTAGCTACTGCCAAACAACAGTTAATTGAGGGTTTAGGTTAGATTATGCAGTCAGAGGTTATTTTTTAGCCAATAAACTCGCCACCGTGTCGATTAATTCCTGTGGTTGAACTGGTTTACTCAGATAGTCGGTTGCTCCTAAACGTTCAGCTTCTTGTCGGTGGCGATCTCCTGTACGAGAGGTTGCCATCACAATCGGTGTCTTTTTAAAGGCGGGTTGAGCGCGAACTTTTTCCAAAAGTTCAAAACCATTAACTCTAGGCATTTCAATATCCGAGAGAATTAAATCAATCCGTCCTTGATATTGTCCAATTTGGTCTAATGCTTCCTGTCCATCACGACAGACTAATACCTGATAACCCGCAGCCAGTAAGAGCTTTTCAAGCATTCTTCTAGTTGCTACCGAATCTTCGGCGATTAAAATAGTAGATGCAGTTTGGGCGACAGTAGTAGTGCTATTTTTAATCGAGATAGAGGAAAGAGCATCTTTGGTAATTCCTTGGGGCATAATCACGGGAATTACTTCTCCTGTACCAAGAATAGTACAGCCTACAATATAGGTCGGGACAGGAATAGTTTCATCAAAAGGTTTAACAATTAATTTTTCTTCCCCAGCGATCGCATCTACTAAAATAGCTAAAGGATCAAAAGAAGTTTCTAAAATAATCCCTACTTGACCTTGTGCCAATTGCAGAGGTTTTCGCGGGCAGGGAAACAGACTAGACACAGATGCCAAAGAAATTGTCTTACCTTGCCAGTTTAAATTCTCTTGGCTGTCATTGGTAAAATCTAGTTCTTGATAGGGTATCATCTCCAAGATACTGGTGTGAGGAATGGCGATCAATCTGTTTTGTAGCTGAATCAGCATCAAAGACTGCAAACTCAGGTTTAAAGGTAGGCTGATCGTAAAGGTAGAGCCTGAACCAACATCAGTCGTGACAAAAAGCTGACCCCGCAGTTGACGAATTAAATTCAAAACAATATCTAATCCCATACCCCGACCAGAAATATCGCTTACCTGAGCAGCGGTAGAAAAATCTGGTTCAAAAATCCAGTTAACTATTTCTTCTGATCGAAAATCTTGGATTGATTTATGAGGAGGGCAAATTCCTCGCTGCACTGCTCGCTGAAAAACTTTCTCAGGATTAATACCGCCCCCATCATCTTTAATCGTAATCACTAGCTGATTATTTTGTAGCTTGGCATTGAGAGCGATCGTCGCTGTTTCTGGTTTTTTGGCAGCCAGACGCTCATATTTAGATTCAATCCCATGATCGAAGGCATTATTGAGCAAATGGGTTAAGGGAGTTTGCAGCTGTTCGAGTAAAATTTGATCGACTAAAGTATTTTTTCCTTCAATTTTTAAATCCACTAACTTATCAAAACGTTGACTCAAACCACGAATTTGGGGAATAAATCTTTTAGCCAGAGTTTCAAAAGGAACTAGTCGTGAATCAGTAACTTTGGAATATAGAGTGTTCAGATTCTTCTCGCTTTGTTCTAGATTCTCTACTATTTCTCGGTCGATAAAATCAATATCAGTGCGGGTTTCCTGAATCTGGAGCATTAATTCTTGGAAAGTTTGTAGACTAGAATGTAGGTCGGTATAGCGATCCATTTCCAAAGAATCAAACCCATTTTGATTATTTTTAACGGCTGCCAAATCTGCGTCAGAGTTGCCAAATGAGCCAACAGCAAGTTGATTATATAAATCTTGAATCTGTTCTCGAATCGGTTCGAACTGACGAGTTAGCGATCGCAAACGGCGATTTGCCTGATTTAAAACCCTCTGTTGACGACTAATACGAGATTGACTCAGGATCAATTCTTCGACGTTATTAGTTATACCCTCTAGTCTTTCTAGAGAAATCTTAACTTGATTATTAGCAGCAGGTTTTGAGGCTTCTGCTACTTTGGTAACCATTTTGCCTTGAGCAGCAGCAGGCGGTTCAAACATGACGGTGGACAACGCTGTATCTTCATCACTTTCACCAAAATCAAACGATCCAGCCTGTGAATATAAAGCCTGGTCATCTTGACGATTTTGATTAACCTGACTACTGATAATTGCCTCTGGTTCGTCATCTAATTCGGCTGGAGCAGCACTATTGGCTAAATAAATATCGCGCTGCTGACGAATTTCCCCTACTAATTCCTGTACTGTTAAGAGTGCTTCTAGAGAATCGCAATTAGTTAATAATTTTTCAATGGGAGCAAGTGCTTGAATTAACCAAGGTAATTCTAATGTTTCACTCAAGAAAGTACATTCATCTGTAAAACCTGCTATGGCTTCTTTAATAATCTCTTCGGGAGTATCCATCTCCAAAGCAGCGATCGCTTGGCATAATTCCTCTAAATCTTCGTTTAAAGTTTTTGTTACTAGGCTTTGATTTGCTTGCTGGGTTGTGGACGAATCTGCTGAACTTGATGCTTCCTGTTCTAAATACTCAGTAATTTTATGGCGTAACTGACTAATAATATCTTTAGTTAGCAATAAAGCCTCGATCCCGTCTGACTCTAATGCTTTAGCGATCGGTGTAACGGCTTCTCCTAGCCAGGGAAGATCTAACGTTTGAGCTAAAAAGCCACATTCATCAGCAAAACCTGACAATAACGGCTCAAGCAATTCTGGTTCGGTGTCTAACTCTAATTCTTCAATCGCATCAAAACTACTGGCTAATTCAGTTGTTAAAGTGTGGCGAATAAAATCCTGATTATCACTACTTCCCTGTTCGCTAGATTCTTGAGCATTTGAATCTGAATTGGCAACAGTGCTTACCAAAGATTCCAGCGCAATAATCAATTCAGGATTGGCGATCGCCTCATCAACATTGTGCGCCTGACTCACCACAAAGCCAATCTCATCAACACTATTTTCAACTAAAGCCCAAGCAAGCTCGACTTCGGCAATCTGTGATTGTTGTAGTCCCACTAAAACATCTTCCAGCTTGTGAGCTAGTTGTTGCAAACTGGTTAAACAGGCCAACCCAGCACCACCTTTGAGGGAATGAGCAGCTCTAAATAAAGAAGTAAAGTCTGGATTGGCGCGGTCTTGAATCCCTGACCTTAACATCTCTAGATACTCAGGGGCATCTTCATCTAGAAAACACTGGCGTGCTTCGGCGGTAATGGCAGCGAGGATTGCTGGATCTAACTGAGAACTCATTTTAATTTAGATTTCTTCAATAAATTATTACTTAGTGTCGGTAACTAATTACTTTGCTGAAGTAATAGTACTCGCTGCAAATCGTCCTTCTAAGCTTCTAGCTTAAACTGAGAAATAGAAGCCTGGAGATTGTTAGCTTCAGATACTAAAGTTTGCAGTGACTGCACCACATTTTGAGCTTCAGTCGAGTTGATTTTAGCGATGGTGGCAATACCGTTAATTTTCTGGTTGACCACCTCAGAAGTATTAGTTTGGTCAATAGTACTGGTGGAAATGTATTTAAGATATTCATCAATTTGTTTACTGGTGTTTGCCAAGCTACGCAGGTTAAGTTTAGTTAGCTGAACTAATTCACTACCATTGACCACCTCAGAAGTACTGGTTTCCATCCCTTGCAGCACTGAAGTAGTATCTTGCTGAATTGTACTAACCAGCCGTTGAATATCTTTAGTCGCTTCGGTAATTCGATCCGCCAGACGGCGTACTTCTTCTGCTACGATTCTGAACCCCTCACCGTGTTCTCCTGCCCGCGCTGCCTCCACCGAAGCGTTAAATGCTAGTAAGTTGGTTTTTTCAGAAATACCCGAGATAATGTCCACGATTTGCGCAATTTCTTGGGACGATTCTGCCAGTTGTTTTACTTTTTTCGAGGTGTTGGCTACAGTGCCACGAATTTTTTCAATACTGCTAACCGTAGCATCCATGGCTAAATCTCCCTCTTTGGCTTGAATTGAACCATCACGAGCAATTTTGGCAGCTTCTTGAGCATAGTTAGCCACCGTAGCTACGGACTGATTAATTTCATCAATACTGCCTAACGCTTGGTTGATTTCTTCAGTTTGTTTAAGGGCAGATTCAGAAAGTTGTCGTACCGAGTCTTCTCCTGCCAAAGATAATTGACCAACCTCGGTTGAAACCGCCTGTACTTCTTGCAGAAGTTCCCGTAGTTTTCTCATAGTTGCGTTAAAGGCATCGGCAATAGAACCAACTGCACCATCGGTCATCTGAGCTTTGACAGTTAAGTCTCCTTTTTGCGCCCCTTCAACATCTAACAATAGACCCATTACTCCCTGTTGTAGCAGCTCTTTTTCTTTGCGTTGTTGCTTAGTTTCGGCTTCTTGAGTAAATAGCAAATCTTGAATTTGCCCTGCCATTTTGTTGATATTAGAACTCAAGTCAGCTAGTTCATCTTGTCCTTTGACAGGAATCCGTACATCAAAGTTGCCGTTCCCTAATTGTTTTACGGCATCTAAAGCTTCTAATATAGGTTGAGTTGCTTTATACCCAATCAAAGAAGCGATCGCTCCTACTAAAGCAGAAATTATCAGTGTTCCTGCGGCAAAAGAAATTAACAGTTCCTGTTGTGCTTCAAGAGCCTGTTTTTTATCAACAGTAGTAATTGTACTCCAGCCTAAGTTTGGTAACTGGGAGCGAAATTCATCTTTAAATGAGGAAAAAGGAATATAGGAGGCGATCTTGTCCTCAGTAATCAAAGATTTGTTCCCCGTCGCTGCTTCCTTTTCTGTTCCTGGAGAATTTCCCTGATCGTTTTGCAACTGTCCAAAGAAGTCCAAGTGATCCCCTGCGGCTTGAACGCTTCCTGGCAGAGTTTGAATTTTTTTAAATTCTGACTCTTCAGAAGTCGCAAAAATTTGTCCTTGATTGTTCAACAGATAATTTTCTTC
Source organism: Pleurocapsa sp. CCALA 161 (assembly GCF_003003995.1). GTDB lineage: Bacteria > Cyanobacteriota > Cyanobacteriia > Cyanobacteriales > Xenococcaceae > Waterburya. The sequence continues at coordinate 14,391 of NZ_PVWF01000004.1, read as the reverse complement.
TTGACCAACCGCAAGAATTACATCTCGCAGATATTTAACTGGTATTCTCGCTCGGATCATAGCCACAATTTTACCTGTCACCTGATCCTTGATCGGCGCAGCCAAATAAACTGCTAAAACATTAGAGCCTTCTGACAACTGAGGCTGGCTAATGATGGGAGCATTAGCTTTGATGGCTGTTTGGAAATAACTGGAACTAAGTAAATTGGGTAAAGTTTTACCTGTGGATTGAGCCAGAACATTGCCCTGAACATCGGCAACAGCGACGCTATCATAGATTACATAAGCTTTGATAAAAGAATCTAAGGCAGCCTGCTTATCCTTGGCAGTTGTAGTTGCTCGCAGTTGAGGATTGGTTAAGATTGTCAAATTAGACATAATTTGAATATCCCCAAAACGTTCCCGCATATAAAAGGCAACTTTATTTGCCACTTCTGAGGCGGTTTTTTGTTGGGCAGTTGTAATTTGCCTAGTCATAGACTGCCTGGCAAAGCCATAGGCAATCGTGCTTACTGCAATCGTGGACAAAGTACTGATAGCCACCATAATTAAAGTGGTTCTGGTGCGAAGATTGATTTTCGCCCAAAAATTATTACTCTTAGTTTGTTGAACAGTATAAACATCGCTAACAGTAGCTTTTGTCTGTTCGAGATTGGCTAAAGCTTCCCTGGCAACATTACCATAATTTCCACTACGATCTAGCTCGGAAATTTCTCGGTATAGAGCGATCGCCTGTTCTACTTGCCCTGCATTTTCTAGGGCATTAGCCTCAACTATTTTACTTACAATATCACCAGTATGATCGGACATAGACTTGATTCCTAATAGTTCAATAGATGCAATTTAATTTAGGTTGATACCAGCATTGATTGTTGGTGTAGCTGTTGCAACAAAGCAGCAGGATCAAGCAGATAAATAGTCTGGGCTTCTGCTTCGATCTGAGCGAGGTTAGAACAGCACTGACGTAACTGAGGCGGAGCATCATCAGCTAGAGGTTGATAACAAGATGGTTCTATTGCCACAATGCCTTTTAATTGCTGAGTAACGATAGCTACTTGTTTTTCACTGTCAAACTGCCGATTTTTAACAACTACTGCTGTAAGTTTTTGGGCTAGCTCATTATGCTTAAGATTCAAATTAAAATAGCGATCGCTATCTAAAATCCACAATAAAGAACCTTTGAAATTGACAACTCCATACCAAAAGTCAGCTACGCCAGGTACAGTACAAATATTAGATAAATCGAATTGGGCGACGATGCCCATCTCATTCAAAGGCAATCCTAAAGTAATTTTTGACCCTAATTCAACGGTAAAGTATTCTTGATGAATAACCATAAAGCAGAAAAATCTAACTATACACGGTGAGGTGATTATTAATGGCAGCCATAAAAAACATTTTTAAGTATTAATTACTAAGAGTTAACTTTGATTGATTGATTACAATTTACCGTTGTGAATATTCTGAGTAAAATTATTTTTAATTAACTGGCTCAAATTTTCAATTAGTCTTAGTCAAAGCTAAATTACCAAATAAATATAGGCTCACAGTCAATTAATTAACAAACTGATTTACTTTATCTACCAAATTTTGGGGAACATAAGGTTTCGTAATATATTCATTTCCACCTTGACGTATTGCCCAAAAACGATCAAATTCTTCGGCTTTAGAACTACAGAACAAAATTGGAATATTTTTCCATTTATCGTGTTCTCTAATTTTGCGACATAGATCTAGTCCGCTTTCTCCAGGCATCACAATGTCTAATAAGATTAGATTAGGCATAGGATTAGTATTGAGCCATGACCAGGCGGTTTCTGCACTGTCGGCTACAGCCACCTCAAAACCAGCATGGGACAATAAAGCAGAACTCATTTGTCTTTCTGCATGAGTATCTTCAACAATAAGTACAGTTTTCATAATAATTAATTACTTTTTCCAATTATTTTCAAATGAATAATCTGGCTGATTTTATAATTCCCAAAAATTACCTAAAACTACCATGCTTGCAGTTACTAATCACAATGATTTGGCTCGATCTGCTCTCTCAAAATTAAACATTTGCCGTCACATTTTCTAATGTTTTAGCTAAAGTAATCAACTTGTTGGGATCGCAAGGTTTGGTTAAATAGTCAGTAGCTCCAACTAGTTTGGCTCTAACCCGATCAATCATGCCATCTCTTCCCGTCAACATAACAATGGGAATATCTTTAAATCTTTCAGATTTTCTCAAGAGGCTACATAAATCATAACCATTGAGATTAGGCATATTTATGTCCATGAAAATTACCACAGGTTGATGTTGAGATAATTGTTTTAAGGCCAAGGTAGGATCGAGAATACTAAGTACTTGATAACCTCCCGCCTCTAAGGTCATTTTTACTTGTTTCTGAACTGCCTTACTATCATCAATGCAGGCGACTAAGGTTGATGATTGAGAGGTATTGGCGGGATTCATCACACTAGGTTGAACCTGTGGTAAAGCTGAAGTATCTTCTTGAGCCTGATGTTTGAGACGAAGCTCTTCTGTAGTAAGTTCTTTAAAGGGAAAAAGATCGATTAATTTTTCGGTAATGGACTCTTCCAAATGTTTTGCCAAAAAATATGTATCAGTATTAGTTTTAGTGGCAATTTGATAGAAGCTGTTTTTGGCGACAAACAAACTAACAAAAGTTGACAGCTTGTGGCTATCAGCGATCTTTTTTAATTCTGGGGTAGTATATTTGGGTTTCCAAATTTGATAAAACTTAAGGGCATTTTTTTGTTCTAAATATAGGCGACTAAAAGGCGAACTAATATAGCCTCGCATCTGTCTGCTAATCTTCACCTGATCTTCTAATTTTTCACCTAATTTCTCCAAGCTGAAGTTGATAATTGCTTTATTAATTCTTTTCGCTGGAACTAGCTCTATATTAGTTTTATCAATACTTAAAACGTTAGCTAATCCCTCACGGCAAAATCTAAATAATTGCTGTTTAACGTCTGTCTCCGTTGGCTGTTGGCTAGATAGGGCTTGACATAATTGAACGTATTCCGAAACCTCCTGTTGCTCAACTTGAGGACATTCTGAACCTAGCTTAAATCGTTGCCAAAGATAATCTAATCGCTCTTGTTGACCTAAATTGGTGTTTATATACTGTATTTTTCCTTGCAGTAGATAGACATTCCAGCTTATTGAAGGATCTTTTGGTTCCTCTATTTCAATACAACCAGACCAAGTTGCTTTAGATTTTGCTATGAGAACCTGTAATGGACTCTGAAAATTATTATTCATGATAATGTTGAAAGTTTTGGAGGAAATAAGCAAAAGTAATAAAAAGGAATTAAAAATCTCCGCAGTAAAATTCTTCTGTCGTACCTTTTTTTATAGTTCCCAAAATTCCAACTAAAATTCAGGTTGAGCTTATTTATATTTCTCACTAAAGATAGATGAAATGGGTTTAATCATTGCAGGCGATCGCTCTGGAGTCGGTAAAACAACTGTTACACTAGGCATACTGGCATATCTAGCAGCAGAAAATAGGCGAGTTCAATCTTTTAAAGTAGGGCCAGATTATATTGACCCGATGTTTCACACTGCCGTAACAGGCTTACCCTGTCGTAATTTAGATCCTGTTTTAACTTCTCCCCATTATGTCCAAGATTGTTTTCAACGTCATGCCCAAAATGTTGAATGGGTAGTCATAGAAGGAGTAATGGGGTTGTTTGACGGTATTGATCATCCTGAACCAGCAGCTCGCAACGATTATGGCAGTACCGCTCATATCGCCAGAATTTTAAATTTACCTGTATTACTTGTTTTAAATTGTTCTAGCTTATCAACTTCTATAGCAGCAATCGCCTATGGTTATGTCAACCTAGATCCTCAAGTCAAGATTGTGGGGGTAATTCTTAATCAAGTAGCGAGCGATCGCCATTTGGAACTATTAGAGACGGCATTAAAGAGTATTAATCTGCCAATATTAGGAGTTTTGAGGCGCAATACAGCAGTAGCTATCCCCGATCGCCACCTGGGCTTAGTTCCCTCTTGCGAACTAGCGAATATTAGTCATGTCTTTGCACAACTAGCTGATTTAGTCAAAACATCTTTTAATTGGGATAAATTATTCCCCCTGATTCGTCAAAAATCAGCTACAGATAAAGCAACACCAAGTCTATGCCAACAGCAACAATCTGCCAGCGTTAGAATTGGCGTTGCCAGAGATCGGGCATTTAATTTCTACTATCAGGATAATTTAGACCTGTTGACTCAATTAGGAGCAGAGTTAGTATTTTGGAGTCCGCTTCAAGATCGAGATATTCCCGATCGCCTTCACGGATTGTATTTTGGGGGTGGTTTCCCTGAAATATTTGCTCCACAGCTAGCGTCAAACAAAAGTGTTTTGCAACAGCTAAAACAGCTCATAGAAGCGAATCTACCAACTTATGCTGAATGCGGAGGATTAATGTATCTCTGCGAACAATTGATCGACTTGCAGAAGCAATCATGGCCAATGGTGGGAATTATCCCTAGTACAGTTACCATGCAGGCTAAATTAACTTTGGGCTATCATCAGGCGATCGCTCTACAAAACAGTCCTTTGGTTACAGCACAACAAACCCTTACAGGACACGAATTCCATCGTTCTCAATTAATTACCTACCCTGAGTATCCTCAATGGCAATTACAGGGAGTTCATAAATCGAGTATGGTATCCGCAGAAGGCTGGAACATTCAACAAGTTCACGCTTCTTATTTACATCTACATTGGGGTGTCAGCACAGCTTTAGCTAAGAGATTTATCCAATCTTGCCGAAACTATCAAACTTCGTTATATTGATTCATAGATACATAAGTATCAAACTAGCCATTATAAGAATATAGGAGGTGATGCCCATGACAGAACATAGTAGTAACATGGGTCTCCTAGTTGATGATAGCCAGCTGTGTGCTGGGGCTGTTCTTTAAGCAGTCTCATCTTAAACTTCTGCGGAAGTAACTAGGTAGACATTGTTGGAGATCCTTCCAGCAGTTAGGTTTCGACTAAGAGACCCTCTAGACCGCCCCCATAAGCATTAACTCTGTTATTAGCTTGTGGGGGCGGATAGTTTTTGCCAGTTATTAGCCAAAATTTGCTAACTTCAGCCACGTTAAACACACTTTTTTAGTTTGTAGGTAAAATCACTCCAGGAGACAAACTAGAGAATTATGAACTATTGAAAAATTGCCAGATAGAGCAGGCAATAAACAAGCAAAATAAATATAAGCTATCTAAAATTTGCATCCTATGAAAATCGCTAAAAATATTACTGAACTGGTGGGTAAAACTCCACTAGTTCAGCTCAATCGCATTCCTCAAGCTGAAAAATGCGTAGCCAAGATCATTGTCAAGCTAGAAGGGATGAATCCTGCCGCTTCTGTTAAAGATCGTATTGGAGTTAATATGATTAATGCTGCCGAAGCTGAGGGGGCAATTATTCCAGGCAAAACTATTTTGGTAGAACCAACATCGGGCAATACAGGAATCGCTCTGGCAATGGCTGCTGCTGCTAAAGGATATAAGCTAATTTTGACCATGCCAGAAACCATGAGCAAAGAGCGACGAGCGATGCTGAAAGCTTATGGCGCTCAACTTGAATTAACTCCTGGGAGCGAAGGAATGAAAGGTTGTATCCGCAAAGCTCAAGAAATTAGCGATAACTTGCCCGATGCGTATATGCTACAGCAGTTTAACAATCCTGCTAATCCCGAAATTCATAAAAGCACAACCGCTGAAGAAATTTGGGCAGACACAGAAGGGCAAGTAGACATACTTGTGGCAGGAGTAGGCACTGGCGGAACAATTACAGGCACAGCAGAAGTATTAAAAAGATATAAACCCGAACTACAGGTGATTGCCGTTGAACCTATTGGTAGTCCAGTCCTTTCAGGAGGGCAACCAGGATCCCATAAAATTCAAGGTATTGGTGCTGGCTTTGTTCCAGAAGTATTAAAAGTAGATTTAATTGACGAAGTTATTACCGTTACTGATGATGAGGCGATCGCTTATGGTCGTCGTTTAGCTAGCGAAGAAGGTTTATTATCGGGTATTTCTACAGGTGCAGCCCTCGCAGCAGCAGTTAAAGTGGGGCAAAGACGAGAAAATAAAGACAGACTAATTGTCATGATTCAACCTAGCTTCGGTGAACGTTATCTAAGCACGCCTCTATTTGCCGATCTGGCTCAACCTGTCTTTAATTAATTGGTTAGGTTAGCAGTCCCTCACCGTAAATCCGTTTCCTAGAGGTTACTTGAAAAATTGAGTAATGAGTGACAAGTAGCAAATATTAATTATTTTGATTTCAGAGCCAAATTTTGACGAAGAAATTAAACATTACCTTTGCCAAGCGGATTTAGTATCATACAAAAATTCTGGGTAAACGATGCTTGAACCCACAGAGGATTTCCCAAGAAATTGTCTCTAGTTTATTAGCCCAATCGTCGGCAGTAATTTTAAGTTGATTTTGTTGACCAATTAAAGTCACGATATCTCCTGGCTGCACTTGAGGAAGATGATCTACCCGCAGCATTAGCTGATCCATGGTGATTGAGCCAATTTGTGATGCTAACTGTCCTGCTACGATTGCCTGTAGTCGATTGGATAAATTGCGCGGTACACCGTCAGCATAGCCAATTCCCACCACTGCTATTTTGGTAGCTTCTTGGGTAATGAACTTGCGACCATAGCTAACCCCTTCTCCTGGAGGAATAATTTTTACCTGGGTAATTTTAGCTTTAACCTGTAATACTGGCTTGAGTTTGAGTACCTGAGTTAGATGAGCAGCGGGATATAAACCATATAAAGCTAGTCCAACTCGCACCATGTCGTAATGAGTAGAGCGATCGCCAAGAGTAGCAGCAGAATTGGCTAAATGAATCAAGGGTGGAGTGAATCCAGCAGCTTTTAATTGAGCGATCGCTGTTTGAAAACGCTGATGTTGTAAATCCATGATCTTGCGATCGTCTTCGTCTGCCGTAGAAAAGTGCGAATAGACGCTGGCAATCTTTAAATGAGATAAGCTTTTTACTAAAGAAACAAACGCAACGGCTGACTGCCAATCTGTTCCTAGACGAGACATACCTGTATCTAGCTTGAGATGAACTGTTAAAAACTGATCCAATCTCGCCAAAGTGCGATTAAAAACCACTGCCTGTTCAGGGTTACAAATTGTTGCTTCAAGATCCCAGGCTGCAACTGCCTGAATATCTTCCACGGCATTAATCGCACCCAGAATTAGGATCGGGGCGGTAATTCCCGAGTTACGTAATTCAACTCCTTCTGCTAGGGTAGCGATCGCTACCCTGTCTGCACCGTGAGCTAAAACTGTTTGGGCAACAGTAACCGCACCATGACCATAGGCATCGGCTTTAACCACCGCCATTAATTTTGTTGCAGAATTGAGCCAAGATTTGAGCGCGCAGACATTATGACCGAGGGCATCTAGATCGACCTCAACCCAAGCGCGTTGGCGATTTACCAATAAAGATAAGGGATTTTGAGGCAATTTTTTGGACTTTTGCTCTTGCCAACTCACCATATCCAAACATTTATGCTCCAGAATCAGCTAATATTATTGACAAATATTAGTCTAGAAATAGATAAAGTCAAGAAAACAGCCAAAACATAGTTGTTTGCTCTTAAAGGTTATCGGCAAAACAATCTGCTAGAAGTTACATCAACTAGTTCGTCTGTGTTACCATTCCTTGTAAATAACATAAGTCTTTATTATGGGTAAGGTTTTAGTACTAAATGCTTCCTATGAACCCCTTAATATTACTAGTTGGCGCCGAGCAGTAGTCTTGCTCCTTAAAGGTAAAGCAGAGCAGCTAGAACATCGGGGCGAATTTATTTATAGTGGTTTCCCTCTACCAACAGTAATCCGTTTAAGATATTATGTTAGAGTACCCTATAAAGAAATCCCGCTAACTCGTCGTAATGTTTTAGAAAGAGATAGCAACACCTGTCAGTATTGTACAGCTAAAGGCGACCAGTTGACGATCGACCATGTAATTCCGCGATCGCGAGGTGGTGGTGATACTTGGGAAAACCTTGTAGCAGCCTGTGTTAGGTGCAATGTGAGAAAAGGCAATCGCACTCCCAAAGAAGCGGAAATGGCGCTACAAACTAAACCTCGTCGTCCCTATAGTAGTCTGCATTTTGAGTTAATTAAATACACTCAGGGTAACTCCAACCAAGAGTGGAAAAAATACGTAATCGGCATTTAAGAGCATTCAAAAACATTTAATTTAGTTTCATTCTGCCGACAGTTACAGAAGACATAGGTTGATGATAAACTCAAAGCTCTAAATAAAAAATTAATATACTTACTCTCTTACTGGGTAATCTAGCATTACCTATCACACCTACAATATGTCATCTAATCTAAACACTTCTCTAGAACATCGTTTAGCCACCAAAACTACGCCTAAAAAACAGCTTGAAGCTGTCGAGGGTAAATTTGGTAAAGACAAAAAAGATAGCGATTTAGTTAAAATAATCCATCAGCTGACCAAAGTTTTAGAGCAGCATCGAGGAGAAAGACAAATTGTTGTAATTCAAGATTTTCCCGATCCTGATGCTTTGTCTAGCGCTTGGGCATATCAACTGATTGCTGCTAACTATGAAATTAGTTGTGATATCGTTTATGGCGGGATTTTGTCTCACCAAGAAAATATTACTTTGGTAAAACTAACAGGATTACCAGCGACCAAGTATGTTCACACTGCCCTCCAGGAAGAAGACTTGTCGGTCTATAAAGGCTGTGTATTAATTGATAGTCAGGGAACAAATAGCCAGCTTTATTCAGTGGTAGAAGCAGCGGGAATCCCATTAATAGTAGTAGTCGATCATCACAGTAAACAGGGGGAAATTAAGGCAGAATTTGTCGATCTGCGTCCACAAACTAGAGCTACTGCCACTATTTTGACCCAGTATATCCAGTCAGGGATGCTGGAGTTTGATTCTAATAATGAAAATCACGTTAAGTGCGCCACGGCTTTAATGCACGGTTTGCGTTCAGATACCAACCGTTTGATGCAGGCGAAGGAAGAAGACTTTATTGCTGCTGCTTATTTAAGTCGTTTTTACGATTCTCAACTGTTAAATGCCATCATGCAATCCGCGCGATCGCGTCGAGTGATGAACGTAATTGAAAGAGCTTTACGCAACTGCATTACTAAAAAAAATTTCTCGATCTCTGGAGTTGGTTATTTACGTTATGACGATCGCGATGCCATTCCCCAAGCAGCAGATTTTCTGGTTACGGAAGAAGATATTCATACAGCAGTAGTATATGGTATTGTCCATAATGAGGACGATGACAAAGAACTGGTAATTGGCTCTTTGCGGACTACAAAGATCACCCTAGACCCCGACGAATTTATCAAAGAAACATTAGGTAAAGATATTCAAGGTAGATTTTTTGGTGGTGGTAGACATTTAGCGGGAGGCTTTGAGATTCCTGTCGGCTTTTTAAATGGCTTTAACGATAATGCTGAGTATACTAAATTGAAATGGGAAGTGTTTGACAGGCAGATCAAACAAAAACTAATGCGCCTAGTTGAACCTGATGATAGTGTGATTGCAACTGACTAGAATAGTCTTTCATTTTTTGAGTTGTGTAATGGAAGTATATTTAATTCGTCATGGTATTGCTGCTGAGAAGGGAACTTATGCCGATGATGAGCAGCGTCCTTTAATTAAAAAAGGTCAAGATAAAACCGCTCAAGTGGCGCAGCGTTTGCTAAGTGTGGGCTTAAAATTCGATTTGCTTCTCAGCAGCCCTTTAGTGCGAGCTTATCAAACCGCAGAAATTCTTCAGCAAGCAAGTTTAGCTAAAACTATTGAAACTTTTGCTCCTTTAAAGCCCGATGGCGCGATCGCTGAATGGGTAAAGTGGCAACAGCAATATCAAGTTCAACATCCCGATGCCAAAATAGCCTTGGTGGGACATCAGCCCGATTTGGGAAACTGGGCAGAAATGATGCTCTGGGGAGCTATTCAAGGTCAAATTGAGGTTAAAAAAGCAGGAGTAATGGGGCTGAAAATTCCGCCAATTGGCACTCCTATCGCCCGCAGCACTTTATTTTTACATGTTCCACCCAAGTGGTTAATTTGAGAATCTAGGAGTGAAAAGATCGATAATCTACCCAACCTAATAAGCCCCTTGTATTTGCTAATCATGTTTAAAATTTGGGTTGCCCAATAATTGAAATCATCGCCACATTTTAATATTAAGTACTGATGCACTAAACTAGTGACAATCGAGTATTGTTTTTCGCAAATAATTTAGATGCTATCTTCCAAGCAGCAGAACCAATCTAAGTTCTCCAATATTTCAACCGCAGAAAGAGCAAAGTGGCTGGAGGCAGAATTAGAACGGCTAAAAAATAGCTTACGTACGGGACAGCAAGGTTTGGCAAACTGGCGGGGTGGAGAAATGGCCGTTTCTGCCGTACCAGGGGCGGGAAAGTCTCATAGTTTATCGGTTGCTGCGGCGATCGCCATTGCCCAAAATCAGCTTCACAGTCGCAAACAGCTAGTAGTGGTCACCTATACTCGTTCCGCTGCTGCCAATATTAAAAGTAAGATTCGCGATCGCCTCAAAGATTTAATGCTGCCACCAGGGGGTTTTATCGTGCATACTCTTCATGGTTTGGCGCTTAATATTGCTAATTCACATCGAGAATTATCGGGACTAAATTTAGATCGAGTCACAATTGTGGTGCCAAATACGGGGCATCGCCTGATTCGCGGGGCGGTAGAAAAATGGATCGCGGGACATCCTGGGCAGTATCAGAGACTTTTAGAAGGAGTGCAGTTTGATGGTGAAGAGACAGAAAGATTACGTCGTCAGTCGGTGTTGCGAACAGAGGTATTACCAGGGTTAACTAACACAGTAGTGCGGGAAGCAAAAAGTTCAGGGCTATTACCCCAAGAGCTAAAGGAATTAAGCCAAAATGCTACTGATGAGTATGGCATTTTGGAAATTGCCGCGGGACTATATGCAGAATATCAACAGTCTATGCGATCGCAAGACCTGATCGATTATGACGATATGATTCTCGCTGCGCTTAAAGTGTTGGAATATCCGCCCATGCGATTGCTGTGGCAAAACCAAGTTTATGGGGTATTTGAGGATGAAGCCCAGGATTCTAGCCCCCTTCAAGAAAAGTTGATTTCAATTCTGGCGGGGAATGGAGAACAACCTGATGCAGCTCCCAATTTGGTACGAGTGGGCGATCCTAATCAGGCGATCAACTCTACCTTTACCCCAGCAGATCCGATCTATTTCAACTGGTTTTGTGAAAGCTGCCAAGAGCAAAATAACCTAACTACTATGAATCAGGCGGGGCGCAGCAGCAAGATTATTATTAATAGCGCTAATTTTGTTGTTAATTGGGTCAATCAACAGTGGTCTAAATTTCCCCAACCCCAGTCGTCACTGCCTTTTCGCTTGCAGAACATAATCATGGTTGAACCTGGCGATCCGCAGCCCGATGCTAATCCGCAGCCCGAAGGTAGCGGTGTAGTAATTTGTAGCCCCGATGATGTCTATCAGACAGCAACCTTAATTGCACAACAGGCGATCGCTTTACTTGCTGCTCACCCCCACAGAAATGCTGCAATATTAGTCAGAGAAAATCGTCAGGCGCGGTTTTTAGCCGAAGAATTAGCCTATCTCTCCAGAGAACACGGCATCAATATTTATGAAGTGGGAGAAAGTGAAAGATATTCCCAAATACCTGCTGAAATTCTTAAATTACTGCAATTTATTGATCGCCCCCATTCTCCAGATAATCTCAAAGCAGCTTTAGAAGTGCTTCAGCAGCGAAGTTTAATACCGACCCAAGATCTCAATGCTCTAGCTACATCTCCCGAACAGTTTTTGTACCCCACTCTCTTACAGCCAGCCCATAAACCCCAGGTAGAACAAGCCCGTCGCTACTGTGTGAATCTTCTCCGTGCCAGAATGGAGTTACCCCATTATCAATTAATTCCTTTTTTAGGGATGACTCTTAAATATACAGGTTCGGAATTAGCCACCCTGCAAAAACTATCAGAAAAGGTTAGTCAGCAAACTAGAACAGAAAGCTCAACTAAAGCGACAATTCGAACTTTAACCGAGATTGTCAGTGCCGAAAATTTTGAAGGAGTAGAAGAAGACGATGGCGATCGCTATACCCGTGCTAACCAGGTGACGATTATTACCATGCATAAAGCCAAGGGATTAGATTGGGACTATGTGTTTATTCCTTTTCTACACCAAGATATTCTCCCAGGTGAACCTTGGATACCCAATGCTGGTAAGTTTCTTGGCAGCTTTACTCTTTCAGAAGTTGCTCGCGCTCAGATTAGAAGCATAGTACACCATCAATACATATCCCCCCAACAGCTTCAAGTCATTCCTCAACCCATGGCTGCATGGCAAGAAGCCGTTAAACTCAAACAAGCTGAAGAATACCGTCTGCTATATGTAGCTATGACTAGGGCTAAACGTCTACTGTGGATGTCTGCTGAAGAGTTGGGTCCGTTTCGCTGGAGTGTATTTCGACCCGATCAACCCGCTAGTCTGCAACAGAAAAAACCCTGTCCTATTTTGCCAGCTTTAATTCAACACTTACACGGAATAAAAACCAAGGTAGAAAAGTAATATGAAATACTTAAATGTTGCCTACAAATAGTATGACTGGGGGGTAGAGAGCCTATCAGGACTCATAAAGTATGCTAAATAATATAGATAATCTAAATAATCTGCTACGAATAGATCAAGAAGTTCACCATTAAGAATAAGTGTTAGATTTACTGCTCATTTGTGTCTTGGGATTTTTGGGAAGTTTTGGTCATTGCATGGGGATGTGTGGCCCATTGACAGTAGCCTTAGCATTGTCTCAAGGCGATAATCGCCAAAATACAATTAATCAAATTAATCCTTGGCAGTTTCATCTGCTGCTGAATCTGGGTCGAGTTCTTAGCTATGCCTTGGTAGGTGCTGCTTTAGGGGGATTAGGATCAATTGTAGTTGCCAGTGGACAACTAGCAGGTATTGGCAGTAGTCTCAGGCAGTTTATGGCAATCTTGACGGGAAGTTTGCTAATTTGGTTGGGGATTGGACAAATAAAACCCAACTGGCTACCGCGTTTACCTTTTTTACATCCCGTTTCAGGAGCAATTCACAATCGTTTAAATTCAGGTATAAATCAGCTTTCTACTCAACAACAGTGGTGTACTCCCGCCCTGTTGGGTGCAGTCTGGGGACTGATTCCCTGTGGTTTTTTATACACGGCACAGCTCAAAGCAGTAGAAACAGGTGGTTTACTAGCTGGGGCGATCACAATGCTTTGTTTTGGCTTGGGAACAGCGCCGATGATGTTGGGAGTGGGGATGTCTGCTTCTCAAGTGAGTGCAGATCGACGTAGTCAATTATTTAGATTAGGAGGCTGGGTTACATTAGCAATTGGAATTTTAACTCTACTGCGCTCTGATGCCATGGTGGACTACACGGGACATGGTGCTTTGCTGCTGCTGATGCTGGCGTTAATTGCCCGTCCTCTGGGGGCTTTTTGGACTGTCCCCTTGCAATATCGTCGTCTAATCGGCGTGGGCGCATTTGTCCTTGCCTTGGCTCATACTGCCCATATGTTAGACCACTCCTTAAATTGGAATTTAGATGGGATTGCCTTTATGTTACCTCAACATCGTTTGGGCATGGTCTTGGGTATTTTGAGTCTAGGGTTAATGTTGCCTGCTGCTCTGACTAGTAGCGATCGCCTACAGCAAAAACTTGGTAAGCGCTGGCGCAAAATTCATCTTTTGACAGTACCTGGTTTAATTTTGGCAGTTGGTCATACAGTATTGTTAGGTTCTCATTATTTGGGAGACTTGCAAATCAGCCTAGAGAGTAAGTTGAGGATAGCTATAGTAATCTTTTTGAGTAGTTTAATTTTGCTATCTCGCTTTCCTTTAATCTGGAAAATTATTGGTCGCCAAAAGTCTTATATTCCTCCCAAAACTTAATTAGGGCTTATACTAAATCCGTTTCATATAGGTTACTTGAAAAATTGAGTAACGAGTAACGAGTAACGAGTAACAAGTAACAAGTAACAAGTAACAAGTAACGAGTAACGAGTAACAAGTAACAAGTAACAAGTAACAAGTAACAAGTAACAAGTAACAAGTAACAAGTAACAAGTAACAAGTAATGATACCAATTCTCAAAAGTGGCTAGAGAGATAAGGCATCCAAAATATAGTCCCAACCAGTCAAAGAATGAACGATATCTTCAAATAAAGAATCATTGGTCACAACTTAAGTCTGAAAAGCAGTTGTCAAGAGAGTTTGAGAACTAGAAGAAAAAAAGAAGTCGGGAGCG
>NZ_PVWF01000061.1 GCF_003003995.1 Pleurocapsa sp. CCALA 161 | reverse complement strand
TTGCTCATTGCTCATTGCTCATTGCTCATTGCTCATTGCTCATTGCTCATTGCTCATTGCTCATTGCTCATTGCTCATTGCTCATTGCTCATTGCTCATTGCTCATTGCTCATTGCTCATTGCTCATTGCTCATTGTTCATTGCTCATTGTAAATGGCGTTCCCCAAACCACTGATAGCGATGATCGCGGATTTGTTCATAACTGCGATCGCCTAACCATTTCATGCCTGGAATAGCTCGATAGGCAGCAATAAAAGCGTCGCCCAAAGGTAATAGGCTGGCAATTTCTTCGGCTGCTGCACTTCCCTGCCATCTTCTAGAAGGGTTGTCGATCTCGATTAAGATCATTCCTGCTTCACAGTCCGTTGGTGTAATACCATAATCAGCTAAAGCTATGGGATCCTGCATGGGAATATAGCTGAAAGTTTGTTCGCGGTCAAATTGTTGGAGGATTTGGGCAAAATTGGAGCAGAGATTACACTTACTGTCGTAAACGACTTGATATTTCATGATGCGAGTTTTTAGACCTTCAGACTTAGTTAAAAGTTGTTATCAATCAATATGTATTTCTTTTAGGCTTTAGCAGCTATACAAATAGTAATTTATCGCCTAGAACAGAGACGGTTATTAAAAATAAATAGCCAATTTAACTTATTTTAGCTTGATTATAGGAGAAAATATCTTGGCTATCTCTCTCTCAGATCTGAACAATGCAAATGGTAAAAATGGCTTAATTATTCCTGGAAAAACTGAAGGCGATCGCTTGGGAGAAGCAGTAACCAGTGCAGGGGATATTAATGGTGATGGGATTGACGATCTGGTGGTAACTGCTCCTAATGCAGGTATACCTAATACTAATGAGGATAGCTATTATGATAGCGATCGCCGTGGTCAAGCCTATGTGGTTTTTGGTGCGCGCAATAGCAAAAATTCTCAGCTCGATCTCAATAGTCTCAATGGTAGTAATGGATTTTCAGTTTCTGGTGTAGACGCAGCCAATCAATTGGGTAGTGCTGTTTCGACGGGAGATATCAATGGTGATGGTATTGATGATTTGGTTTTGAGTGCGCCTGGTGCAGGACAAACTGTTAGTCGCTATGGGTACAGCTACAGTGAAAACAATGGTGAAGCTTATGTGATTTTTGGTACTCGCAAGGGCTTTAATGCTGATTTTAATCTGCAATCATTAGATGGCAGTAATGGTTTTATCCTCAAGGGCATTGATGCATCAGATCTTTTGGGGTCAGCAGTAACCAGTGCAGGGGATATTAATGGTGATGGGATTGATGACTTAGCAGTTAGCGCTACGGGAGGGGGTCGACCAGTTACCAATCGCAATGGTTTTACCCAAAGCGATCGCCGTGGTGAAGTTTATATTTTATTGGGCAAGAAAAACGGCTTTGATGCACGCATAAATCTATTTAATTTAAACGGTAGCAACGGTTTTATTGTTGACGGTAAAGATGCTAATGATAGTTTGGGTAGCGCCTTAAGTAACGCAGGTGACATCAACGGCGATAGTATTGACGATCTTGTTATTGGTGCGTCTAATGCGGGAAATGTTTTAAATAGTCCTTTTGCCGATGGCGACAGCGATCAGCGTGGAGAGATTTATGTTGTTTTTGGGAGCAAAAAATTTAATTCTCGGTTTAGTGTTGGCGATCGCTTTACTTTTACAGGAGTTGGGATAGAAGATAATTTAGGGACAGCAGTTACTAATGCAGGTGATCTCAACGGTGACGGGATCGACGATCTAGTTTTAGGTGCAGCTAACGCTTCTGTTGACGGAGAATATACCCAAGAAGGTCAGGTTTATGTCTTGTTTGGTCGTCAGGATGGGTTTGGTACTCAGTTTAATCTTAATAGTCTTAATGGCAACAATGGCTTTAGCCTTGCTGGAGTGGATACAGGGGATGGTTTAGGTAATGCCGTCAGTGCGGGGGATTTTAATGGTGATGGCATTGACGATCTGCTGGTTGGCGCAAGTAGCGCAGGACAAGATAATCGTGGCGCAGCTTACGTTGTGTATGGTAAACGCACTGGTTTTACATCTCAAGTAGATTTGCCCAATCTTAGTAGTAATGCAGGAGTGAAAATTGCGGGGATTAGCAGTGAAGATCTGTTCGGTAGCGCTGTTAGTAGTGGCGGAGATCTTAACGGTGATGGTGCAGACGATCTCTTAGTTACTGCGCCTGGGGTCGATTTAGGTAATGAGTACACTAAAGAAGGTACTACCTATGTGATTTTTGGCAAGCCACAATCGCAACCGCAACCGCAACCGCAACCACAACCAGTTCCTGCTAATAAAGCTACTCCTAACAACGACAGGATTGTTGGCACGTCCCAAAATGACCAAATTTCTGCACAAAACGGAAATGATACTATTTCTGGTGGCGATGGTAACGATAACCTAGCTGGAGATGACGGCAATGATTCTCTCTTTGGGGATAGTGGTAACGATACGGTTAATGGAGGCAACAATAGTGATACTCTTTTTGGTGCAGCAGGTAACGATTTACTAGATGGTGGCAATAATCAAGACCGAATTTTAGGGGATGAGGGGAACGATACTCTTTTTGGCGGTACTGACAATGACTTCCTAGCAGGTGGGATAGGTAACGATATTCTCAATGGTACTAATCCCAATAACTTTGCGGTTCAAGTTGGAGAACAAGATACCCTTGTTGGTGGAGAAGGGACAGATTTATTTATTCTCGGTGATAAAAATCAGGTCTACTATGACGATCGCAATTCTCTGACAGAAGGTTCAACAGACTATGTATTAATTGAAGACTTTAATTCTGCTCAAGACAAGATTCAACTAAAAGGCGATCGCAGTTTATACAACCTGTCTTTTTCTGCCGATGGTCAAGGTAATACGCTAGCTAATATTTTATATTTACAGCCAGGAGCAATAGCTGAAAGAATCGGTATTCTTAAAAATGTTTCGCCCAATTTGAATTTAAATAATTCTGCCTTTATCTATTTACAGAATGAATCATCGCCACCAAAATTTAATTTAATTGGTGGAGCAACATCATACAGCGACAAGATTAAAGGCAGCGTTTTAAACGATCAGATCTCAGGCAATAGCGGAGATGATACTATCTCTGGTGGGGATGGTAATGATTCTCTCGCTGGCGATGGTGGCAGTGATGCTCTGTTTGGAGACAGTGGTAATGATACGCTTAATGGTGGCACTAATAGCGACACTCTCTTTGGTGCAGCAGGTAACGATCTACTTGATGGTGGTAATAATCAAGACCGACTTTTAGGAGATGATGGGAACGATACTCTCTTTGGCGGTACTGATAATGACTTATTAGAAGGAGGCAAGGGTAATGATACTCTCAATGGTACTAATCCCAATAACTTTGAACTTCAGTTTGGTGAACAGGATACTTTGGTTGGTGGTGCAGACAGAGATCTTTTTATTTTAGGGGACAAAGATCGCCTCTACTATAGCGATCGCAATTCTCGAAGCGAAGGTTCAACAGACTACGCTTTGATTAAAGACTTTAATTCTGCACAAGATAAGATTCAATTAACAGGCGAGCGTAGTTTTTATAGTTTATCTTTGTCCGCGGGTAGTAATGGCAGCACCTTGGCTAATATTTTATATCTCGAACCAGGAAGTACTCCTGAAAGAATAGGCATCATTGAAGATGTTTCACCTAATTTAACCATCAATCACAATGCTTTTACCTTTATTTAATAGGTCTGGGTAAATTAAAAATTAGAGTAATTTGTTTTAAGCTATAAGCTATAAGCCTTTAATAGCAAGACGCTGAACCTTTTTGCTAGAGGCGAGTTGATCTGCCCATCTAGTTGTTTCTGGGAGGCGATATTTGGTCAGACAACCCATGACATAATCGATCGCTGTGGGGAGGCTAATTTTGTGTCCAATCGAGATATAAATTGGCTTCACTTTAGTACGCGATCGCAATACCACGCCAATAGTTTCATCTTTGTCTAACAGTGGTTGGCAGCTACCTTTTTCTAGGGCAACATCTTCGTGTTTACCAATGAGTAAAGACTTGGCTACGCCAATTGTGGGAATGTCGAGTAATACTCCTAGGTGACAGGCTAAACCAAGACGACGAGGGTGGGCGTAACCCTGACCATCACAGAGAATTAAGTCAGGAATAGTTTTAAGCTGTTTAAAAGCAGCCAAAATTGCAGGAATTTCGCGAAATGAAAGATAGCCTGGCACATAAGGAAAAGCCGTGGGAATACGAGCGATCGCCTGTTCGACCAATTCTAATTCTGGGTAAGTTAAGATTGCGATCGCTGCTTGGGAAATAGTGTAATTATTTTCAAAACCAACATCGACTCCTGCTACATATTTAACTTCTCCTAAATCATCAGCATTAATCACTTTCGGTCGTAACTGCTCTTGAATTGCTTTGGCTTGGGCCACGGTTTCAACCCAGGGATGACTAAAATTTATGGTCAATTTTTTGTAGTTAATTATTAATTAGTTGATTATCTAAGTAATTTTACGATCAAGTTTCGGAAAATAAAACTACTATTAAAATTATGCCTGCCTACATAAAGTTTCGATTTAGCATTAATCTCAATATTTTAATTTGTAGCTAATGACTAAGAGAAAAATTTGCTTTAGGATGTAGTTATTTTGTTAGACTTGGTTTTTATCTATAGCTCAATTTGTCTTGCCTTAAGGTTCATTTAGTCGTGATTTATTAAAGATTTATAGTTAACTTTAAGTAAAATTACTGAGATATTTTGGAGCAAATAGTCAGCAAAACCGATTGTGATAATCTATCAGAAAATAAATTAGACCGTTTGTGAATTTATTCTGCTCATGTCTATTTTTGAAACCAATGGAAAATTTATCTGATAGTTCAAATAGTACTGAACTCTTAATATCCGAAACAAATCGACCTTTGGGAGAAATCTTGATCGAGGCAGGGTTAATTACGGCTACTCAAATAGAATTTGCTTTACAGCTACAGTCTACGAGTCATCTCAGAATTGGTGAGATCTTAGCTTCCCATAACTGGATTGAGCAGCAAACGGCAGATTTTTTTGCAGAACAATGGGCAGACCTATTGAAGCAAAAGCAAAAACAACCTCTAGTTTATTATTTTCGCAGCGCTGGATTATTAAGTGAGCAGCAAATTGCCTCCCTAATTCGCGAACAAAAGCAACAGACTAAACCACAAAGATTTCATCGACTGGCAGTAGAACGAGGGTATCTTAAACAAATTACGGTAGATTTTTTTCTAGCAAATATATTTAAAATCTATAACACCAACGTTTTTTCTTTTGCTAAACCTTATGAAATTTTGAGCCGATACAATCGAGGTGAGATTAACTTTCGACGTACAGATTTAAGCAAAGCACCATTGATGGGTGTCAGCCTTAAAGGGATTCACCTAGACGGTTCTAATTTGCGTCAAGCAAATCTCAATAGCTCTAATTTAAGTAAATCTAGTTTGATCCAAACTGATTTAGCCTTAGTAGATTTAATGAAAGCTGTTTTGACCAAAGCTAATTTTGAACGGGCGAATTTGTATCAGGCTAATTTAAGAGAAGCTCATTTAAAAGAAGCTAACTTTACCAAAGCTAATTTGCAGGGTGCAGATTTAAGAGCAGCTTATTTGTTTAATGCTATTTTTGCTGGGGCAGATTTAAGAGAGACTCAACTTTTAAACGAATATCCCTATGAAGTTTATTACGACTCTCAAACCATTTTTGACGATCGCTTTAAGCCACAACAAGCAGGCTGGAAGCAGATTGACTTGTGATCAGTTATGCAAAAGTCAAAAGTTTTACAAGGCGCGTTGTCAATAGACTTGTTTCATGAATAAAGGTTCTAAGAATTCAGATAATGTTAGGATCGAGTCACGAGAAAAAGAAGCGAAAAAATAAGGAACAAACTCAATGCAGGAATTTGACAAGTCGATATCTTTTGATGGTCGTGATATTCGGCTTAAAGTAGGCTTGCTCGCACCACAGGCAGGTGGTTCAGTATTAGTAGAATCGGGCGATACAGCGGTTTTAGTTACAGCCACTAGAGCTAAAGGTAGAGAAGGAATTGATTTCTTACCTTTGACCGTAGATTATGAAGAAAGACAGTATGCAGCAGGGCGGATTCCTGGAGGATTTTTTCGACGAGAAGGTAGACCTGGAGAAAAAGCGATCCTGACCAGTAGGTTGATCGATCGTCCTATCAGACCTCTATTTCCTAGCTGGATGCGAGATGATATTCAGATCGTCGCCACGACCCTAGCCCTAGATGAAGATGTTCCCCCAGACGTTTTGGCCGTGACAGGCGCTTCAATCGCCGTTTTATTAGCCGAAATTCCTTTTTATGGCCCAATGGCAGCAGTTAGGGTTGGTTTAGTGGGAGATGATTTTATCCTCAATCCGACCTACAAAGAAATTAATAAGGGAGATTTAGATATCGTCGTGGCGGGAACTCCTGACGGGATTGTAATGGTTGAAGCAGGGGCAAACCAACTACCAGAGCAAGATGTCATTGAGGCGATCGATTTTGCCTACGAAGCGATTCAAGAGTTAATTCAGTCTCAACTAGAATTAATCAAGGACTTGGGGATTGAAATTGTCAAGCCTGAAGCACCCGAAGAAGATCAAAGTTTGATTAGTTTTATTAGCGATCGCTCATCTAAAGATATTAAACACATTCTTTCCCAGTATGACTTTGATAAAAAGACCAGAGATGAAGCTTTAGACGAAATTAAGCAAACTATAGTTGAGGCGATCGCTCAATTGCCTGAAAATGACCCCATTGCCGTGGCAACGACAGAAGATGCTAAAGCGGTAGACAAAGCCTTTAAAAAGCTGACTAAAAAGCTGATGCGGAGTCAAATCATCGAAGAGGGTATTCGAGTTGATGGTCGCCAACTAGATCAGGTCAGACCAATTAGCTCTAGGGCGGGAGTATTGCCCAATCGAGTGCATGGTAGCGGATTGTTTAGAAGAGGTCTAACTCAAGTACTTTCCATTGCCACTCTGGGTACATCAGGGGATGCTCAAGATACTAGAGACGATATGACCATTCAAGACGAAAAACGCTATCTCCACCACTACAATTTTCCTCCTTACTCCGTCGGTGAAACTCGCCCTATGCGATCCCCTGGACGCAGAGAAATCGGTCACGGTGCTTTAGCAGAAAGAGCTTTGTTGCCAGTGTTGCCCAGTATCGAAGATTTTCCTTACGTAATTCGAGTAGTTTCTGAAGTACTGTCTTCTAATGGTTCTACTTCGATGGGTTCGGTCTGTGGTTCAACTTTATCTTTGATGGATGCAGGTGTTCCCCTCACCAAACCTGTTAGTGGTGCGGCCATGGGTTTAATTAAAGAAGCAGATGAAGTGAGAATACTCACAGATATTCAGGGCATTGAAGACTTCTTAGGAGATATGGACTTTAAGGTAGCAGGAACCGATGCAGGTATTACTGCCCTGCAAATGGATATGAAGATCACTGGTTTACCAATGACCGTGATTGCCAAAGCAATTCAACAGGCTTTACCTGCCCGAATCCATATTCTGGAAGAAATGCTTAAGGCGATCGCTGAACCCAGAGAAGAGTTATCTCCTTATGCGCCCAGATTGCTAACCATGAAGATTGACCCCGATTTAATTGGTATGGTTATCGGCCCTTCGGGTAAAACAATTAAAGCGATTACTGAGCAAACAGGAGCGAAAATCGATATTGAAGATGATGGCAAAGTTATCATTGCTGCGGTAGAAGCCGAAAAAGCTGAGATGGCAAGAAAAATGATCTTTAATATCACCCGCAAATTAAATGAAGGAGATGTTTATTTAGGTAAAGTAACTAGAATTATCGACATCGGCGCTTTCATCGAAATTTTGCCAGGCAAAGAAGGCATGATTCATATTTCTCAACTGGCCGAAGGTAGAGTAGGCAAGGTCGATGATGAAGTGGCGATAGGTGACGAAATTGTAGTTAAAATTCGTGGTTTCGACCAAAAAAATCGCCTGAATCTTACCCGATTGGGTATTCATCCAGACGAAGCCGCCGCAGCTAGAGCCGCAGCCTCGTAATATTAAATGAAATACACAAAAGTAAGGGCGAAAGGTTGATCGCCCCTGCTTTTGATTGCTTAAATTATCTGAGGGGAATTGCCTTAACTTTTTTCGTTGCCAGAACTCTAAGTTTAACTTCAAGTTCGTTTTGCATGGATTCAGTATCACCCCCCAAAGCAGTTTGAGGTTTTGCCATCACATCCACAGCACCAGCTTTCATTACTTCATAAATGTTGTCAACATCCGACTTTTGCACTGCATTACTTAAGACTAGAATCGGCGTGGGGCTATTAGCCATAACCTGTCTAGTAAATTCCAAGCCATCCATTTGAGGCATCTGCAAGTCAGTACAAATTACATCAGGATTAAGCCGAGAAACCAAATCTAATCCTTCTTTGCCATTGGATGCTTTGCCAATAACTTCAATATGACGAGAAGAACTGAGCATCTTCTCATAGATGTTAATTGCTACTGAGGAATCTTCAACTAGTAATACTCTAATTTTACCCATGATCTTTCGATTTATTTATCTGATGTTTTTTGAAAAAGATAGAGGAAGCTAATCAACTAATCAATCTGATCAGAGGCTTTCCCCCCGCTAACACTCTGTAGAAGAGGCTAACAAAAAGATTAACGCTGTTAACTTGGTTTAAAAACATGATTTTGAGTTAGATAACAAATTTTCTGACTTAATTTAAGGGAATAGGCGAAACTTTTTTAGTGGACAAAACTCGAATTTTAGTAATTAATTCATTCTGCATTGAGTCTGAATTTCCTCCCAAAGCAGTTTGAGGTTTTGCCATCACATCAACTACCCCCGCCTTCATCACTTCATAGATTGTGTCTGCGTCACTTTTTTGGACGGTATTACTCAACACCAAAATGGGCGTAGGATAGCGAGCCATGATTTGCTTGGTGAACTCTAAGCCATCCATTTCGGGCATTTGTAAATCAGTACAGATTACGTCAGGATGGAGTTGAGCAGCTAAATCCAAACCTTCTTTGCCGTTGAAAGCTTTACCTACAACCTCAATATGGCGAGAAGAATTGAGCATCTTTTCGTAGATGTTGATAGCAACTGGAGAATCTTCTACTAGTAGAACTTTGATTTTAGACATGGTTTTAAATTGATTAAGTTGATTAATGGTGAGTATGAATTAATTGAGCCAGAGTTTCCAACAAAAGCTGTTGATTGAAATCACCTTTAGTTAGATAGGCATTTGCTCCTGCTTCCAGACCACGCTGTTTGTCTTCTGGAGATGCCAAAGTGGTAATTAAAACAATGGGCAGGCGATCGTATTTACTGTTTTGACGAATCTGCGCCGTCATTTCTAAACCACTCATCTGAGGCATTTCCACATCCGATAGCACGATCTCAAATTCTTGAGTTTGAACCTGTTGTAAACCGAGTAAGCCATTTTCAGCAATGGTGACTTCATAATTTGCACCCTTCAATAAACGCTGCATTTGGGTGCGGATAATAATTGAATCCTCCACCAGTAGGAGTCTATTTTTATTGTTGGAGGAGGCGACGGAGGGTGCAACATGCCAACTCCCTTTTCTGAGGGAATGAAGTAAATCTACAGGATTAAGAATCATACAGACCGATCCATTTCCTAAGATAGTTGCTCCAGTAATATTAGGAATACGTTTGAGCAGTTTACTTTGAGGCTTGAGTACTACATCCTGCTGATCGACCAAATCGTCGACAATTACCCCAAAAAGATCTTTGCCAACTTGCAACACAATACAGGAGAAATAATTTCTTCTGCGGAAATCTGCTGGAGTAGATAGTTGGAGCAAACTGTCAAGCCGCTTAATGGACAAGGGTTGCTCTTCAAAGGTAATAGTAGGATTTCCTTCAATCTCATAAATATCTTGAGGAGAGATGGTAATCATGGTTTGGATGAATTCTAGGGGCAAAGCATAACGAGTCTGGCTAATTTCAACAATTAAGACTTTGGTTGTTGCCAAGCTGGTATTTAAACGCACCTGGAATTTACAGCCATTGCCAGCCACAGAAGTTACCTGGATCGCTCCTTTAAGACGTTCGACATTCGCTCTAACTACGTCTAAACCGACTCCTCTACCTGAAAGTTCGGTAATTTCGGTACGAGTAGAAAAACCCGAAGCAAAGATTAAAGATTGAATCTCAGACTCGCTCATGGTAGCTAGTTCTGCCTCAGTACATACTTTTCGCCGAATAGCAGTGTTGCAAATACTCTTGATATCTAAGCCTCGTCCATCATCACTAATGTCAATGCCGATGCTACTCCCCATTTGATAACCTCGCAGGGTCAAAGTAGCTGTTTTAGCTTTACCTTGGGCAATACGTTCGGCGGGAGTTTCAATCCCGTGGTCGATCGCATTGCGAATTAAATGCAGCAGGGGGTCTTTAATTTCTTCTAAGATTCTCTTGTCGGCTTTGGTATCTCCACCCTCAATGATTAATTCAATTTCTTTACCCAGTTGACGACTCAGATCTCTCACCATCCGTGGATAGATATTGAATACTGTAGCCAAAGGTAACTGTCTTAGACCGTTGATTCCTGACTCTAGGCGATCGCTAATAATTTCTAGACTTGCACCATCTTCATTGGCTCTAGTTCTGAGATTATTGATCAAACCTCCCAGGTAATTTACCCGCTGTTCAGTATTGTTTAAAAACTGTTTGAGAGGCTGGAAAAGTTCTGGATTTAAGGTTTGTTCGATCTCCGTCACAATTGAGGTGTCCTGTTTGACCCATTCTGACCATAAGGCGGATATCTGTTCAATTTCCGTCATTTGCTGCGAAATTCGCAGTCTAGTTACCCCCAGTTCACTCGCTTGAGTCATTAGTGTATCTAACTTTTGTGGCTCAACCCGAATTGTATCAATCTGATAATCTTGATTAATGACGGGAGTGGCTACAGGCTGTGTAGGTTCGGGGATAGCCCTAGTTGGAACTGATGACTCATCCTCAAATAAATCTGTTAAATCTGTGGCAAATTGTTCTGAATTAGACTGACTAGACTGACTGCCAAAGAAATCATCATCATCGTCAAATAAGCTTGCTTCAGATTCAGCAGGGAAATTCCCTGAGAAATCCATGAGCGCACTTAAAACTCCAGCAGTATCGATGTTGGCTAATTCTCCTGTAATTGCCTCATAGGAAAGCCGATTAATCGCATCAATACCTTGATACAGGCGATCGCATAATTCGGGCGTAACCTCGCTATGTCCTGCCTTAATTCCTTCTACGCAGTCTTCTAGCTGATGCACCAGCATCTCAATTTCATCTAGTCCCAACATGCGGGAGTCGCCCTTGAGGGTATGAGCTTCTCGCAAAAATTCCTCTAAGGCTTTGGTATCTTGAGGATTTTTCTCCAAGATCATCAGCTCAGATTCTAACTTTTGTAGGTGTTCACTACTGGAAGTTTTAAAAAGCAGTCTTAGCTCTTCATCTTCAATCATCATAATTTTATTCAGCCAATTCTAGTAATAAGCTCAAATTACACAACTGCCTTAAGTTGTTCGGTCGATTTTTTCAGTTCTACGGTAGAAGCCTTAACATCCTGCATATCTGCTGCCGTATCCATCGCCCCCAGGTTAAGAGCATTGATCGCTGCTAGAACCTCTTGAATACTAACCGCTTGGAGTTTTGCTGCTTGGGAGATCTCGGAGGTGTTGGAGAATACGTTGGTTACTGCGTTTTTCACCCCGATAAATGATTCGGCTGTATCTAGCGCCAATTCAATACTAGATTCTGCGGTTTTCTTACCTTCGTCGGTTACCATTACGGCGCTGTTCATGGCTGATTGAACATCTGTTACTAGTTTGTTGATTTGGTCGGCAGATTTACGGCTTTGATCCGCCAGTTTCCGAATCTCACCCGCAACCACCCCAAAACCTTTTCCATATTCCCCAGCACGAGCCGCCTCAACCGCTGCGTTTAGTGCCAGCATGTTGGTTTGGTTTGCCAAATCCCCTACTAGTTCTGATACCCCGGCAATTTGTTCAGTTTGTTCACTCAGGTTGATGATTTGTTCGGCAATTTCTCTTACCCTATCTTTAAGACTTTCCATCCCTACCCTGGTTTGCTCGACTGTTGCCGCTCCAGATTCTGCCAAAGCAAGTGCTGTACTGGCACTTTTTGCCGATTCTTCTGCCTGTGCTGCCGAACGACGAGAAGTTTCACCCAAAGAATCCACCGTAGACGTGGTTTGACTGACCGAACTAGACTGTTCATTGGCGATCGCCTCTTGGTTTTCTACCTTGGCCGCAATCTCTTCCGAAGATTTGGCGATTATATTGGTAAATTGATCTAGAGTCTTGCTGATTCGGCGAGAACCAGCGACAATTGCCGTTACGATGAGAACGTTGAGTAATGCTACGAATAATTCTAGTGTTTTGAATCGGTTCAGTTCTTTTGCCGTATGTTCTTCGGATGCATTTACTGCCTCGTCGGCTAGTTTAAATAAAATTTCACTTTGCCTGAGTAAGGCTAGACGATTGGCTTCGGTTGGTTGTTTTCTCAGCTGCTGAATTAATACTTTAGATTGATTCCATTCGGTCTGTGTTGCCTTCATTTTGGCAATAAAATTTGCATCTTGAGCAGGAGACAGTTTTAATTCTTCGCTACCGTTGAGCAAGCCTTCAATTATTTTGTCTAGTTGGGCAATTAGCTTGTCGTCGGCACTGTTGGACAGTTCGAGCTTAACCGATCTTTGAGTTCCCCCACGAACCACACCAGAAAGGTTGATCTCTTTGGCATTGTTTGTGGAGGTTGCCAGAAAAATTAACCCCAAGTTGACTAATACAATCGTTCCAATTCCAACTGCGCCAACGGTTAATTGAGTTCCAATTTTCATGAGTTTTTTACCTATAATTTTTGTTAGTTAATCTAAAAATAAATTTATGCTGTCAGCTCTACCGTCATTGCTCCTGTCGCCAGTAGCTTGGGCAGATCGATCACGTTGAGAGTTTGGTTTTGATAGTCAGCTACTCCTTTGAGATAAGAAGAGGCATCACTATCCATGGCGACGGGAACTGGTTTAAGCTCTTGTGGGGAAAAATCCACCACGTCGAATACTTCGTCCACCACAATACCCGCAGTGATCTCATCGACTTCAACCACTACTGCTTTGGCAGCCCGATTTTCCTGAGCCATGGTCAGATTTAAAGACTGACAAATATTGACCAGAGTTAAAATTTCACCCCGCAAGTTGATATTGCCGATGATATGTTCGGGACAGCAGGGAATTGTAGTAATTCTGCCGATAGTGGTGAATTCTCGCACTACGCCTAAATCTAGAGCGAAGTATCTACCGCCAATGCTGACCACTGCCAAGGAAATCAATTTAGTCGCAGCTGTCTTGTCAGTAGCGTCTTTGAGGTTGAACGCTCGTTGGTGGAGAGCTGCTTTGAGATTAGAGCTAGCATTAGTAAAATACTGCTCGTAAAAATTACCAGGAAGCAATTCTCTGTCGGCATTAGCTTCAGCAGAGACTAAATCTTCTAAAGCTTCAGGATGACGCACCAAATTATCGATGTTGAGTAGAGTAATCATCTCATCATCAAGACTAATGATGCTTTGGACAAAAGCCTGATGGATGTTGGCTCTACCATAGGACAAATCCGCCTGAATATAGCGATCGTCGATCTCGTTGACCGTTTCCACCCGATGGACAATCATCCCCACCTGCAAACCTTGAGACTCAACCACAATCACGCTATCCGTTATCTGACAGCGATCAAATTTATGACCAAAGCGCAGATCGAGGTGCATGACTGGCACATAGGCTGAATGTAAATTCAACAACCCCACAATATCTGAGGGTGCTTCGGGAACAGGAGTTAATTCAGGTAATAAAAATATTTCACTGACTGATTCTGCGGCGATCGCATAGCGAGAATCGTGGAGAATAAAAATTAAGTATGGTTTAATGCCCATAATCTCTAAATCTGCTCTAATTATTAGCTATTGAATGTACTGACGGACAACTTCTCTCAGTTCTTCTGGCTTAAATGGCTTAGTAAGATACTTACTAGTGCCAGCAATATGTCCCTTCATTTTGTTGACTAAGCCATCCCTAGCAGTCACCATGACAATAGGTAAATCTCGAAACTGGGGAAAAGCGCGAACAGTTTTGCAAAACTCTAGACCATCAATATCGGGCATGGTCAAGTCCAACAGCATCAGTTCAACCTTGACCTCTTGCAGAATTTCTAATGCCTCCGTTGCCTTACTGGCGAGTAAAACGTTGTAATCTGCTTGCAAAGCTCGTTTAATGGAGGTTTGGATAATGGCGCTGTCGTCGACAGATAAAACTATGGGCAAATCTTGACCAAGTTTAGCGATCGCGGAGCGTTCCCGGAGGGAAATCGCCTCTGGAGAATTAACGCTGTTTTCTCCGCCCTGCTCATTGGCTATAGATGCGTTGATCACTCTTTGAGCTTCCAGAGGACTTGTCACCAAACTCACCCAGCCATTGTTAGCCCAACTAAGATAGTTTTTGGCGATCTTGAGCGGATCTTTGCCCATTTTCTCGGCAATATTTACCAAACTGGCTTTGCCATTAACTGATTTAATAAAATGATCTGCTACTTGAGGATTATCGATCGCCTTTAACTGCTGTGGCGTGACCACGGGAATTGCATCCATGCTAGGTATTTGAGGTGCATAATCCTGCCAAATTTGTTGACGAAGCTTTAACTCTTGTTGAATATCGCTCCAGCTTAAGCCGTGTCGATCTGCACCATAGCTCAGATTTAAGTCAAGATTGCCATTCCATTGTGCTTCTCCTGGATAGGGTACAAATTTTTCGATAATTAATAAAACTTTTGTATTCATCAAAGCTTCTACTTCTTGCCAGGTAAAAGCTCTCATCCTGATCAACATCTCTAGTAGCTCTACGGCTGAATTATGCTCTTTAGCTCTTTCCACTGCCACCGAAAGGGCAGCTTTAATCAGATTTGGCTTTAGTGCTTCACCAATTTTGAGGCAGAGTTCTTCGGCATTGGGAACTTTGGTGCCACCATAGATCAAAGCTCCATTACGCAAAATCAAAACGCAGGAACGTTGCTGTTGCCAGGAATCTACCTGGGTGGTTAAGCTCAAAATTCCACTGCCGTTCTTTTTGAATAAAGAATCAAGAATAGAAATAAGCTGATTTGAATTATATTTTTTTGCAGACATTATTAACTTTCCTTGACTTTTACAATGCAAAAACCACTATCAAGAAATCCAGATAGAAATATAGTTCCCAAAAAATTGATTTTAATCACATAATTTACTAATTTAGATCTGCCGTCTTGTTCGTAAAAATTGCTAAAGGAGAATTGCCAAAAGATAGTGATTCTCAAGTAATTTTTAGAAGCTCAAGGCTAAAAGCTTTTTTTGGTAACATAGTTAAACGATGAGTAATTTATTGCAGGGTCTAAATATTTATTTAATTGGCATGATGGGTTCAGGAAAAACTACCGTTGGTCAATATCTAGCCCAAAGCCTTAACTATCGATTTATTGATACCGACCAAATTATTGAGGCGATCGCTAAAAAACCCATTCCTGCTATTTTTGAACAGTCGGGGGAAAAGAGTTTTCGGGAATTAGAAACTCAAGTTTTGGGTGAGCTATCGGTTTATACCCGTACCGTAATTTCTACTGGAGGGGGCATAATTCAGGAGCAAATGAACTGGAGTTATCTACGACACGGTTTGGTTGTTTGGCTAGATGTAGATTTAGAGATATTAAAAAAAAGGGTAGCCCAAGATCAAAATCGGCCATTGGCTGACAAACTAGAATCATTGTTAAACCTACGTCGTCCTTTATATGCTCAGGCGGATCTGCAAGTTTCTCCTAGAGTAGAGCAGTCTCCTCAAGCAGTAGCTGCCCAGATTGAGGAACTGATTCCTTCTGTACTTAAATCTCAGGTGCAGCTAGATAACTAGATAACTAAAGACTTTAATTCTGCAAAATTCTCACAATTTCATGATTAACGACAGCGAATATTTCAAAGAATCAGCAGCTACCCGCGTCCGTATTCTGAGTGAAGCTTTGCCCTATATTCAGAAATTTGCCAACCGAACTATCGTCATTAAGTACGGCGGGGCTGCCATGAAAGATAGTAGTCTCAAGGCGAAAGTAATCAACGATATTGTGTTTTTGGTGAGTGTTGGGGTGCGTCCTGTAGTGGTTCATGGTGGTGGCCCTGAAATTAATACCTGGCTACAGAAATTAAACATTAAGCCTCAGTTTAAAGACGGGCTGCGAGTGACTGATGCAGCGACTATGGACGTAGTCGAGATGGTTTTGGCAGGTAGAGTTAATAAGGAATTAGTGTCTTTAATTAATCGCGCAGGGGCTAAAGCAGTTGGGCTGTGTGGTAAAGATGCTAACTTAATTCAGGCGCGCCCTGTAGGTAAGGAAGGTGTGGGCTTTGTGGGGGAAGTTGCTAGCGTTGATACAGGATTAGTCGAGTCGTTAGTTAAGAGCGGATATGTACCGATAATTTCTAGCGTTGCTGCTGATGAGAATGGTCAGGCGTATAATATCAACGCCGATACTGTAGCAGGGGAAATTGCTGCCTCACTACAGGCAGAAAAGCTGATTCTGTTAACTGATACAGCAGGAATTTTATACGACTATCACGATCCCTCAACCCTACTCACTAAGCTGGATATTCAAAAAGCAAGGGAGCTAATTAGTGAAGGAATTGTTTCAGGGGGAATGATTCCCAAGGTTTCTTGTTGCGTGCGATCGCTTGCCCAAGGAGTGAAAGCGGCTCATATTCTCGATGGTAGATTACCTCATTCCCTACTACTGGAAATTCTGACGGACGAAGGAATCGGCTCGATGATTGTTGCCTCAGAATCAATCAGTTTATTCTATGAACATCAGATAGAGCAATGAAGGAGTAAAGCTATAAGCTATAAGCTTTGATTTTATTTGCCTACCCTGCAAACTACCTACTTGACTACTTGCTGGCGGATAATACGAATATAACCGCCTTGGTCGTTATAGCTTTCGTAGCTGGAGTAGTTCGAGTGGTTGGCAGGATTAATAATAATTACAGTATCGCTTCTGTGATTGCCACGGTGATGGTCGTGGTGATATTCGTGTTCATGACTATAACCATATTCATCATACCTAGAATAGCGATCGTAATCGCTGCTACGGCTGTTTGTCGGCAAAGGAATATGAGTTCTTGGTCTTAGGTTTAAAGGTATTGGCGCATTGATTTGGCTAGTTACACCTACCTGAGCTAATTCAAAGTCTTTGGTTGCTTCAGGTACTGCCTCAGCAGGAGTTTCTAGGATAAATATTGCTCCTACAAAAAGCGCGATCGCCCCTAAAGCCGATCCCCAATTAAATTTACCCCAATCTTGTCCACTCATAATCTAACCTTTGCAGCTTGAACGGAAGAGGTAAATTATTTAATAATGAGTTTAAGTAATTTCCTCTATATATTCATAGTTTAACGTGACGGTAGATAATCAAGAACAGTTTCAGCAAAAATATCAGGCAGGTAAACAAGCCATGGAAACGGGGCAATATCGCCTGAGTATTGACAACCTCGAAGCGGCTAAAGCTTTAGTCGCTCCCAATTCTCGCAGAGGTGGCGAGGCCCAAATTTGGTTGGTTACAGCATATCAAGCAGCCAACCAAATCGACCAGGCGATCGCCCTAGCTCAAGAATTAATTACTCATCCTGATACCCAAACTCGCGAACAGGCACAGCGCATTCTCTACATCATGAAAGCGCCCAAACTAGAGCGCCCGAAAGAGTGGATGAGTGAAATTCCCGATTTAGCTCAAGCAGAGCAAGGCGCACCTCGCTATGTAGCAGCCAAAAAGCAATCAGCTAAACCCTCTGAAATAAAACTAGAATACTCCGCAGCAACGCCGACTGAAGCTAAAGACAATCAATTTATCTGGTTTGCCCTCAGCTTAATCGGTCTAATTATTGGTAGTTTAGTCTGGCTCAGTTGATTAGTGATTACTGATTACTGCTCATTGCTCATTGTTCATTGTTCATTGTTCACTGTTCACTGTTCATTGTTCATTGTTCACTGTTCACTGTTCATTGTTCATTGCTCACTGACAACCCCCGTGCCGAAAAACTTAGGCGGTTCATTGAGAGTGTAAACAGTGGTTTCGGAGGCGATCGCCTGACGGATATAGAGGGGAGTCTGCATAATACCTAGAAGACTAATGCCGTCAATAAAACGATACCCTCCAGTAGTTTTTGCTTGGAGTAATCGATCGACTGATTCTGGCTGAGGCTGTAGAGCGATCGCTGATTCCGAACACATTGCAAATCCCCAGGCGCGCCCATAGGAAGGTGTGGGGGCAGATAAAGAGGTTACATTGCCAAATACTGCTTTCAAAGTATTAACCAACCGAGCATGATCTTTTACTTCTGGGGGAGAAATAGGCCCAGCCTGCACCATCACATATCCTCCAGGATTCAGTACTCGTTTAAGCTTAGTAAAATATTCCTTGGTAAATAGAGCAAAAGAAGGGCCAGATTTAATCGGATCGCTGAGATCGGAAATAATAATGTCCCAAGTGTCGGTTGTTGTATCTAAAACTTCTAGAGCATCAGCAATCATTAACTTTACGCGAGGATCGGCAAAGGCATCTTGGTGCATTTCAGGTAGGTGCTGCTTACAGGCTTCTACCACCTCACCGTCAATGTCGATCATCGTCACTTCCTCAATGCTTTTCCAGCGCAACACTTCGCGGATCGTTGCTCCTTCTCCACCACCCAACACCAAGACTCTTTTGGGGTTTTGATGGGCAATCAAAGGCGGATGGACTAAAGCTTCGTGGTAAATAAATTCATCTACAGTACAAGACTGCCACTTACCATCTAGCACCAACCCTTTACCAAAAGCGCCAGTTTCGACAATATACATTTCCTGATACTGTGTCTGACAATGTGCCAGAATCTTGGTTACTCCATGAGTGTAGATATCCCAGGGAGTAATATATTCATTGATCCAGAGATCTGCTTTTAGTTCGCTTCCAGACATATTGACAGAATTAAGAATAAAGTACGCGAAATTGAGTAATCAATATCTATTTAATTCTTACCTGCCTTTAGGTTCAAATGGAGATTACTTATCATCTATTAAGTATTTTTAAAGTTCTTAACTTCTATCTTTATCTCGTAAACTTTGATAACGATAGAAGTTCAAGATGTCCAATAAAATACCTGCGATGCTTACTGTAATAACCAGAGTAATAATTCCCTGAAGCGGTTTTCCATCACCAAACAAGGATTAAATATTGTGAAATTTGATTAAGATACGATTGATTGTCTATGAATGCTTGAACAATTCATATATATATATGTATATTTATGTGTATGACGATTAGAATTCTACTGGCAGACGACCAGTTTTTGATTCTTGAGGGTATCAAAGCAATCTTAGAACCAGAACCTGAGATTGA
The DNA here is from genome assembly GCF_003003995.1 of Pleurocapsa sp. CCALA 161. Taxonomy (GTDB): domain Bacteria; phylum Cyanobacteriota; class Cyanobacteriia; order Cyanobacteriales; family Xenococcaceae; genus Waterburya. Next base: position 11,970 of record NZ_PVWF01000061.1, on the reverse strand, counting down.
AGTAGTTGGTACGGCTCAAGATGGTCAAAGCGCGATCGCTTTGGTGAAAAAACTACGCCCAGATATTTTATTGATGGATATTGAAATGCCTAAGATGAACGGTATTTTAGCAACCAAATACATCTGTAAATATTTGCCTGATATTAAAATAATTGTCTTAACGAGTCATAAAAGCCAAGACTATATTGCTGAGGCTTTGTTAGCTGGTGCTTCGGGTTATCTGTTGAAAAGTAATTTGATTAAGGATCTCAAGCAAGAAATCTATTCTTTTGGTGGAGGTTATTCTAGCGTTAAAGCTAAATTATTAACTCGGATAGCTAAGAAAAATTCCACAGCTAATGTGCTTCAGTATCGAGAAAAAATTATCTACCTCAAAAAATACCGTAAGAATATCTATAAACCTGCTGTCAATCAGAAGCAGCGATGTTTTTATTCTAAAGGACTCCTAACCCTAAAGGGTATATCCGCAGGTGTCCCTAAAGGGATACACTTCGATATATCCTTTAGGACACCTTTGGATAAGGATACCGCTTCGCATATAGTTTCGCGATCGCGCCAAACTTCAAACATACAACTAGCCAATTTAGACATTACCAAAGCTAGTTTAGCTCCCATATCTAAACCTTTTACTACTAAGAGAATTAGAGCGACAAATCCCAAAACCTCTAGTCCATCAAGATTCAATCGTCGAAAATATTTGAGAAAGATTATCTGGTTATTATTAGCGATCTCCAGCATCGTGCTTTCAATCGTGATCTTTTAATTTCATTGCTTTAAAACTCATATAATACGCTTATTGTGAATTAGCTTCGTTCGAGTTTACTGGTTCGTAGCTTTTAGCTTTTAGCTATTAGCTTTTAAATATTACCCAGTAACAGCGAAACAACGTTATTTCATCCCTTGAATTAAAATTCACTATGACAAGTACTAGTTCACCAGCAATTTTTAATTCACACCAGACGTATAATATCTATCCGATGCCCATATGTAGCAGACTTCTATTCAGATTCAAAGTTCTTATCTCGCAAGCTTTGGTAGCGATAAAAATTCAAGATGTCCAATAAAATCCCTGCAATGCTTACCGTAATTCCTAGAGTAATTATTCCCTGAAGGGGTTTGCCGTCACCAAACACCGCTAAAAAATTGAGCATATACTGAGATCCTTGGTTGCTTACTGCGAAGAAACCAGGAATATAGCTAGTCAAAGTGAGCAATCCTAACACCGAGCCAAATAATACTATGGGTAGGGCAAAGCTCATGGAAGCGGTTAGTAATAAAGAAAGAAAAAAATGTGGCACGGCTAATAAGTAGTTTCTAAACTAATTTCTAGTGAAAATGTTTTTAAAACAAGACTTGATTTAATTCATAGTCCTATTCCTCTACACGATATAGGCAAAAATTAACTATGGAGAACAATTTTAAAAATCTTCAACAAGCATAATTATTTATTACAGAATAAGCTTTACTCTTCTTGAACTTTGTAGTCAAAAATACATGTATACTAAACAGAGTTTTGGAGGTATTTTGGGAAATCTTTAAGGTGCGTAATAAGTTAAGAACTGTCTCAATTTATTACTCGATCAATTTAAATATCCTAATCATTGTAAGACTTTGAATATCAATTAATTTTAGGAGTAGTAGCTTGTCTTGGAAACGTTTAGGCGATCGCCAACCAGATCAATTACGCAATCATAGTTTTCAGCTTGATTTTATTGAGAATCCTCTAGCTTCAGTAGTGATTGAATGTGGTAAAACCAAAGTACTTTGCACGGTAAGTATAGAAGATCGAGTACCCAAATTTTTACTTAATACTGGACAGGCTTGGCTGACTGCGGAATATCGGATGTTACCAGGTGCTACCAACACCCGCCATTCACGGGAACTGATGAAGCTTTCTGGACGCACTCAAGAGATTCAACGGCTGATTGGACGTAGTTTGCGAGCAGCAATTAACCTGCAAGGATTAGGAGAAAGAACAATTACTATTGATGCGGATGTGCTTCAGGCTGATGCTGGGACTCGTACCGCTTCGATTACTGGTAGTTATGTCGCCTTAGCTCATGGAATTAATAAGTTAATTGCAGCAGGGGAATTAAGAAAATCTCCTTTAATTGAGCCTGTCGCTGCGGTATCCGTTGGCTTGATTGATGGGGAAGCTTATTTAGATTTAGACTATCCTGAAGACGCTAAAGCAGATGTAGATCTCAACGTAGTAATGAATGGCAAACTAGAGCTTATTGAAATCCAAGGAACAGCAGAATCTAGTAGTATGACGCGATCGCAATTAAACAAAATGTTAGACTTAGCCGAAACAGGAATTAAAGAATTATTAGCAGCACAACAAGAAGCGCTCCAACATTCAGCGGGATAATTATGAAGTTAGAATCTAACCCTAAATCAATTAACGTTTGGGACTATAAACCTGGATGGTGTCAACCTTGGTCAATTATTCTCACGGGAATAACTATTATGGCTGGTAGCTGGCTAGTCTTACATAATATCTGGATTACCATTGCTGTTTCTGTGCCAATTATTGCCTGGTGGGTCTATTTTTTACTGATTTATCCTAAAGCCTTTGCCCAGTATATTGCCTCTCAACAAACTACAGTGAATTTGGATCTTTAGTTAATTGGTGACAAGTTAAAGAGATCCGAAAAAAGTCAAGACAACTATTTATCAATGAGCAATGAGCAATGAGCAATGAGCAATAAACATTGATAATTAAAAACATCTTCACAAGTTCCTCAAACTATTGATTTACAACAGAACTATCAGCTCTAGAGCATTCTTGGCTTCTGATTTGCCCTAAAGGACTTTTGACTTTAAATTAAGGAGGTTTGCCAATGATTAACAAAATCCTTATAGCAGTAGACCGTTCTCAAAACAGTAAGTCTGTCTTCAGTACGGCAGTATCCTTAGCCAAAACAACGGGGTCTGACTTAATGTTGCTCCACGTTTTATCTGTAAAAGAAGAGGATCATCCTTTAACCCCAACTTATACTTACTATCCCATCGTTGAAGAATACAATTACGAAACATATCAAAAAGAATATGCTAAATACGAACAACGTGGAATTGAATTTCTGCAAAATTTGACACAAGAGGCAACAGCAGCAGGAGTGAAAACTGAATTTACTCAATTGAGTGGTAATCCTGGGAGAATGATTTGCCAACTGGCAAGCAATTGGTCAGCCGACCTAATTTTAGTCGGCAGTCGAGGTTTAAAAGGCTTGAAAGAAATGTTTCTTGGCAGCGTAAGCAATTACGTCATCCACCACGCACCTTGCTCAGTTTTAATCGTTCGGAATGTCAGTACCGAATCTGAACCGATGTCTTCCACAAAAGCAGTAAGTGAGCAACAATTGTAAATTTGACAATTTTCTGACTTCTGACTTCTCGTGTTAAGCAGGATATCCGAAGGTTTAGCTTTAGCGCAATGTGACTTATGACTTCACAAATGAGGTGTTCTAATGATCGACAAAATTTTAGTAGCAGCAGACTACCAAGCCAATAAATTGATTTTTGATTCAGCAATATCTTTGGCCAAAGCTACCAAGGCAGACTTAATGCTGCTTCATGTTTTAGGTGAAGATGAACCAAGTTTTCCGATCATGCTGAACTATGCCGATCATCCTGTTTTGAGTGATTATGATTATGAACTGTATAAAAAAAGATACGAAGACTATAAGCACAGAGGAATTAAATTCTTACAAGCAAGAGCTAAAGAAGCAAGACTAGCAGGAGTGAACACCGAGTTTATCCAGTTGACAGGCAATCCAGGGCGGGAAATTTGCCAACTGGCAAGCAATTGGTCAGCCGACCTAATTTTAGTTGGTAGTCGAGGTTTAAAAGGCTTAAAAGAAATATTTCTCGGCAGCGTGAGTAATTACGTCACCCATAATGCACCCTGTTCAGTTTTAATCGTTCGCAACGACAGCGATTCCGTGTCTTATTCCCTGGACTCATTTGACCAGGAAGAAGCCCAGAACGTACCAGAATCCCCGCAGCATGGATTGATGTCTAATGAACCTTTTTTTGGCTCTTAGAAAGCTGGTGCATGATGATTCGTGCCAGAAATATAAGTTTTGTTGCTATTTGGCTTGCCCCTTTATTGATAACTAGCTGAGATTAGGTAATAAATATGTTTAACAAAATTTTAGTAGCAATTGATTATTCACCAGGCAGCAAACAAGTTTTTGACCAAGCTTTATCCTTGGCAAAAGCCGACCAAGGAAATTTGATTTTATTGCATGTTTTGTCGATTGAAGAAGATGATCCTGCAATAACTCCCTATCTGAGACAGCGCAAAGATCATTGTATTCATGTCGATTCTCGAATCATGCGTCGAGCAAATGAAGTATATGACCAAGAATGGTTTGCTTGGAAACAACAAGGCATCAGGATACTGCGTCACTTTACGGAACAAGCGATCGCTGGAGGAATTTCAACTGAATTTAGTCAGATTACGGGGCATCCTGGTTCGACTATCTGTGAGTTCGCCCATTCCTGCCATGCAAACGTAATAGTCATCGGCAGAAGTGGACATTCAGGCTTAAAAGAAATGTTTTTAGGTAGCGTTAGTAATTATGTTATCCATTATGCTCCTTGTTCGATACTGCTAGTTCACACTCCTGTTTTAAAATCAACATCACCCCAAAGCATTGAAAAACAAATTTACGCCTAATTTTGTTTATTTCCCTAACCTAAGGAGAACCCAGTTATGACTGTTAAACTTATTCCTCATAAAGCAGACCAAATAATTGCTTTGGAAATTGATGGCTGGATCGATGCTGAAGATATCGATCGCGTTACAGAACTCATTGAAAAACGGCTCAATACTGATGAAAAGCTCAGAATTTATGTTGAGGTCAATAATTTCTCTGGGATGTCTTTGGGGGCTTTGATTAAAGATCTTAAATTCAGCTTGCAGCACTTGCAAGATTTTGAAAAAGAAGCGATCGTCAGCGATCGCAAATGGCTAGAAGGTTTAGCAGCATTGGGCAATACGCTATTTTCGGGTATTGAGGTTAAGCATTTTACGCCAGCTGAAAAAGATCGAGCTTTAGAATGGGTTATTGGCTAAACAATTATTCTGCTAGGAAATCTTGGTTAAATTGTTGTCTTGTGAGGGGATATTCCAAAGTTAATCCTTCTCCTCCTAAAGGATAGTCATTATTCACAGGTTGTCCTTCAATAGACAAAAATACTGGTGTTTGAGGATTGATGCTGGTAGCAGTATAAAGAACTTGAGCCACGCGATAAATCATCGAACTACTCCCGCCACCCTGAGCGAATTCCTGAGATAGATCTACATATATACCCTCTTTGCTGGTATGTAAATTAAGTAACCGAGTTTGCTCAGGAATTGTAGTAGTGGGATCGAAAGCTGGAGACTGAGCCAATAATTCTGTTAAGGCTTGCTTGAGGGCAATTTCAGGGGAAGTCGCACGAGTATAAATGGTTGCTGGTGCCAAGCGAATACGATGATCGACTATTTCTAACCGATATACTTGAGGACTAAATTTTGCTGGCTGTATTTTCTCTACAGTAGTCGATTTGATTAAAGTCGGCAGAATTACTTTGGTTAAAGCCGACAAAGCAGTAATTTGAGTTACTCCAATTAGTAATAAAGCAAATCCTATGATTATTGGGGTTAAATTTGGTGATCTATCCTGTGCTTTCATAATCTTGACACCTTCGGATCTGGCTTAATGCCAGGAAACCTGTCCACCGCCCTGCTGTGCTTTTTAGCTATCCTCCTTCGAGAACGTAGTAAGCTATAAGCTTTTAAAGTTTCCTTTCAAGCAGGACATGTAACTTGCATTTTCTACTCAACTGAAAAGTGCAGTAATTCCCAGCTTACTTATCGCCATCAAATTAATATGTGCTAGCTTCTGACAAAGTTTACTATGTTTACTTTTGGCATAGTGATAGTTAAGACTCCATCAATCAGTTCGGCCCTAACGTAGTTTACTTGAATCGGTTTTGGTAAAGGAACACTACAGTCAAGCTGTCCGTAATGAAGTTGAGAAGGAATCAATTCCTGTTCAGTTGATGACTTATGATGGTCATGAATTCCAGAGATGGAAATTAATTCTGGCTCTGCAATGATGTTTAGGTGTTTAATCTCAACTCCAGGAACTTCTGCTTTGAGAATTAAATCTTTTTCAGTCTCATTTAACTCAATTGCTGGACACCAAGTTTCACTTCCCTCTTTCATGGCGATCGCCTCCTAATATTGATGCAAGTAATTTTTTGAAACTACTCTTGCTTTGATATTTATAAGTTAGTAATAAACTTTGAAGAATTTGTGAGGATCTTTAAGAAAACCTCAAAAACATTAATTCATATTAGACGTACATTAATTATTTTTAATCCCAAATTTTAGCTAAATTCACCGTGAAGATTTAGACGGACAAAACTTGCTCTAGTTTAGCAACGCAATTAAGTAAGGCGCGATCGCCACCAGAATGGGTTGTTAAGGATACTCCCCAGGGAGCGCGATCGCTGCTTAAATATGGCAAACTGATTTGTGGTGCATTGGTTAAACTGGCAGGAGTAGTCAAAGTAAGTAGATGAGTGCGATATTCTCGTAGTAATGAAGCTGAAGTATTGAGCAAGGGTGCTGCTTTTGGAGTAGTGGGCAGCAACAACACTTGCTCATTATTGGACAAGACATGAGTATGCCAAAAATCAATAAATTCTTGGGCTTGATCTTCAGCTTGTCGTTCGTCATCCTCACTAAGACTTTGACACCAAGTAAAGCGATCGCTAATTTCCGTAGCTAAATCGGGCTTTCTTGCGTCAATCCAGCGACCATGAACCCGCCAAATTTCTCTCCCCTGCAACACTCGAAAAGCAGTACTAGCGAGGGATAGATATTTAGGGCTAATTTCGACATATTCAATCGAATCAAACTGATTAGCTATGGCAGTTAATAAAGGACGACAAGCTTTTGTCCAAGATTTGACTTCTGCGATCTGGCACACTACTAAATGAGATCGGTTGTGGTTAACTGTCGACGGTAGCAGTACCTCAGCTACTCGCCTCAAAGTCAAAAAATCGCGGGTCATCCAGCCCACCGTATCAAAGCGGGGTGCTAAAGCAATCAGATGATCGCAACTAACCGCACCGTGACTAGGACGCAAACCATAAAGACCGTTATAACTTGCTGGTACGCGAATAGAGCCAGCCGTATCCGTACCTAAACCAATATCAATACTAGAATTAGCAACGGCCACTGCCGAACCGCTACTAGAACCACCTGGAATCCGTTCTGGTGCTGTGGGATTAATAGGCGTACCATAATGCTTGTTGATACCTTCAAGACTATAAGCTAGTTCATCAGTTAAAGTCTTGCCGATTAATGTCGCTCCCGCATCTAATAAAGACTTGACGCTGGGTGCAGTATCTTGTGCTGGTTGAGGGTGACTGGTCAACCAATCAGGATTACCCGCAGTTGTTGGCATACCAGCAATGTGAAACAGGTCTTTGACCCCCAGGCGCAAACCACTCAAGCTACCTTGACCATTACTCTGAGGCTGGCAAATATAAACAAACTCTGGGCTTTTAGCTAACATGATTGCAGTTAAACTAGGATTTCAGTACGATTGCAATGTCTTTGACTAAATCTGTAATCGGTCATTAGAGACAGAAGCTAAGTAATCGGGCAAAATAAATTTCCTATATTTGTGCTTTTTGATCTTAATTCAGCATCTATCAAACATTATGTTGGTGGGTATTAAGTTAATAACTTTGACAACAGATAAATATTCTAAATTTGCCCACCCTACGGTAACTGTATTAGCTACTTTTGCTGCACGCTGCATACCTTAATTGACGAGTCCAACCTTTCAGCCTGTTTGACTTTGCACACTCACAAACAATCTTCAATCACCTGTCCACACGCTTAACGTTCGACTGCTGGGACAACTGAATCCTTTTCGCTCTTTATATCAATGTCACCTTTTCTAAAAACTGCATCACAGCTTGATTAAATAGCTCAGGAAATTCCATCCAACAATTGTGTCCGCCACGCTCTAATATAACTAATTCAGCTTTTGGAATTTTGGCAGCAAGCTCTTTTGAAAAGTCTATAGGAATCAAGATCTCATCTCCCCCGATCAACACCAGAGTTGGCACTGAAATTTGGCTGATTCGCGATCGCGTGTCATGTTGCATTAGCGCAGCAACCTGTCCGACAAAACCTTGATTCGATAATGGATAGGGATGATTGAGCGCAAGATTAACTGAAGCCGTCACAGCTTCGTCATGTTCAAAAAACTCATTTGTGTAACCCCACAAAAAACCTTCTCTTATGCGTGTTTCTAACGACACATTTTCGTTGAGCATTCTCAGCCAGATCTGAACTAAATGTTTTGCTCTAGCAGGAAATCGGGCGGCTGTTGCGTTTAGCAGCAGACTTTTCACTAGCTCAGGATATTTCAGCGCAATGATTTGAGCAATCATACCACCCATCGAAAAGCCTAAAATATGAGCGTTATCCACATTCAAAAACTTTAACAAGGCAGCAGCGTCATCCGCCATCATCTCGGTTGAATAAGCCTGATCGGGAGCGTCAGTTTGTCCAACACCGCGATTATCGAACAGGATGACTTGATATTTTTGCGAGAGAACAGTAACTTGGTTGAACCATGTGCTGCTATCCAGGCTTAAGCCTTGAATCAAAACTACAGGTTCACCGTTACCGTGAATCTCGTAATACATCCCGATGTTGCCAATCTTGGTTCTGGGCATTCTTGCATCTTCTCCATCGCAGCAACTACCTTCCTATTTTGCCTCAGCATCTGTGAGTCGAGAATGAAAGACTCTGCCCTGAATGGCTGGCGATCGCAAATTTTATTTGGCGATCATACTTAAGTAAAGTCTTTTCCCTCCTATCTATTGCCCATCGACTCATTCGTTAGATATTTGTTTAATGAATGAGTCATTGCTAATTTTCTCAAACTCCAAATTGTCTATCGACAAAATTTCCAGGAGATCAACAACTGGTTGCGGGTTTTTCCAGCAGGGTGAATTTATCTCAAAGTATTTAGAAGTGAACAGTAGTTTTGCCGAAAAGCTCTAAGCATCTACGACGAGAGAGCTAACGGGTTTAGCGCAACAGGTTAAAATTTCACCTGACTCTAAACTACTGAGGGCATCATAATCTGAATCATAGGTTACTTCCCCCTTCAATATCTTAGCGATACAAGTACCACAAGTACCAGCGCGACAGCTACTGTCAATTTCAATTGCTGCTTTTTCTGCTGCATCTAGAACATATTCGCTTTCGATACAGCTAGATTCTTTCCAAGAGTTGGCAAAAAATATTTTAGTGCCAACGGAGCTTGGTGATGACGAACTGTCTTGTTTAGGAGCTTTGACCGCAGCTTGAGGTTTTTCGATGATGACACCATCTTTGAGTTTAGCGTCAAAATTTTCAATTAATAGGCTTCTGAGGGTAGCTTTAAGATCATCTACCGCCACACCTTGATTAACGATAGTTCCTAATTCGGCTCCTTGACCAACTTTTCCCCCAGTATAAATTTTCGCTCCTTCTACTGCCTTGCCATCTTGGCGTACTTTTGTTCCCATCAAACCAATATCACCAGCTTGGGGTTGTCCACAGGAGTTTGGGCATCCTGTCCAATGCAAACGAACACGTTGGGGAATATCCAATTCGCGATCGAGTTCTTGGGCTAGCTGTAACGCTCGTTGTTTTGTTTCAATTAAGGCAAAATTACAATAGCGCGCACCTGTGCAAGATATAACTGAACGAGTTAAAGTACTGGGATTGATCGAAAACTCCTTCAACAAAGGTTCACTTAGAAATGTTTCCAGGTTCTCATCTGCAACATACGGGATAATCGCATTTTGTTCTACTGTCAAGCGAATTTCACCGTTGCCGTATACTTCTGCTAATCGAGCTAATTCAAACATCGGCTCGGCTGATAAACGTCCCATGGGAACATGTAGACCAATATAATTATACCCAGCCTGTTTTTGAGGATGTACCCCTAAATGGTCTTTCTTATCTTGAGTAATTTCATCTTTTGGGGCAGCATCAGCTAAGGTTTTACCCAATTGTTGTTCGAGCGACTTACGGAATTTCTCAATCCCCCAAGTTTCTATTAACCACATCAAACGAGCTTTGGGACGACTAGCTCTTAATCCTGCTATGCCACCGCGATCACTATAGACGGTAAGAACAGCGCGAGAAAAATCTACTACAGCTTGATCATCAGCAGGAACCCACACCCCCAGAGGAATTGATTCGGCGCAGCGTTGAGCCGATAAATATCCCCCTACCAAAACATTAAAACCAAGAACTCCATCCTTATAAGCGGGAATAAATGCCAGATCGTTTAATTCTGCATGAATTGAGTTATCTCTCGCCCCTTCGATCGCAATATTAAATTTGCGAGGTAGATTACTAAAGGAATAGTTACCTTCACCTTTGTTGGTAATCATGTCCTGAACTTTTTGATTCATCTCTCTTGTATCAATCAGTTCATCAGGATCGATACCCGCTACAGGTGAACCAGTTAAATTACGCACATTGTCCATTCCTGACTGAATACTGGTTAAGCCTACCTGTTTGAATTTGCTGAAAATCTCAGGAATATCTTCGAGGTGAATGCCTCGTAGTTGAATGTTTTGACGAGTAGTAATATCTGCTGTCCCCTCATCACCATAACGTTCGATCGCACTAGCTAAAACGTGCATTTGCTCACTATTTACCACACCATTGGGAATTCGCATTCTCAGCATAAATTTCCCTGGAGTCACTGGGCGATAGAAAATTCCCAACCACTTGAGACGAGTTTCTAGATCGGTTTTGTCTACTGCCTCCCAACCTATGTTCGCAAAATGTTCTAACTCATTCTTAACATCTAAACCGTCTTTCTCGGCTTTGACTTTTTCTACTTTATTAAGTTTTATTTTGAGATCGGCTTCAGTAGTCATAAATCTAAAATCTTGGTGTGTGGAGTTTTGAATAAACTAAAACAATTATTCTGATTACTCTGGATTGTTTTACTGATTTACTATTGATCCTAAGGTTATGAAGATTTCTTGAGGCAGATTGTATATTAGGTAACAAAATACTTATAGCCATGTTAATTACGCATGTAAAGCTTGCGTTTTATACATAGTAATTATTGTCCAAAAGACTTATAGAATAAGATTTGTAGACAATATGAGCAAGAGGTTTATGATAATTGTGATTTATTTTTACTCTTTAAATACGCTCGCAGATATAATGCCTAATTAGTACCGCTTCGCTTAAGTAACAAGTAGCAAGTTAGATATAATCAGGGTCTCAGGTTAACAAAATGGTGTCTTTTTCTGGCATACCGATACCGCTAATTAAAATATCGGGAAGGTTTTTGGAGATGATTGCTAATGTTTCTGTTGCTGAAGTAACGGCGGTAACGATCGCTCCCTCTTGTGTCAAAATAAAATCTACTAAATCGAGGTTATCTGGCCGATCATCAACTACTAACGCTCGAATTCCAGCTAAAGAACCAGAATCGATGGTTGGCGTTTGTAAGTTACTTGTTGCTGGTAAATTAAACGATATAGCGTAGATAAAGTTCTCGCTTTACTTGGGCTTCTTTGACAATCAAAATTGTCCGCTTTACTTGTTGCATAGTTATCATCTACAGCTCAATGAGTGCGTAACATTAGTAAGTAAAAAGCTTTTAGCTATTAGTCTTGTGAGTTTAATGACAAGTCACCATCCTAAGAAAGTATGAGGTTATTTTATTATTTAAATGCTCAAACGTAAAAGCGATCGCCATAGAGCAAGCAAATCAGATGATATAGCAATACGTACTCAAGTTAGGACATTTATAGTCATTTCAAATAGCAACCAGTGGATCTTATAACGAAGTAGCAAGTAACAAGTAACAAGTAACAAGTAACAAGTAACAAGTAACAAGTAACAAGTAACAAGTAACAAGTAAC
>NZ_PVWF01000209.1 GCF_003003995.1 Pleurocapsa sp. CCALA 161 | reverse complement strand
CCTTCTCTCGATCTAGAGCCGAAAGAATTATTGGCACTACCTTCTGCTACTTTCTAACTTTGTCGAACTCACGTTGAGATCAAAACCCCTCTTGTCCCGACCAACAGACCAAAGAGTAAGAACCCTGCCACGATTAGAACATTTTGGGCTAAAGCGGCTAGGGATAAATTACTGAAGTGGAACGCTAACTTCACTCAGACACATGCTGACAGACATCTGGGGAACACAAACGGTATGCAAGCAGGTATTAGCTTGGAAGTACGCGCTCAATCTATGGGACACACCCCAGGAATGAATGACAGAGGGTATAAGAAACGTCAGTCTACCCAGACGACTATTGACTTACTGCTTAACTCTAATAGCAATGCGATCGACTTTGTAACTGCTTTAGCAGAGGCTAAAAAGCTAATCAAAGAGGATGAAAATAACAGAGAAATAGTCATCAAATTACTATCAGTTATTTATCAGAAAGACAGTAAGGCGTTAGCTGAGTTACTATAGTAAAATCAGTTTTCAACATAATTAATATTTCCTCATTAATTTACGACTCTTTTGGCTAGGAGTCGTTTTTTATTGACCTTTTGAATTGATAGGTTATACTTTTAAAAATGCTCTCAGTGTTGCTCCTTCTATAGCAGAAACCAGCCCTCCTTTGGTGACAAATCAAAAGGGGGGTTATTGTTTTAGCTAGCTTTCAAATGTTATTTAATCCCTAATTAGCAAGCTGTTTATTTTACCTCTTCACCTGCGTTAGTAAACTGTTTCTCGTACCTCGAAAACCTACGGTCAAGCAGTTGACAAACTTCGGTTCAGAGCTATTCTTTGATCATCGCTAATTAGAGAGAAAATTATGGGCTTTACTGCAAAAGATAGGCTAGAGAGGCTAGAAAAAGCTATTGATAACTGGGTAAGTACTATGTTTCGTCAGACCGCTAAGATGGAAAAGTTAAATGAACAGCTAGCAGAATTACAGTGTGAAGTGATCAGGCTCAGGAGAATAGTTGAGCCTAAGTCAAGGTCTAAGTAGGTATTCTAGAAGTGTTAAATAAGTTATTTAACACTTCTCAAAGATGATGACGACTACCGAAACTGTTCTTACTCGTCATCGCTTTCATCTCTGGTAAAATCAATCTTAGCTAGTTCAGTCTCAGCTTGAGATTCTGCCTTATCTTCATCTTTCTTGACCTTCTCAGTATCTAAGAAGAGTTTAGTTTCATCCTCAAGCTGCTTACGCTCTGCTTTAAGCTGAGTGATGTTCTCTCTTGTTTCGACTACCTCGGAACTAATCTCAGCAATAGCGCTAGCACCTTCGGCTAAATTCCCTAGAGTATTACTTAATCCCTCTAGCCTCCTTTGAGCCTGATTTTGAGGGTTAACCTTTTCCTGCATTAAATCGTAAGCATCCTCATAGACCGCCCCTGCATCTCTTAGGGCGTTACCTATTTTTCCTGTGTTCTCAGCGGTTAATTCTGCTACGTTACGGGCTGAATCAAATAAGCTCCTGGTCAGGTCAAGCACGTTAGCTGTACTCTGATAGATGCGATTAGCAGCAGCTATCTTAGCGGTCAAAGCTGCATAGTTCTCTGAACCTATGACAGAGCTAATTAATTCAGTCATCTTAGCCTTGATGACAGTATTAACATCGAAAGGTTGATCGTTACTATCTTTAATGCCAATCGCGTTTAAAACGCTACTTGCTGCATCTCCAATAGTCTGCCCTAAGTTGTTACTCAACATGACAGCGTTATGAAGGACTAAAGCGGTAGTGATGCCGTTGAGTATCTTATCAGCATGAGTAGCCTTCCAAGCTTTATCAGCAAACCCTTGTACTGCTTCTAGCCCATACGTAGTGTGACGAACAGCCTCGTTGGTATTTTTAACGTAGCCTAGTATGGCTGTTCCTTGGAGTAGGTCAAGACCTGCAAGTTTAGCATTAAGGCTATCATTCATTCCTTTTAATCCTTGTGTTGGATTGGGGACAGTAGGCGTAGGTGGACAACTACCACCGTTAAGGCTGTTACAAATGCCCGTCTGGACACCTTGGGATATTTTACGCTCTGAGGTGGCATCAGCTATGTTATCTAAGCGAGGTACGATCATGCTCCCAAAGATAGCGGTTAGGTCTGTAGCCACACCTGTACGTATTCCTGTCTGTAAGTCTTCTATTTGTTCTGGAGTCACGGCGTTAGGGCTGATTGTATCTAAAAGTGCTTCAAAGCGATCTCTAAAGGTTTCTGGATTGTTAGCTATATCACTTGCTGTAATAGTGGTAGGGATGATACCAGGGAGGCGCTCTGGATCACTAAACTTACTGGTTAGTTCCAGTACTCCTGTTTGAGTATCTGCAATCTTACTGTTACCTGTAAACCCGCGTCTCTTCGCTTGAATCTCGTAACGAGTAAGCCGTTCTGTAACTTCACTCTGTAATTCAAAATTGACTATACTGCTCCATTGTTTGCGCTCGGACGATGCTATATTGTGCTTTTGCCATAAACGCTCATAGGTTTGCTCGTAGGTTTCATAGTAAGTAACCTTGTCGTATTCCTGTTCCTCTTCGGTGGGGCGTTCTGTAACTAGCCCTGGGTTCAATTCTTTAATTAAGTCAAGGTCAGCCCTAAGCTCCGCAAAACCTGTTTCTATTTCGCTAGTTCTGGCTTCAAAATCTGCAATTCTGGCTTCAATCTCAGTCACCCTAGCTTCATAAAGGGTCATCCTTTCGTTAACTTTTTCAATCTCTAATGCCTGAGACTCAATGATTTCTAATGCTGTCTGAAGCTGCGTTTCTATTATACTTATTTGATTGGTAAGGTCGGCTTTGGTGTCGCTTAATTCCTCTGTAAGTTCATTAATCCTAGCAACATGCTCCGCGTTCTCAGTTTGTAGCTGTATAATTTGTTGTTGAGCTTCCCCAAGTTTGCTGTTAAATGTTCCTATCTCCCTCCCTTGTCGTGACAAATCAGCTTGAACCGCCTGCAAGTTCTGTCTGTTTTCGGCTGCTATTGCCTTGTTGTTGGCTATCTCAATGTTTACTGCATCGATATCGCTGTTGTTCTTCTCATACATCCGCAACATCGAAGCCTGTTGAGCATCTAAAGCTAGTTGTGTCCCTGCTGCTTCTTGATTTATCCTGTAGTCGAAAATATCAACCGTAGCTTTATTTATACCTAAAGTAGCTGCTAGTTGGGCAAGGTTAGCCAAGACCATTAGACCACCTGCCGATGTTCCCCCAACCTTAGCAGCCGTTTGGGCTGCACCTGCGCCGTTCCCTGCTGTGTTGGCGATCGCGTTTACTCCCGCTAAACTTCCAGTAGTACCGTTGCCAAATTTAGCTCTGATACCAGTATTCATAGAAGCTAGCTTTTGCCAGGTAACACCTGTAGCTGCTCCCTCTAAGAGGATGTCTGTGACTGCTTTGGGTGCAACATTCTTTGCCATACCCAGTAAGGTTACACCTACCCCCGCTTGAAGTACTGTATTACTCGCTCCTTTTACAAACAGGTCTACCTTACCTCCGTCTTCTTTATCTCCTAGTACCGCATTAAGCTGATCGCGTAACTCTTGTAATTCTGCCTTAGTGGCTAATTCTTCACAAGTTGGCATGATTCAATTATTATTTGTTGTAGTTAAATACTGATATCCCCTGAGAGTTGTAACAGCAAACATGAGTACCGCAATCTACTTCACAGGTATCAGGGGGGCATTGCTGCGTTATGCACTGGTAGCTTACCGTAGGGGACAAATCACCTGCATCCGAAGCTACTACAGCACCATTTTTGTAAATATCAATTACATATTTGACGCTTGAGCTTGGTGTAAAAACATATGCTACATTCCTTAAACTTCCAGGTACGATGTAGCAACTTTGATCATCTCTTCCCTGATAAACAGTTGTAATGGTTGATATGCTAGTTGTAGATGCAGCATATGTTTTTACATCGAGTTTCCACCCTGGAGTGTAGCCAGCAACATATACAGGTCGACCGTTACTTACGTACGTAGGTTCTGGAACAAATAAATCTACTGGGTTTACGGGTACTTCTCTAATGTTGTTAATGAAAACAGACCTTCGATTAGGCTCTTTATACGAATCAACGTTGTAGCAAGGTGCGCTATTGCCGTCGGTACGAAACAAATCAGCATTCCAGAAGATATAAGCTCCTGTCCTAGGAGCGGTTGGAGAAACACCGTAATAAAGTCGATAATCGTCCCCTGCGTCACTTGATTTTTGCGGTTGCCCTGGGAACTGCCACTTAATTAAAGTTTTTTGCTCGGCAGGGCAAGGAGGGTTGATGTTGTAAGGCATGTCTCATAAATGTCTTTAACGTTGTCAGCAAGTCAACCATAAAAGGATGGAAGCAACCATCTTGTTTAAATCGCTTACTCCTCAAAAGCATCAATACTAGGAATACCTGCTAATCCTGCATCAAGATAAAAGCTAACCGTAAAACTTCTTCTAACCTGTCCATCTCTTGCTCCTGTAGCAATGGTTTTTCCTGCATCAGTAATGTAAATCTTTTGAGTTGGGTCTGTGTTAACTGTTGCTCCTTGATTCTTCATTAGCATCATGAGAATGCCGTAAAACATTTGAGTAGCTGTAGGACGATGACCAAAACTTGCTCCCGTTTCTTCTGATAGTTGTCCTCCTAAGCTTTGTTTTTTAAAGTCGTCCACATTAATTTCTACTTTCCATGGGTCGCCTTCAATAAATGGAGTCGATACAAATTGTCCAAAAATATCTGGAAAATTAAAATCTGCCATAGTTAATTAACTTAGTTATTTGAGTCTGTGTACATCTTCTAAAAGTGTTAAATAACTTATTTAACACTTTCTAGATATGACCTTACCCAAGTCATTTTTATTAGTATACTTGTACTAACTTAGAAAGTCGAGTTAATCAAGAATGGCAAATAATGATATTGAACTAT
>NZ_PVWF01000208.1 GCF_003003995.1 Pleurocapsa sp. CCALA 161 | reverse complement strand
CGTTATTTTGGGCTATCAACGCACCGTACCTGAAACTAGGACGATGGTTGCAGAGGGGTTAATCAAAGACCCAATTTTAAATCCTCCTCTTTCACACCAGTTACGCTGTTTTACTCCTGAAAATCTGATTGGAAGGCTTTCTGGAGTTAAATATAAAGAACAAAATGCTCATACCAATCGTAACAACTCTAGTAATATTTCTCTGTCTTATATTATTTTTGTTGGTGCGCCTCGAATGTTGATGCACCGTTTTGACCGTTTACTAGCAGCCGACGGAAGAAAAGATGCACCAGCAGTTTTGATGACTTCTGCTACTTCTTATTTGAAAGCCAGTCCTGCTTATCACATTGATGTTAATCCCAACTATCTACTCAAACCTAAAGTAAACCAGCATGATTCAGAATCGAGTAGATACTATTTTCAATATTTTCTCGATAAAGAACGACGAAATGAACCATTACGTTATAGCGGTGCTGGCGAACTAAGAGACACTAATTTACGCAAAATGATTGATGAATTAGTCAAAAATGGTGAGAAGTCAGAAGTCAGAAAAGCGATTAGAAACTTTGATGTCAGAAATGGTATTCATCGCAAAGCTGCTTTTGTAGTTAATGGTTATCAACAAGTCAGAGAGATCAAACGATATCTCGACCGCAATTATCCAGATCTCGGCAAACGTACCAAAGCTGTGGTGCGTCATCTAGAAGAAGGAGAAAAACCTTCTGATTATGTTACTACTTCTCAATGTGAGGCTCTTGGAGATGATGAGGCTTGCGATCTAATTATTTTTCCCATGTTGGCTATTGGTCGTGGAGTCAATATTGTCTTTACCAAAGGTGCGCGAGAAAGAGATGCTGCTATTGGTTCGATTTATTTTCTAACTCGTCCTCACCCTACTACTGATGACACGCAGCTATTATACAGTTTAGCAGGACGTGCTACTCAAGCATTCGACCGCCGTACATTTTCTTCGGAAGATCGATTAGCAGATATCGATTTAGCTTGGGAGACTGCGAGAAAGGATATTTACCGCGATACAAAACGACTGTTACAAGAGCCATTAATGGCTAGCAGATTGGGTGCAGAGCTATTTAAACCCTTCACTGCCAATCAAATGGTAGCAATCTTACAAACAATTGGACGAGGTATGAGGAATGGTTGTCCAGTGTCAGTTTATTTTATTGATGCAGCCTGGGCTCCTCAATCGGCTAGAGGAAAACCTGATTCTCCCCGCGACAGTATGCTCGTTCAAATGCGCGTCATTCTAGAAGAGTGCATAAAACACCCCGATCCTGTAATTCGCCAGATATATCAAGAACTTTACGGTACTTTTCTCGAACCTTTGAAGAAGGTAGACAAGGTAATTTATCCGACAAAATTATTTCAGTCAGAAGATTCAGTTTATGAAGACGATGACTACGAAGACTTCGATCCTTTACTAGATATGTAATTAGCTATGACTCAATCTCAAGAATTAGAACAGATCAAAATGTACGAATTAGATCCATTTGCTAGAGAAGATTTCAGCAAAAAGGTAGGAATATTTACTCTTTCTCTATTGGCTCAAAATAATTTTCATCGATTTGCCTGGTTAAGATCAGCCAAATTAGAAGTCTTACTACCCAAAAAATATATTCAATTGGGAAATGCAAAAACAACTGCCACGATTCCTTTCGTCTTTACTATTCCCGATACTTTACCTCCCGTCACGGTTAACGGTTGGACAATTTCTTGGTCAAATGAAGCATTAGCTAACTTTTCTAAAATCCTGAAGGAAATAAAGCAAATAAAAAATCTTCCCTATGCTTCTTTGAGAGGTTTTTTAGAAATTAGGTTGTCTAATGTCACTCGAATTGAATCTAATATGGGTTTGAGTAAGTCTGCAATAAAAAGTAGGGACTATAAAATAGAGCCTTTTGCATATCTAGAGGGTGGAGATGAAGAAGAAATCGTAAAAAGATTAAAACCAATTATCAATGATTGGCTAGAGAATTATTTCGTTCCTTATAGCGAAAAAGAAGGAATAGATGAAGATGCGATAGAACAATTAAGAGAACTACAGTCAGATAATCTTCTTTTATCAATTAAGCCATTCCAATCTCAGATTTTTCCTTGGTTACAACATGAAGAAAGTGGCACTGCCAAACCAAACAATAAATACTCTTTTCCCGCATTAGCCGATTATCTAGCCAGATTAATTGCCGAACACGAATTTTTTACAGAATTAGGGGGCATTAAACGAATTATTACCAGCAAATCTGGAAGTAGCGTTCAATTAGTAACTAATCCAATCTTGCTAGAGAATAAAGGTTTATTTAGCTTATTTGTAGACCTAGAGATTATTACCTTTCCTTCCTTACCTCAACCATTAATAAAAGTAGATGTCGGCAAAAAGCGTTGGTTGAGTAGTCTTAAAGAAAATAGTTTCGATTCTAATGCTATTAATGGTTTTATTTTTTCGGAAAACTATAGCGAGCGCATTTTTAATTTTCAACTTAATCGTCGTCAAAACAAAAAAACTAATCAATGGGAATGGCAACCAGATAGTTCTTTTGCAGCTTTACAGCGCGAGTTGAACTTGCCATTAAATATTTTTAATGGAAAACAAATTGTTCAAAACCTAGCTTCAACAGCAGATTGTCAGGTTCTTCTGACTTATCGTAATGGCATTCAAGAAAAAAGTCACGATATTAAAGCAGGTGTTCCTGAAAAAGATAAACTAGAAGCTTTTAAAGCCATAACTGAAATTTTAAAATCAGAAGGAATCAAGCCTTTTAAAGACTACTCTAAAGTTAAATTTGGCAAAGGAATGGCTCACTCAAAAAATATTGCTGGCTCTAGGACTATCAATGCTCCTACTTCAGTTAATACTATCTTAGAGTCTCTAGAAAATAAGGCTGTTTCTGACTCTGAAAAAAAGTCTCCCGATGAAATGAGCCATCAAGAAATTAATAATTTACTCAAGGAGTATTTTGACTTTGAATTGAGCGAAAAAGGTATCAAAAATTTCAGATTTAATAGCAAAAAAAGAAATCAAACAAAAGAATTAAAACAATTATTATCAGCTAACAAGATAGCAATTCAGCAACTATATCCTGATGAAACACCTTTACTAATAATTTTCTATGACAGTAAGCATTATGAAACTGTTGGACTACTAGAAGCAGTCATCAAAATGCTTTGGGGAGATAAACTGGAAATTAAACTACAGAAACTTCCTAAAGATACTCATGGTGGAAAAACAATGCTACCTGGAAGTAATTTAAAAAACCAAGCAAGAGCGCAGAAGAGAGTAGAGGCTTGGACTTCAGTAGCTGAAAAAATTGCTAAAATTGAACGTCCGAAATTTTGTTTGGTGATGGCAGATGAGTTTTATCCCGATCCTAAACATGAAAACAAGCAATTACATGACGACAAAGTAAATAAACCCTCAACTCGTAGAGCCTTAGCTTCAATAGGTCGCACTTGCGTACAATTTATGCGCCCTCCACAATTTTGGATGAAATCGGGAGATATAAAAATAGCGGAATTTATTATTCGCGCTCAAGCCTCTACCAAAGAGCTACTTTGGGCGCATTCTGGACGTATCGACAACATACAGGAGAAAGTCAATAAATGGTTTGGTCATATCGAACTAAGAAATAGACCAGAAGAAATTATTGCTATCACAATTGTCCAAAGAAATGCTGGTAGAAAAAGTGGAAGACTGGAAAATACTTTTCTCCCCATAGCAATTAGAACAAATGTTCAAACTGGACTCAGTGAAATGTCTTATTGCTACGAAGATCCTAGAACACAAAGTTTCACTATTTCTCTCTGGCAACCATTTACCGAAGCCCTATTTGACATAGCCAATATTTCTCCCATATCTCTTGGAAGTAAACAAAACATTCGTATCAATCGCTTTCAAGAGTTTGTGGATTCAATTATTTCCAATTCTGTTGATGACGGCAATAATCCTGTTGTGATGATTGATTCTTCAAATTGCGTACAACTTTGGAATTGGTTGAGCGATCGCAAACTCAATACAAAAGATATTGATATCAATCAAAAACTTAATATGCAAGATAATTGGCAAGGGGCGCGTATTGTTCGTATTAGACAAGATTTAGCACCAGGAATTATTGAAGATAAGGTTAAATATCTAGCTGAAACATACCTAGAAGATACTCGAATCATCAAAGAATTAGAAGCAGACAAAGATAGGCAAAAAGAAATTTCAGCTCCATCAAGTCCCACAGGATTATATAAACTTAATTTTCCGAATAAAACTGGCTGCATTGTCTATCTTTCTATTGGCAAGAAAACACTACATCAAAAACAAAGAGGTGTTAGTTGCTATCGAAAAGTTGAACAGGATAAATATCTTGAAACTAAAGTATTAAATGCAAAGAGCAAAAATAAATACCGAAAAGTTACAAATTCGGCTGGATTGAAAATCAAAAACATTCAAGACCAAGAGCCACATACAGATCAATGGGCAACACCAAATCCTTTAGAAATTATTGTGGTATCACGCCAAAAACAAGATACACCAGATTATATTGCTGGTTTTGTTGAATCTCTTCGCTATGGATATGGTCACTTTAATGAATGGACAAAATTAGCTGCTCCACTATTTTTTGAGCGCGTAGTAAGAGACTATATTAGTAATTTTAATTTGGAAGAAGAGGAAGAAACAACAGACTAATCGAAAAAGCGCGCTCGCGGAAGCGTACGCAAGTCCTTCGGACTCAACGTTGTTCGTTGGCATCGCGCTTTTTCGTTCTCATTTTAAGTACAAGTTGAGACTTTACCTGGAGTAAAACCAATAAGCCAATCGAAACTAACTTATTACTCTTTAACTAACCTATGTATGAAGTCTCCAGCGACTAAGCCTTTTAGGGCTGTAGTCGTGGTATCTGGTCAATCACCAGTGTAGGATTTTCCCA
>NZ_PVWF01000060.1 GCF_003003995.1 Pleurocapsa sp. CCALA 161 | reverse complement strand
GGAGTAACAGCGATCGCGATCGCCAAAACAATTTTAAAAGAAAGGGTGAAAAATTCTGGATGGCGTTTGTTGAGTAAATACCAAGCGCTAATTCCGCCAATGACAAACAGCGAGGTTTCCATAGTGGCAAAGAACATATGGAGAACACTATTAAGCATAAACGGATTAAAAATTGCCTGAAAATAGTCGCTTACTACAAAATTACCATTAATAAATTGTCCTCCCGCAGGAGTTTGTAACCAAGAGTTAGCGCTCAAAATCCAAAAGATCGACAGATTTGCACCTAGTGCAACCATAATTGTGGCAAAGTAGTGCATTACTGGTGGTACTCTTTCCCAGCCAAACACCATAATACCCAGAAATCCAGCTTCTAAAGCAAACGCCATTGATGCTTCAAAACCAAGAACGCTACCAAAAAAGTCTCCTACTGCCTGGGAAAAAGGGGCCCAGTTAGTGCCGAATTCAAATTCCATTGGTAGCCCAGAGGCTACACCGATCCCAAAATTGAGTACGTAGAGTTTTGCCCAAAAACGAGCATGATAATAATAGCTTTCGTTACGAGTTTTCAGCCATAGTCCTTCTACCACTATAAGATAGATTGCCATACCAGTAGTTAAAACTGGCCAAAGCATATGAAATATTGCCGTCAAGGCAAACTGTAATCGAGATAGGACTACTGTATCGGATAAAAATTCCATCGCTATGATCTCTATTATCTTGATTAAGCCTAATAACTTAATTATTGCAGAAGTACAAAATAGATGTAGTTGATGGAATTGCTAATTCTGCTTAAACTAAATCAGTCAACCATCTTTTACTTTAAGGTATAGATTTGATCTAACCATTCAAACAGCAAAACTAGAGATCAACAAAAATGATATACAGCTATTTAAGATCAGCATCAGCCCAGTCATCAAAGCAGCTTTGGCTTCAGTTATGTTTAGCACTTGAAGATAGCCTGCTTGCAAAGTAAGAGCGCTATAAGAACAACCGCCAAATATTAAGGGAATGACAATTGAGAAAGTCGAAATCGGGACAAATCCAATCAAAATTGCCGCGAAAGCCAAGGGAGCGATCGCTACCCCCGCTAGGAAAATATCCGTAGCAAAGCTACCTCGATGATGCCATAAACCGCGTAAAATACTTCCTGTTAAGATCAAGCAAAAAAAAGGAATTAAAGCAATCAAAAATAGCTGCCAAACAGGTGAAGCAAATAATATGCCGATCATATAGTAGCTACAGACAAAACACAGAGAAGATAATAAACCATAGATACTTCCCACCTGAATCAACTGGTTTTCTTCTAAGCGGGAAAAGGCAGGTAAAAGTCCACCGCTAGGATTGAGCAAAGATAAACTGATGGTAGTGAGAAAATTATAAGCCAAGCTGTCGTGGCGAGGCATCCGCTCCTTTTTACTTAGTTCATTAACTGTTTTTTGCGTGCGACGATAAGCATCATAGTTATTTTGTTGTCGAAATAATTGCGCTGCTTGGGCTAAATCGCTAACCGCCGAAAGCACATTTTGAGATTCTTTGTGAGCTATTCCTCGATAATAGTGAGCTTGAGGATGTTTTTGGTCGCGAGCGATCGCCGAAGTATAAGATTCAATGGCTGGCTCAATATATCCTAAACTATAACGCGCTCGACCCTGATAATAATAGGCTTTTGCTACCGTAGGATCAATCTTTAATACTTCATGGCAATCATTCAATACTCCTTGATTATCCCCCAGCTTGTAGCGCATTTCGCATCTTTTGAGGTAGGCATCAACAAATCGAGGGTTGAGCTTGATTGCTTGAGTATAATCATTAATGGCTTGACGATATTCTTTAGTTTGAGTCCGTTGCAAACCCCGATTGTAATAGTCTAAAGGTGTTTTAGGGGATGTTGCACCCGAATATGATTGATGTTGATTATTTTTCCGTGGTGTTTGTGGCTGCGGTTGAGGAATATGTCGGTCGAAACGACTACGCTTTGTGGCATCAGAAAGCACATCATAAGCTTGTGATATTTGCTTAAACTTTTCCGCTGCCACTGGATTGTCGGGGTTTAAATCAGGATGATATTCACGCGCCAAACGCCTAAAAGCCTGCTTAATTTCTTTGAGGCTTGCATTTTGGGCTACACCCAAAATTAAATAATAATTCTCCTTGTAATTCTCCGCCCTAGCCATTCAATTTCCACTGATTTCGGTTACCGCCTATGATTTTAGTTTAAAACCTCTAAATCTTAGACAGAATTAGCAACTATTATACGTGAGCGCTTTTCTCTCTGCTTTATGACCACTGACTTAGATAATATATTTTTTTTATCTACAATCGAGTTAGGCATCACTGATTGCTATAGTAATCTTGTCATTATGTAACAAAGATAGGTAAATTCAGGCGATAGCGTCTAATACAATTTTTTGATGTTTTTGTAGTTTTTTGGAAGTTGTAATTGTTACAATAAGACTTAGTTTATTCTCTATTTTATTTTAAACTTACTCTAAACTGCTAAAGTTGAAACAACTTTTTTACAATTGCTTAAGATTATCTAAATGATTTAGCTTTTATATTTGTTGAGCAATACCCAATCTTAAAGAACATTATATGCAAACGTTTGTGATCGTCTGGGTTGGACAAGTCGTGTCTTTGTTAGGCACAAAACTAACTGAATTTGCGTTGGGGTTTTGGATTCTCGACCAAACATATCAGGATACTGGTGCAATAACTCAATTTGCCCTGACGATACTATTTATGTATCTGCCCAAAGTAATTATTTCTCCTTTAGCAGGAGTTTTGGTTGACCGTTGGAATCGTCGCTTCACTATGATTATGAGCGATTTGGGAACAGGACTAGTCACGATCGCAATTTTAGCGTTAGTCTGGACGAATAATCTGGCGGTTTGGCAGATCTATCTAGCTTTAATCGTTTCATCTAGTCTTAATGCCTTTCAGCAGCCTGCTTATACAGCATCGATTTCCCAACTTGTGCCAGCCAAAAACTTTATTCGAGCCAACGGCATGGTACAAGCTTCCTTTGCGATCGCCAAAATCGCTTCTCCAGCGATCGCTGGCTTACTGATGCATCGGTTTGGTCTAAAAACCATCCTGTGTATTGACGCAGCTACTTTCGGTATTGCTATCTTGACTTTAATTAGCGTCAAGTTTCCCGATTTTAAACGCTACCGAAAAAGAACCAAAGTGGTCAACCAGGTGATTGCTGATGCTATCGACGGATGGAATTATATTGTCCTACGACCAGGTCTAGTACGTTTAGTCAGCTTTATTGCTATTAGCTATTTCACCATGGGGATGATTGAAGTGGTTCTCTGGCCTTTACTATATCAGCCAGGATCGACGACGCAACTTGGTTTTGTACTATCTGTTGGGGGCTGTGGTATGTTGGTGGGCAGCATCTTAATGAGCGTTTGGTCAGGGCCTCGTAATCGTGTTAAGGCAATTATTGGTTTTGTCGGGTTGCAGGGGTTAATAGTATTAATTGGTGGTCTGAAGATTTCTCCTGTTATTTTGGCATTCGGCATCTTTGGCTATTTATTTTCCCAGCCAATTATTGTTAGCTGTAACCAAGCAATTTGGCAGAGTAAAGTTCCTAGTCATCTTCAGGGTAGAGTCTTTGCCCTACAGCAAACCCTAGAGCGATCGCTGGCTATCTGTGCTTACTTGTTAGCAGGACCTTTGGTTGATAATGTTCTCAATCCTTTGATGAGAGAAGGTGGTGTTGTCGCTCAGATCATTGGCAAGGTAATCAATACTGGCATGGGTCAAGGGGTGACTTTGCTACTGGTAATTTTAGGCGTAATCAATTTAATCGTAGTAGCGATCGCCTATCGTGAACCTCGTTTGCGTTATCTAGAGCAAGAATTACCCGACCATAATCAGTTTGAAAATATAGCTAAAACTAAAGCTAAAGCTAGAGTAGCATAAGGATACTTTCTCTGACTGCTGGTCAAAGTTGAAGTCAAACTCCCGAAACTTTCATTAACTCGGCAACAGTAGAACAGTAGTTTTGCATCCCAAAGCTGGCAGGAGTCACAGGATTGGCGTAGGTAAAGTGGCGATAGTCGAGAGAGAAGCGACTCCAATCATCCATTTGAATTCGAAACAGCTTGATAAAGATATTGGTAAGCCAGATATATAAAGGAATGCGAAGATAGACCTTTTTATGGCAATAGTTGGTAATTTCGGCGATCGCCTGATCGACAGAAAGAGCTGGATTACCTAAAACCAGACAGTCTACTGTGCTTTGAGCGGCTGAACTAGATGTATAATCAGGATTTTCTAGCAAATAGCTAATTATCTTAGCGATATCTCTGGCGTGAATAAAGTGAAAACTACCGTCGAGGCTAAACCAACGAATCAAACCAATCCATTTAGTTACGTCGGTAATTCCCGCACTGAGATGGGAATAAGGCTTATTTTGCTCTCCGCCAAATACTAAAGTTGGGAATACGGCAAGGATTTTATTAGCGATCGCCAAGTGAGAAAGTTGCTCAAAGCACTGATATTTGGTGCGAATATAGTCATGTCCAAACTGAGATGCAGGTAACAGTAACTGGTTATGATGGTCTAAAATACTGGCGGTAGAAAAATAAATAACTCGTTCACAGATCTGTGGGTTGAGCAGTTTAATCAATGATAAAGTCTTAACTACATTGATTTCATAAGTTTCCTCTTTTCCTCCCCAAGCTGTAGCTGCCAAAATTGCGATGTTAATTTTAAACAGCAAATCACTATATTTTTCAATCTGAGACATGTCCCCTACTAAAAGATGAATTCCAGGACGAGCCTGATAATTAAATTTAAGCTTAGCGGGATTTCTTACTAGTAGATATAGTTCATGATTAGTGTTTTGAATTAAGCTCTCGGTTAGATAATGACCAATACAACCACTCGCACCAGTAATAAAAATCTGTTTCATAAATTAAAAGCTTGATTAAGAAAAATATATTTTACACTTAGGTTAAATTCATCATTAGGTTACTTTACTTTTTGTTCTTTGCAAAGAACAAAGGCATGGTAAACCATTAAAATCTAAGGTAGATGACACCCCTAATGTTTAATTTAAAGTTGACTAAAATTCTCTAAATAGTAAAGAGTGTTTAATAATACTAAATTGGAATCGAATTGGGCTACACTTATCTAAGTGGAACATCTGACAATTTCTAGACTTTAAATTGAGGTATAGGAGCTAATGACTACTTTAAAGTTGACTAAGCAAGACATTGTGGGAATTACAGAAGAGGAAGTTGCTGTTATTGCTGGTCGTTTAGAACAGGATGAATACAATACTCCTTTTGAAGCTTTAGAAGATTGGCACTTGCTGCGGGCGATCGCTTTTCAACGAGAAGAGCTAGTACAACCTTATATTCACTTGTTAGACATTGAAGCCTACGACGAAGCCTAGTCCTTCTCTGGTCATGAGCTTGATATATTAAAAATCAAGCAATCCTCTTGGCGATCGCTTTTAAGCAGCGATGGTAGCATTGTGATCGGGTTTAGTCAGTTAAAATCGCATCTTTAATTTAATTTCACTTAATTATTAAACGTGCTTTTACTATTGACTAGACTTATTTCGCTCTTAAGTTTGGCTTGAGCAGAATTTAATGAACGATATAAGACAACACAACTTAGAGTGATAAGATAAAATCATTACTATACCCTATATCTATAAAATTTAAGAAATATTTTAGTGAGTTTACCAGAAGCAGACACTCCTCTGTACAATCACACCCTACCAACTATCGAAGACTGGCTACGTAGCAAAGGTTGCGATCAAGATCGAGCCAATCTTCATTGTTGGCACTTGGCAGAATCAGCTTGGAAAGCAGAAATATGCTTGGAGACGGAGGAATTAACGGTACGCTATTTTGATGCTGAACAATCAAGCCAAAACCTCAGCCGTTCGTTTAAGTATTCTTTAAGTCGCCAAGATATAGAAGATGCGGTGTTTTCTGGACCATAATGAGATTAGGTTAACCAGCCCTTAGGCTTTGAGAAATCCTGTCTTTTTCTTCTTCTTGGTTTTAGATTTAGTTTTCTGGACTTGAGCCACTGCTGCTTCAAACAAGTTATTTAAGTGGATAGGCACACTGGCGATCGCTGGTAATTCAGGAACGGCGGGTTTATTGTATTCTTGCAGTAGCTTTTCTAAGTCTGTTTCCAGCTTAAAATCAGGATTATTTACATAGTTTTGTAGCAGCTTTTCTAAGCTGTCGGGATATTCTAAGCTCAACTGTTGCCAGACATAATAATTAGCTTCAGGCTGTTGCAAATACTTACGAATTAAAGGATGGCTGTTTTCCGCTGTTTGAGGATCTTGAGCTAGCAAGTTCGTAAATTTTTCGTGGTTGGGTAAAAACATCTGTCCCCACTTAGCTTCAGAGTATACCGTGACAGATTCTGCCTGCTTGATCTCTGGCGGTAAATCTACTTTGGGCATTACCATCGAAGTTGACTTGTTTTCCATAATCTTGGCTACTACTTGAGCATCTGCACCCAAGTCTGTCGCTGTGGTGGTAAATTCTGCCTCTGTTTTACCCGACTCCTCTAGTAATTGCGAGAAAGATTTAGAGTCATCTATACCAGCTTGCGCCAGCTTTTTTTGACTCATAATTGCCTGTAGTTCACCAATTTTTTGATTTAGCTTATAGCCAGGTAAAGTGAGGCGATCGCTGCCCATATAGGCCACAAATTCTTGATGGTATACGGCTACTGATGCCCAAGCCTGTGCTAATAATTCTGGCGCATCAGCATATAGTGATTCGGGGTAATGTTCACGAAATTCGCCAATAGCTACTGCTAGTTTGGGCTGACTCAATCGACCTTTAATAATGCGATCGCTAAAAAAGAACCATTCAGTCTGATTAATCGGTGCAATGATACAGAGAATAATTTCCCCTGGCTGCCATCTTGATGTCTCCTTTTCTGACATCGCCGCATAACCATAGACTTGATAGGTTTTAGCGGTTAACCAGTTCATCAAGTGATAACAGTCGGCTTCTATAGCTTGAATCTCAAACAAACCAATAAAATTTCTTTGCCAATGTTTGATAATTGAGATATCTGCTGAAGATAAATCTTGAGCTTGTTCGATAAATAAATCTAGGGGAGTTTGCTCTTCCACCTCACCTTGAGTTGAAAAAAGATCTACCGCCAAGTTCTGCTGCTTGATACCGTAACTGTTTTTCTTACCTTTTTGGGCAGCATAGTTTTCTAAGGCGACGGCAATCGCCCCTTGATCATCGTAAACAAAATCAACTAATTGTTCTTTTAACTCTAAGGCTCTAGTTAGGTTTGACATAGATAGATTTTAAATATAAGTAAGCGGTTTATGCTATCTTTAATCAAACAATTTACTATATAGCTTGTTTGTAGGAATTTTGCACCGTCAGTCTAATGTCAGTTTAAATTTGCTTTTAGGGTAACTTTTAGCGCAAAAGATACTAGTATTTTAGAGTTAAGAGCTAAAAATTAGTAAATTAAAACAAAACTAATTTCAGATCAGTCGTACTATGACTAAAAAAGTATTAGTAATTGGCGGTTATGGCAGAATTGGCAAGAGTGTTGCTCAAGATCTGCTCAAATATACTAATGCTGAAGTTACAATTACTTCTCGTCAAACCCAGTCAGAGATTCATCCATTAAAATTTCTAGCTTTAGACTTAAGCGATCGCCAACAACTAGATCAAGCGATCTCCCAGCAAGATCTAATCATACACTGTGCCGGCCCATTCCATTATCGAGATGGTAGAGTTTTGGCAAGCTGTATTGATCAGGGAATAGACTATATTGACGTGAGCGATCATCGTTCTTTTTATCAGCAGGTGATTAAATATCAAGAGCAGGCGATCGCTGCTGGCATTACGGCGGTATTAAATACGGGCATCTTTCCAGGTATTTCTAACAGCATGGTTAAACAAGGCATAGAACAGTTTGACCAGCCAGAAAAAATCCATTTAAGCTATGTGGTAGCTGGTTCGGGTGGCGCAGGGTTGACGGTGATGCGGACTACTTTTTTGGGGTTAAAGCATAAATTCTCTGCCTGGATCGATGGTAAATGGCAAGATATTTTACCCTACACCGCCAGAGAAATTATTGAATTTCCTGCACCCTACGGCAAAACAGGGGTGTATTGGTTTGATATGCCAGAAACCTATACCTTTGCCGATTCCTTCCCCGTAAATACTGTCATTACTAAGTTTGGCTCAATTCCCGACTGGTATAATCATTTAACTTGGATTACGGCTCATGTCTTTCCTGAAGCCTGGGTAAGTAGCCCTCAAGGGATTGAATTCTTTTCCCAAGTTAGTTACGCTATGACCAAAGTAACCGATCGCTTTAGCGGTATTGGCGTGGCGATGCGAGCCGAGATTACCGGAAAAAAGGCAGGTGAACCCAAGATCTATTCCAGCACTATGGTACATCAGGATACCGCGATCGCCGCAGGAGCTGGAACAGGCGCGATCGCCGAACTGATTTTGGCGGGTAGACTAAAACAACCAGGTATCTATCCTGTAGAGCAAGCTTTATCAACCGAGTTATTTATGGAAATGATGAATAGTCGCCAGATTGAAATTGTGGTTAATTCTTAAGAGCGATCGCTTTCAAGATTAAATTGGACTAGTAGACCTATAACTAACCTGAAGGTTTGGCTGACACAACTTAAAATTGACTCAGAAAAACATTTTAAAGAGTAAGCTTTTATGTACAATACCCCTTTAGTCATATTATTTCTAGGAAATTAATCATGGGACGTGCCGATAAAGTTGTTTTAGCTTACTCAGGAGGAGTAGATACCACAGTATGTATTCCCTACCTCAAAAATGAGTGGGGGGTTAAAGAAGTAATTACTCTTGCTGCTGACTTGGGACAAGGGGATGAATTAGAGCCAATTCAACAAAAGGCTTTAAAATGTGGAGCTGCCGAATCTTTGGTGGCGGATGCGACAGCAAGTTTTGTAACAGATTATGCTTTTCCTGCTATTCAAGCAAATACTCTCTATGAAAACCGTTATCCTCTCTCCACTGCTTTAGCGCGTCCTCTAATTGCTAAATTGCTGGTGGAAGCTGCGGAAAAATATGGTGCAGATGCGGTAGCTCATGGGTGTACAGCTAAAGGTAATGACCAAGTGCGCTTTGATTTAGGCATTATGGCATTAAACCCTAACTTAAGGGTATTAGCTCCTGCTAGAGAATGGAATATGAGCCGAGAGGAAGCAATTTCTTATGGTGAGCAGTTTGGGCTTGAATTTCCTGTGAAAAAGTCTTCTCCCTATAGTATCGATCGTAATTTACTCGGTCGCAGTATTGAAGCAGGTATCTTAGAAGATCCCATGGCAGAGCCTCCTGAAGAGATCTACTTAATGACTAAGGCGATCGCCGATACTCCTGATGAGCCAGAATATATTACCATCGGTTTTGAGCAAGGTTTACCCATCACTGTTAATGGCGAGAAGTTAGACCCTGTTACCCTCATTACTCAGCTTAATGAAACTGTCGGCAAACACGGTATCGGACGGATCGATATGTTAGAAAACCGTGTTGTGGGAATTAAATCCCGGGAAATCTACGAAGCACCTGCGCTCTTGGTTTTAATTCATGCTCACCGTGACTTAGAAAGCCTAACTTTGACAGGGGATGTCACTCAATATAAGCGGGGTATTGAGCAATCCTATGGTGAATTAATTTATCAAGGCTTATGGTATAGTCCTCTTAAAGCTGCTTTAGATGGTTTTATTCAACAGACTCAAGAGAGAGTTTCAGGAGAAGTTAGAATCAAACTACATAAGGGCAACGCAATCATTGTTGGTCGTCAGTCAGATAATTCTATCTATGCACCAGATCTTGCTACCTACGGTGCAGCAGACAAGTTTGACCACAAAGCAGCAGAAGGCTTTATCTATATTTGGGGTCTACCTACCAGGGTTTGGTCACAAAAAACTAGAGGTATGTAGTTAAATAATCATTAGGGAGGGGTGAATCGGACGCGAAGCTAATCCTTTAGGGCGATTCACCCTGGTAATCTCTTCTGATTATGACTCGGGATTAATATATTTCAAGATATCGGGATTTTTTTTGTCTGTTGGATAAACATATCCCAAATTAATCGCTATTCTTCTTCTTAAACCAAGAGAAGGATAAAGTGGGGTTGCTAGTTTTTCCGTAGCGTATAAATTAGCGGATTCAACTAAGCCTAGAGCTACATCTTTAGATAAGGTGTTGCCGAAGGTTTGCAAAACATTATTAGCACAATCATTTTTAAAAGCCTTTTCTAGTTCAACGCTACGTTTTTCATAGGCTAATAAAATTATATCCAAACAGGTAGCATAATCATAGGTATTCTTAAAATCAAAGGTAAATTGTTTGACTTTGCTATTTTGAGTTGGTGACTGAGCTAAATTAGGCTTGAGTTCAATTCCAGCTTGAGCTGAAATTGATAAAACTGATTGAGTAGTAAAACTGATTCCTATTGTTAATAAAATTTGTAAGAATTTTTTCATTTTTTGTAGCTCAATAATTTTAAAATTAGGTTTGTCTTGTTACTCATTTTCTTTCCCAAGATAAATGTTCAATAACAATTATGCCCAGGGATAATAAATTCAGCCAGCAAAGATGACACTTTACAAATCGTCAATAGTAAGAGGTAATAAGTAAGAAAATTCAAGATTTCACTCTTTTATGATTAATTTTATTATTAATATGTAATACAAATTTAAATATCTTTTGGCAAGGACGAGCTATAACCCAAACTAATCTGCCCAGGGGATAAAGCAATTTCAGTAGTTGCTCCAGGCGATCGCAATTTTAGCTTTAATTTTCCCTCGGTAGTTACCCCCACAACTTCTCCAGCACAGCCGTTGAAGTCAACTTGTTGTCCCAAACTAGCAAGAATTTCCAGATATTTATCTAGTAGCTGATCGATACCGACTGTCAAATAATATTCGTATCCTAACAAAATTCCATAAGTGGCGATCGCCGTTAATTCCTCTAAAGAACTGATAGCTTGAATATTTTTAGCTTGATAATAAGACTGCAAATTAATTCCTAGTTCAGGAACAGAATTTTGCCAATTAATACCAATTCCTACTACAGCCTGGACTAGCTTATTATGATTATTACGAGTTTCGATTTTAATCCCACCCAACTTACGTTGATTAAGCATTAAATCATTCGACCACTTAATAGTCACTGGTAACTGATAATGTCGCAAAGTTGTTCCCACTCCCCAAGCTGTTGCCATCACTAAATGAGGATAGTTATTAATCTCTAGATCTAAATCTAAACCTACCGAAAGATACAGCCCTCCTGCTACCGAGATCCAACTGTGTCCCCACTGTCCTTTTCCTGCGGTTTGGGAAAAAGCGATCCCACCTAGAGGACATTTAAGACCACGATCAATTAATTCCCAAAGTTTAGTGTTAGTCGAGGGAATACAATCAAAAATAGACAAAGCAATTGGTTGCTTAATATCTATTTGATGAGTGATTATTTTGCTTTGATTAATCTGCTGCCAAGTTTGTTGATATGTGTTTAAATTAAAATTCAATTTTATTCTAGGTACTGTTTTAGTTTTGTTGCTAATACTTGCACATTAGGCTCGTCCAGCATACTCAAATGATCTCCTGGGACTTGTTCAATTGTTAACTGAGGTGCTATTTCTTGAGCCCAACCAGCACGAGGGAATAGCATAAATTTAATTTTATGACTAAAAAAGCTAGCTAGCTCGGCTTCAGCAGATAAGAACAGGGATACTTTACCTGGGTATGGCTGAACAACATAAGGATCCGAATGTTGCTTGAAAGTGGGCAGATCAGCAGTAGGCTGCTGGCTAAAATTTTTGGCTTTAGTAGCGATTTTTCCTCCCAAATATTTTAACTTATCGATCATTTGGAGGTTGGCAAGCTTATTTAGTTGGGTTGGTAGAGTGTAGTTGAGGCGTTGGTAATTTTCATACATTGGATCGGAACCATCAGTATCTAAAATAGCGAGTAAAGCTACTTCTTTACCCATCGCTCTAAGCTGTTGAGCAATTTCCCAGGCGATTAATCCCCCAGTTGAATAACCAGCCAGAAAATAAGGAGCTTGAGGTTGAACAGCCAGAATATCCTCTAGATGGTGAGTTGCCAAAGCTTTTATTTGCCGTCCATTACAGTCTAGAGTGAAATAGCCTGATTCCATTAAATAAAATGGTTGTTCTGCACCTAAATAATTTGCCAGCCCTGCTGCTTCTTCATAAGCATTGGCGCAGAGAAACAAAGGAGGTTTGCTACCCTGATTTTGCATTGCTACCATCAGTGAATTAGGTCGAGGGCGATCGCCTTTTCGACCTGCCATGATCGTCAGTAATGCTTGATAATCGGCGGAATTAATCCCATCTGGAATAGTAGATAAATCTTGAATTGTGGGTTGTCCCTGGGCAAAACAGCTAGCCATTTGTTCCACCGTAGTTAAGCTTGAGATAGCATTAAGAGGCATTTTTTGCTGCAAAGTTTGCTCAATCTCACTCACTAAAGTCATCGCCAAAAGAGAATTTCCGCCTAATTCTAGAAAATTATTTTTAATTCCAATTGGTTTAATTTCTAAGACTTTTTCCCAAATTTTGGTCAGTTTAATTTCTAGCTCGCTATTAGGAGCAAGATAATTTTTGGCTGTGGTTTGAACAAAATCAATTCTGGGCAAGGCTTTGGGGTCAACTTTGCCGTTAAGAGTCAAAGGTAGGGCATCAATCGTCATAAAGCCAGAAGGCATCATATGAGCAGGAAGCTGTTGTTGAAGCCAGTGACGCAATACTTCATGATCGACTATAACGTTGGGCTGGTTAACTAGATAAGCGACTAAGCGCTGATAACCTGTGGCGTTTTCTTGTACTATTACTGCTGCTGCTTGAACTCCAGGGTATTGTAAGATAACTGATTCAATTTCACCCAGCTCAATACGAAAGCCACGAATTTTTACCTGATTATCGATTCGTCCCAGATAGTCAATCTTTCCGTCGGCTAGATAACGGGCTAAATCTCCTGTTTTATATAATAATTTTGACTTTTGACCCTGAGTAAAAGGATTGATCACAAATTTTTCAGCGGTTAACTTAGGACGATTTAAATAACCTCGGGCTAAACCTGCACCACCTATATAGATTTCTCCTGGAACTCCTACAGGAACTGGTTGTAAGTTTTTATCTAAAATATAAATCTGGAGATTGGGCAACGGTCTACCAATCGGGATGGTAGATAAGTTATCGAGCTGATGGGGAATTTTATAACTGGTAGCTACAACGGTGGTTTCTGTAGGACCATAAGTATTAATTAGTTGACAAGTTCCGACTAATCGATTCCAAATTGTTACTTGCTTTGGATTGACTGCCTCGCCACCAATAATTACTAAGCGAATTGATGGGGGTAATTGTAATTGCGGGTTGTTGGCTAATTCCGCCGTGAGTAAATGCCAAAAAGCGGTGGGTAAATCTAAAATCGTGATGCCATAGTCACAAGATTTTGCTAGTAACAATGAGGGCAAGTAGCCCATTTCTTCACTGCGTAAAACTAATGTCCCTCCCGCGATAAGACAGGGATAGATTTCTTCAATTGACGCATCAAAACTAATCGAAGCGAATTGTACAATGCGATCGCTTTGGGTAATTTCATATTCTTGTACTGCTGCTTGAGCAAAATTCACTAAAGCTCGATGAGGAATCTCTACACCTTTGGGTTTTCCTGTGGAACCAGAGGTATAGATTACGTAAGCTAGATTGCTGGGATTAGGTTTATGGGACTGTAGGAATGTCGGGCTAGATGGAAGATTACTATCGAGGGAGATTAGTTGTATTTTGTTTTGACTTACAGTGACACAAGATGCAATTTTGGCTTGTAAATGATTTTGAGTCAGTATCAGAGAGATTTGGGCATCTTGAATAATATAGTCTAAGCGTTCTTGAGGATAAGTTGAATCTAAGGGCAGATATGCACCACCAGCCTTGAGAATGGCTAAATTAGCAATTACCATTTCCAGCGAACGCTCAACGCAAATTCCTACTAAAACTTCTGCTTTTACGCCAATTTCTTGTAAGTAATGGGCTAAAGCATTAGCTCTTTGGTTTAATTCTTGATAGGTTAATTGTTGTTCTTCAAAAATTAACGCGATCGCCTCTGGAGTTTTGGCTACCTGGCGTTCAAATAATTGATGAATACACTGATCATCAGGATAATCGACCTGAGTATTATTCCAAGAAACTATTTGAGTTTTTTCCTCTGGAGTTAAGAGATCTAGAGTAGCAATCTGGCGATCGGGATGAGCCACAATACTTTCGAGTAAAACTTGAACATGACTCATCATTCTGGCGATCTGAGCAGTTTCAAATAAATTGCTATTGTAGGTGAAGCTACAGGATAGTCCTTCAGGCCGCTCAATAATTTTTAAGATCAGATCGAGATTAAAAATTTCCCAATTTGGTTCTTCTAGAGTTTCTTCAGCAAGATTTTGTAGTTCAAACAAAACCTGAAATAAAGCTTGATTTTTAGAGTTTTGTAGCAATATTTCGGCTATTTCAGAATTAATTGCTAGACTTTGATGCGTTTGAGCATCCAAAGTAATTTGTAAAATTTGAATTAATTCATTGAAACTATTGTCAGAGTTTAACTGTAGTGGTAATAGACTAATATTGTCAAATATATCAAATTTATTTTTAATTGTTAATTTGTTTTTATTTTTAATTGGCGTGCCAATAATTATTTCGGTTTGATTAGTATAACGATAAAGAAGTATCTGAAAAGATGTCAGTAAAATGCAGTATAAAGATACTTTTTCTTGATTACTAATAGTGGTCAAAGATTCATATAGCTCTTTGGGCAAGAGTAATGACTGACTAGCAATAGCCAAATCTTGGATTTTCGCTCTGGTCTTGGCAGTAGGAATTTCTAAAATAGGTAAATTACCTGATAATAGCTTTTCCAAGAAACTTAGTCTGGCTTCAATACTATTTAGTTTTGATAGACTTAATGTTTCAAGAATATTTGACTCGGAGCTAAGCTGAATTGATTCTGACTCTTGGCTCAGATTATTTTGCTTAGAATTTAAAGATACAGATAAGATATCAGTATTTTTACTATCCATTAAATTGAAATACTATCTAAATATAAATTAATGTTAATTGCCTAAATTAATGGGAGTATCCCCCTGAGCAATTAGGCAATTATACTTGGTATCAAAACAGCTTTTTTTCCAGATTTTTTCGCACTTGACAAAATACACAAATCAGCGAAGTAAAAAAGGTGGGATGCTCCCAAACAAATCAATAATAAAATATATTTTTCTGATTGCCAATCCATCCTAGTCAAAATAAATAGATAACTAAAGTAAATCAATAAAATATTGATGTAGCAAAAATTAGAACGATTAAGCTGTCATGTATTGAGCAGATACATTGATGACTAATTTGTAGATTGATTAGAATAAAGTTGACCAGCAACACCTACGCAACTAAGATTTTAATGGACTTTATTACTAGTATTCTCAACACTCTTGGCTCAGGTGCAACTGCCTATATTTTGGCTAGCAGACTACGGGATCCTCAAACTCGTCCTAACACTCTGGCGGGGTTTCAAATGGCTGAATCTGGAGCAGTACCCTTTTTGACTAAACTAGCAGCAAGAGCAACTGATGAAGGTGATACTTGGCTAGCAGAAAAGTTAACCATTCATGCTGCTGATGAACAACGTCATGGTCAAATCTTTGCTCATGGACTAAAACAGCTAGGCAAAGAAGTGAAAACTGCTGCTGAAATGAAGCAACAGTTAGAAAACAAGTCTAACCAAGCTAAAAATTCTAGTCCTTTTTTTAGTAAGTTTTACCGTGGCTATGAGCCAGAAGCCTTAAAAGCAGAAAATATTGATTGGCTAGTCTTTATGGCAAGTACTTATATCTTGGAATTTGATGCTAGTAAAGATTTTACGCGGATGGCGACAGCTTTGCCAAATGATGAGCTGAAAAGCCGTAATCTTCAGCAAAGTATTTTGAGTGTAGCTCAAGACGAAACTAGACATGCAGCCTATCTTTATACAGCAATGCAACGCAAATTACCTCAAATAGAAGTTGATGCTTTAGTTAGTGACTGGAGAAAGCGTAAAATAGATGCCATGTTTGCTATGGTGGCTGACATGATTCAAACTGGGGAAAGTTCTCGCTCTTTAGTAAAAGATGGTGTTCCAAGTGAAGTTGATGAGCCTACACCACAATTAGTAGAAGTATAAAACTTTCCCTCCCTCAATGGATGTTGACGATGAGCAGTAAACAACAAAAACGTTCTTTTAAGCGCATTCTGATTGCTATTGGGGGGACTACGGCTTTAATTGGCTTAATTTTGGCAGTTGAAAGTATTTTAGACGGAACTAAGACCTGTCAGCCAAGAGAATTTTGGCTGTTTTGCCAGATGAGACAATCGGTACTGTTAAATATTCTTGAAGGGTTCAGCATCTTAGTCGCCGTCTGGCTTTTTTTCCTTGAAGCGCCAGAAAGAGATAAGCAGGCACATTATGAAGCCTGGAAAACTATTGATTCCGCCCACGGATTAAGAAATAGCTATGCTAGGTTACAGGCACTTCAAGATCTTAACAGCGATCGCGTTCCCCTCAGAGGTTTTACTGCTCCAGAGGCAGACTTGAGCGGGATTGATCTGTCTGGGGCAGATTTGAGCCATGCTTATTTATCAGGAGCAGATCTAAGCAATGCTAATTTGAGTCATGCTAACTTAAGTCATGCCAACTTAGTCGAAACCAAGCTCAATAATGCCAATCTGACTAACAGCTTGCTGACAGGGGCAGATATCAGCTATGCCGATTTTATTGAAGCTAATTTACAGTTAGTAGATTTTGTGGGTGCAAATATTATTGGGGCAAATTTTGTTCGCTCTAATCTAGCCCAGGCTTATTTTGGCGATGTTAATTTCAATGAATGTCGATTGAATGATGCTAATTTACAGAAAACTAAATTTTTTGGTGTAGAAAACCTAAGTGTCAAACAGATCGAAACTGCTAAAAATTGGTCTGAGGGTATTTATGATGCTAAATTACTAACCAAGCTCAGATAGTATTTACAACTAATTGATGGTAGAGAAAAACTAGGAAAAATCTATCTGCAAGATGGATAAATCATCTTCAAATTGAAAGTTGGGATGCCATGTTCTCACGTACTGTAACAAACGCTTTAAATCTCGTTCTGGGGTTTTTTGATACTTTTTGAGCAAATTAATCAAGCGTTCCAATCCCCAATGAGCATTAACATTAGCCTGGGGTTCAACCTCATAAATTCCATCACTAAATATATATAGACTAGAATTGGCAGCCACTTGGCAAGATGCATTAACGTAGGTAATATTGGGAAACATCCCAATGGGAACACCTGGGGTTTTAAGTCTTTGTTCGAGCAATTGACCAGTGGGGGTTAATAGAATTGCTGGAGGATGCCCTGCACTGGAGTAGGTTAGCCGACGGCTATGGCGGTCGTAAACTCCATACCAAATAGTAAAATATTTATCGTTGCGATCGCTCATCTGAAAAGTTTGGTTTAATCCCCTCAATACTGCATTGGGTTGATAATAATCAACGTTGCTTAATCCACGAGAGCGCAAGAGATTAATTACCGCCAACGAAGGTAAACTCGCCCTTAAACCATGTCCTGAAACGTCTAATAAATAAAATACCAAATGGCGATCATCCAACCAAAAATAATCAAAGCTATCTCCTCCTAACTGTCGCGAAGGAATGAAACAGGCATTGATATTTAACGATGGATGTTGAAGAGGTTCAGGTAGAATAGTACTAACATACTCAGCAGCTTCCGCCAATTCATCTTCTAATAGCTGTTTTTGGTTTTGTAAGTCTTTACTTAGCTGATGTAGTCTTAATCCAGCCCGCACCCTGGCCTTTAACTCATTCATTTCAATCGGCTTGCACAAAAAGTCATCCGCCCCTGCATCCAAACCCTTAACCCGATCTTCAATTGAATCCAAAGAAGTCAATAAAATAAAAAAAGTAGTAGACAATTCAGGAATCGATTTGATCTGACTACAGACTTCTAAACCGTTTTTACGAGGCATAATCCAGTC
Source organism: Pleurocapsa sp. CCALA 161 (assembly GCF_003003995.1). Lineage (GTDB taxonomy): Bacteria > Cyanobacteriota > Cyanobacteriia > Cyanobacteriales > Xenococcaceae > Waterburya. The sequence continues at coordinate 13,667 of NZ_PVWF01000060.1, read as the reverse complement.
ACAAATAATCAGATCTGGACAAATTGCCTTGGCTTTAATTAAACCTTCTTCTCCATCACTAGCAAGGGTGATATCATAACCCTGCATAACTAGAGTTCTTTCTAATAGCAGTTGAGTTGTGGAGTCATCGTCAATAATCAGAATTTGAGCCATAGTATAATTGATAGTTTTTTAGCTTACAGCCACGGGGGAAGACAATTTTTGGCTAGGCTCGACTAAGCAATCTTGATCATAAAAGTTGAAGTAGCCTTAATTAAACTAAAAACAGAAATTATATACCATCATACATTTGAGCATACTAGAAAAGCATAAAAATATAAGTGGTGCAAACAATCACGAAGTCAGCTAAAGCTCTCTTGTTCGACGAAGAGACAGTTGCAGTGCGTTGAAGATTTCCTCCATGAGCAACTTTTGCCAGAATTATTGAACCCGAACAGTCCAGTCTCGGTGATGTGCATCGATATAATATCGATATATCAATACTTTTAGCTACTGTATGACAGGCAATCAGCTTACTACCTACTACCTGTCATCACCGTTTTATATTTAATTACACTGAATCTACTTAATTGGATAGCGATCGCCTTTCTCTTGGTTAATCTAGATAATTAATCGATCTCTTTTGACAACATCTCGCCTAAAAATTAGCAACAATGTCTCGATGCACTTTTATATAACCATCTTCAACTAATGTAAAATGCTTTTGCAACTTTTGATGTGCTTGAGGTAGAGCATGAAAGGGAATCGAAGGATAAAGGTGGTGTGAACCATGAAAAGGAATATTCCACAACATTAGAGGAAACCAGGTTAAAGTAGTGCGAGTGTTAGTTAAGGGATTATCATTGTAAGTGCATCCTGTATGTTCGGCTAACAAGATAAAGCGTAAAATTGGTTGTCCTACAGCTAGCGGCAATAACCAAAGTGTCAAAAACCAAGGTTGCTTAAATATTAAAGATACAGCGATCGCAATTCCGTAAATAGCTAGTTGTAAACGTGTGGATCTAATCACCTCATCTCGAGCATTTTCAGCAATATAAGCATAATCTTCTAGCTTCCCTGTGGCTACTTTGTAGTGACTTTTAAACTTGCCAATCCACCAGTTAAAACCACTGAGTTCGATTAAATACTCTCTAAAATTACTAGGTTTGGAGTCATCCAATTCGGGGTCTTTATCCTTAACTTGAGCATAGCGATGATGCCATTTATGATAGCGACGATAAAAATCGCTGTTGTAAAAAGATAAAAGTCCTGCTATCCAGGCAACAGTATCGTTAAGATGATTATTCGCAAAAGCGGTACGATGGGAACTCTCATGTAATGGTGCAAACATCACAGCCAAAGTGAACCCGTAGATAATTAACGCTGGTATTTTGACAATCCAATTATCCACCGTTGCCCATAAATAACCACTACCTAACATGACACCAAGATGTCCTGTAAATTGCCAAAGTCCTCGCCAGTTGGAACGAGCATTTAAGGTCTTTAACTCTGACGAATCTAAGATTTGTTTAGGCTTAACGGCTGATTTAGATTTGATTGTGACTCGACTATTCATGATTTGACTCTCTTATCTACTTGTTATAACAAGTTTTTGATCAAATAGATTATAGCAACTTGTTATAATAACTTGGTCATCTTAAGATTAGCAATTAGATAAATTTGGCAAGATCGCAAAAGCAAGCACCACTTCATTTAGGTATTTCCGAACAAATACAGCAGCAAATTATCAATGGTCGTTATTTACCAGGAAATAAATTACCCAGCGAACGAGAACTAATTAAAGAATGGCAAGTTAGCAGAATTACGATCAGAAGAGCGATCGCCAATTTAGTACAACAGGGTCTAGTGACTACCCATCAAGGAAAAGGAGTATTTGTTACTGAGAAATGTAAAGTAACCTATACTCTTTCTAATCCGCTCACGTTTTTAGAAGATAATTTAGCAGACAAAAAAATTGAACTATCGATGCAAAACATAAGCTTTGAGCTTGTTACTGCGCCAACAGAAGTCCAAACAATCCTGCAATTATCCGCCCAAAATCCCACTGCTTATTTACAAAAAAAACTTCTGCTCACAGACAAAGTGCCTGGAGGTGTTGATCTTACCTACATTTTGCCAGAAATCGGACAGAAGCTGGCAACAGAGTTAAAACAAAACATGACCTTTCCTGTCTTAGAACGTCACAATTGGCACATTGATCGCGTCGCAGCCATTATCGAATGTACTAACGCTAATCTTGAACTGAGTGAATATTTAGATATACCTTTGGGTCATCCCCTGTTAGTTTATCGCCATACTGCTTATACAACCAATAATCGTCCGTTAGTTCATGGAGAGACAATTTCTAGAGGCGATCGCTTTTGTTATTCAGTTGATCAACTTCATTAAACCTTTGACCTTTAGCCTTGAGATCCTCAGGGCGTGGTGAGAATACTGTACAACTACTTATATACCAATAGGGTAAATCGAAAACAGCTACCCGATTCTGGCGCACTGTCCACCCAAATCTGACCATAATGAGCAGAGACAATCTGCTGGCAAGTTGCCAGTCCGAGTCCATAACCTTGGGCAGCGCGATCGCGCTGAAGACGAAAATTATCTTCAAAGATCTGCTCTCTTTTGGCAGTAGGAATTCCTGGCCCAGTATCGCAAATACTCACCTGTACCTTTTGATTGGTACGATGGAGAACGGATAAAGAGATACTCCCTTTTTCTGGAGTATATTTAATCGCATTATCCAGCAAATTACTAATCAGTTGACGGATTAATTCAGCATCAGCATAAATTAAGGGCAGATCTTGAGGAACATCCATGACAAAATTCATCGATTTTCGTCCTAATTTGGCATCAAACTGGCTGGCAATATCTTGGCAAAGTGAACACAGATTGAGTGGCTTAGGTTTAACTGCTAGTTTGGCATGGTTGTTTTGAGAATTTTGCAGTAGTTCGCCGATCATGTTATCCATGATGTTAAACTGATTTCTTGCTTGGCGAAATAACTTTCGTTTTAAAGCCAGAAGCTTATTTGCCGACAAATCCTCATTTTTCTCCGATAGCTGAATTGTTTCCACTGCCATCGAGGCTGCCGTCAAGGGTGTACGCAGATCGTGAGCTAACATTGCTAAAATTTTATCTTTAAACCTTAGCTGTGCTTCTAATTCTGCTTTTTCTTGCCTGAGACTAAATATTTCATCCGATAACATTAAGCCTTGGACATCATAATCACCAGTCGGCATAATTGTTGCGGGAGAATTCTCTATAGTCTTGGAGCTGCTTTCTGACGAAGTTTTTGCTTCTTTCCACTGAGGCCACCACTTTTCTAACTGCTGAATTAAATTGCTTCCCGCTAGAGTTTGCCTCGGTGCTGGAGACATTTTCACTAGAGCAGGAGTAGCAACTAATCTAAAAAACTCTACTAAATGGGGCTGTTTCTCGATCTCCACTACATCTAACTTGAAAGCATAATCAGAGCGCAAGCTGTGTAGGTAAGCCTTAATTTCTTGAACTTGCTCTTCTGAAGAAGAACGTTGATCGACAAATAATAATAGTTGAAGCAATAGTTCCTCCGCATTACCTTGATCGGAATCGGGACATTGCTTATGAAAATGCAACACTAAATCTAACTCAACACTTCAATATTCATTCATTAGAAGACGATTTAGGCGATCGTCCTCTATTATTTGCATCGTGTTAACCAAAGTAACTAAAATAATTCAATTAAGTTTTTAATTGAAAATAGCTATCAGTTAACCATCAGCTTAATCAAAGAGAGTTTACCCGCAACTAAAACTTTATCAGAAGACACTATTAAGATATCATAAAATTTACCTAGATTGCCCCAGTTCCATAATTCAAATTCACCCCTAGCTTTAAGCACCTCGTCTGCATTGCTCTCAAAAAATATTTAAAGATACTACATACTACATCATGGCTCTTGGTTATCTTGCACTCGTCTTACACGCCCACCTACCTTTTGTCCGACATCCAGAAAGCGATTTTGTTTTAGAAGAGGAATGGCTGTTTGAAGCCATTACCGAAACTTATGTCCCTCTGCTACAAGTTTTTGAAGGCTTAAAGCGGGATGGAGTAGACTTTAAAATGACGATGAGTATGACACCGCCATTGGTGTCAATGCTACGGGATGAACTGTTACAGGATCGTTACGATGCTCATTTAGCCCAACTAGAAGAATTAATTGCCAAAGAGATTGACCGACATCAACACAACGGTCATATGCTTTATTTGGCTGAATACTATGCCAACTCATTTAGTCAGATTCGCCAGACTTGGGTAGGTTATAATCGCGATTTAGTAGGCGCTTTTAAGCAATTTTTGGATAGTGGCAACCTGGATATTATTACCTGTGGAGCGACTCATGGCTATCTGCCATTGATGAAAATGTATCCACAAGCAGTATGGTCGCAAATTAAGGTTGCTTGTGAACACTATGAAGAAAACTTTGGTCGCGCTCCTAAGGGAATTTGGTTACCAGAATGTGCCTATTATGAAGGTCTAGAAAGAATGCTGGCAGATGCTGGCTTGCGTTATTTTCTGACTGATGGACACGGTATTCTTTATGCTCGTCCTCGTCCTCGTCATGGCTCTTATGCTCCCATCTTTACTGAAACAGGAGTAGCAGCTTTTGGTCGTGACCATGAATCTTCGCAACAAGTTTGGTCTTCTAAGGTGGGCTATCCTGGAGCAGTAGAATATCGTGAATTCTACAAAGATTTAGGTTGGGAGGCAGAGTATGAATACATTAAGCCCTACATCATGCCCAACGGGCAACGTAAAAACACAGGTATTAAATACCACAAAATTACTAGTCGCGATGGCGGATTGACCGAAAAAGGTCTATACGATCCTTATTGGGCAAGAGAAAAAGCTGCCGAACATGCTGGTAACTTTATGTATAATCGCGAACGCCAAATTCAGAATCTTAGTGGCATGTTGCAGCGTCCACCAATTGTGGTTTCGCCTTACGATGCTGAACTATTTGGTCACTGGTGGTACGAAGGACCTCAATTTATCGACTTTTTGTTCCGTAAAAGCTGGTACGATCAAGGCACATATGACATGATTCACCTGTCGGAATATCTTCAACAGCAGCCGACGCAACAGGTATGTCGTCCATCTCAATCCAGCTGGGGTTATAAAGGTTTTCATGAATATTGGTTGAACGATACTAATGCTTGGGTTTATCCTCATCTGCACAAAGCAGCGGAGAGAATGATCTACCTAGCTAATCGTGAACCTGCGGATGAATTGGAATGGCGAGCTTTAAATCAGGCTGCCAGAGAAGTCTTATTAGCACAATCGTCTGACTGGGCGTTTATTATGCGGACAGGGACAATGGTGCCTTATGCAATTCGCAGAACGCGATCGCATTTACTCCGTTTTAACAAAATCTATGATGATATTTTAATCGGCAAAATAGATTCTGGATGGTTAGAAAAAGTGGAGCTAATTGATAATATTTTCCCTAATATTAACTATCGTACCTATCGGACTATTTAGCCACTAATGATTAATCTAAAGCTTTAAATATCACTTTAATTAACAAGATTTAAAGCATTAATTGAGAGAAAAAATTTATTGTTCTCCTATCCTTAGTCAAACTATCGGTAGGAGATAATTTAATTACTAATTTTTTCGCTCTGGCTTAGATGAAGCCGTAAAACTACAGATTAATAGTATGACCACACCAAAATTGATTGCGACATCAGCGACATTAAATACGGGAAAGTTAATCAGGCGAAAATCGAGAAAATCAACCACATAACCAAATAAAAAGCGATCTATTCCATTCCCCACCGCCCCTGATAAAATAAACCCATAACCTAACTGCTCAAGTAAAGTTATTTTTGGCGAGTGCCAAACAAAAATAACCAAGATAAAACTCACTATTAGGGAAATCCAGCGTAAAATATCAACCTGTCCGCGAAAAAAACTAAAAGCGGCTCCCGTATTAATTACATAGGTAAAATGAAACACATTTTGCCACAGAGGCAAGGTATCACCAACTTCAGCAAAATTTTGCACCACAATATATTTAGTTAGCTGATCGAAGATAATCCCCAAAATAGCCACTAGCAAAAAGCTTCTTTTTCGTCGTATCAGTCGCATCATTTTTTTACCCATAACTCAAGATAAATAAAAAACAAATTCAAGCTATAATTATTAAGAATCTTTGAGAAAAAGATACAAAAGTCTAATAGACCAATTATATGTCTCTTCCTATTCGCAACATTGCCATTATTGCTCACGTCGATCACGGTAAAACCACTCTCGTAGACGCACTCCTCAAACAATCGGGTATTTTCCGCGAAGGCGAAGATGTACCAGATTGCGTCATGGACTCTAACGATCTTGAACGAGAACGGGGAATTACAATTCTGTCCAAGAATACCGCAGTTAGCTATCAAGATACTCTAATCAATATTGTTGATACCCCTGGTCACGCTGACTTCGGTGGTGAAGTCGAACGAGTCTTGGGAATGGTTGACGGTTGTGTCCTCATTGTTGATGCCAACGAAGGGCCAATGCCACAAACTCGCTTCGTGTTAAAAAAAGCTTTGGAGCAAGGTTTACGTCCCATTGTCGTAGTTAATAAGATCGATCGCCCTCGCGCTCATCCAGATGGTGCGGTAGATAAAGTATTTGATTTGTTTGTTGAACTGGGTGCAGATGATGACCAGTGCGACTTTACTACCCTTTATGCTTCTGGGTTAGAAGGATATGTCAAAGAAACCCTCGATGAAGAAGGGGTAGATATGAAACCTTTGTTTGAAGCCATCCTTCATCATGTTCCACCTCCAGCAGGGGATGTCAATAAACCATTGCAGCTACAGGTCACAACCCTGGATTATTCTGATTATCTGGGTCGAATTGTGATTGGCAGAATTCATAATGGGGTGTTGAAATCGGGTCAACAGGCCGCTTTGATCAAAGAAGATGGCAAGGTGGTTAAAGCCAAAATATCCAAGCTGATGGGTTTTAAAGGTCTAGCGCGAGTCGAAATGGATGAGGCTAGTGCGGGGAATATTGTCGCAGTATCAGGCTTTGCCGATGCGAATATTGGCGAGACAATCACCTGTCCTAATGAGCCTCAAGCTCTACCGCTAATTAAAGTAGATGAACCTACTTTACAAATGACTTTCTCGGTTAATAATTCCCCGTTTGCAGGGCTGGAAGGCAGTTTCGTCACATCTCGTCAAATTCGCGATCGCCTTATGCGAGAATTAGAAACTAACGTGGCTCTGCGAGTGGAAGATGGTGATTCAGCAGAGCAGTTTTTAGTTTCTGGTCGTGGAGAACTGCACTTAGGTATTTTAATTGAAACTATGCGTCGGGAAGGATATGAATTCCAAGTATCCCAACCCCAGGTAATCTACCGCGAAATTAAGGGTAAACCCTGTGAACCTTTTGAATATCTGGTTATAGATGTTCCTGAAGCTGCCGTTGGTAGCTGTATTGAACGTCTTGGACAGCGCAAGGGCGAAATGAAAGATATGCAAACTGGTGGTGGACGGACTCAACTAGAATTTGTGATTCCCGCCCGAGGTTTAATTGGTTTTCGTGGTGACTTTGTGCGCATTACTCGCGGTGAAGGTATTATGAACCACAGTTTTCTTGAGTATCGTGACTTTTCTGGTGAACTAGAAACTCGCTACAACGGAGTAATTATTGCTTTTGAAGAAGGTATAGCCACTTTTTATGCGCTGAAAAATGCCGAAGATCGTGGCACATTCTTTATTACTCCTGGTACTAAAGTTTATAAAGGCATGATTGTTGGGGAACATAATCGTCCCCAAGACCTTGATTTAAATGTTTGTAAAGCCAAGCAGTTGACTAACCACCGTGCGGCGAGTGGAGATGAATTGGTTCAACTCCAAGCCCCGACTGAAATGAGCTTAGAACGCGCTCTTGAATATATTGGTTCTGATGAGCTAGTCGAAGTCACCCCAGAATCAATTCGTCTGCGTAAACTTAAAACTAAGAAGCTGGTTAAAAGTTAGGCTTAGTTATGACGAAGTCAGAGGAAGCCCCGTCGTTTTACGGCGGGGTCTCTCTGACTAAATCAATCTAATTAACCTTTTGATTGGGTAGCGATCGCTGCCCTTTTTTAGGTGTTTTTTTGCTTCTACATCAATCTTGTGATTCTTTGCTATGAACATACCCGTTAATTTAATTTTGCTCTGCTCAATTATTGGAGCAGTTGTTTTAACTTATGCGCCATTTTTGGTTGTTGCCTGGGGACGATTTAAGGCTGGCTACGATCAATCAGCACCCCGAGCTATGTTCGAGCAACTTCCTGATTATGCTAAACGTGCTACCTGGGCGCACCAAAATAGCTTTGAAGCTTTAACTATTTATGGTTTGGCTGCGCTTATGGCTTATGCTACAGGAGTAGAATCGGCTTGGGCAAAAATTGCCGCGATCGCTTGGATGGTGGCACGCTTACTCTATTCTGTTTTTTATATTATCAACATTCCTTTAGGGCGATCGCTAATGTTTGCGATCGGTTCTTTGTGTGGCTGGACTTTGTTTGGCTTAAGTATCTTGAAAGTAATGAATTAACTACTTAACTGTAATTTTAAACTAAGCAAATCAATTATTTTTTGATCGTGTTAAGCATAGCTTGACAATTTGGCTGCTTTTTAAGTAAAGTTATACTTGACACAGATAAAATGAAAGAGTGAAAAACAGACTAAAAGAGCTGAGAAAGACCCGTCATTGGTCACAGGCAGATTTAGCGAGGGCATTAAAAATTAGCCGTCAAGCTGTCAATGGGTTTGAGTCAGGCAAGTTCACCCCCAGCTTAGAAATGGCTTTTAAAATTGCTCTATTATTTGATGTTGTCATCGAAGAAATATTTTTATATCAGGAGAAAAGTTCAATGCCAGCTCTAATTGAAAGAATTGAAAGTTTTACTCAGTGGTTGCCCAAAGGAGAGAAGTTTACATACAAAGCAATTGAAGCAATAGAATATGCCCAATATAAAGCTGCGTTATCGGGATCTTCGCAGGTTGAACCAGAACACATACTATATGGTTTATTAAATCATCCAACTACTACGGCTGCTAGATTGCTTAGAGAACATGGATTGACTTTAAATATGCAAGATGCTGTTATTATCGAACAAACAGAAGTTCCCAAGATTACTAAATTCAGTTTAGACAGCAAGTATATATTGGAAGAGGCATTAAGTATTACTCGACTAAAGCAGAAAAAATATATTGATACTGAGCATCTACTGTTAGGTTTAGTTAAATTGATGCAGCTAGGAAATGAAAATCTAAATGATATTTTTCAACAAAACGAAGTAGACATTAAATCATTAATCGAAAATGTCACTGAGTTGATTCTGATCTAAATATTATTCATTATTCATCTTTCTAACAAGTATTGAGGCAATTTCAGGCTGCGATACCATTTTCAAATGATCGCCTGGAACTTCATAAACATCAACACCTCCTAAAGCCAATCCTTCCCAGCCTCCAATCGGATCAAAATACCCCTCAACAGTTCGGATTTTGGCGCGAAATAAAGATATTTTACCTCCATAAGCTTGACGAATATATTTTCTATATTGCCGAATCAATTTATAGTTATGATGCTCAAGGATAGCTAAAGATCTTTGTTTAGGAGCAAGAAATAGCGTAACTAACTCAAAATACTTTTCTTGGATCGAGGGGAGAACTAGTTTACTTAAAGAGCCTGCAATTCTAGCTTGCAAATAGCTCAAAGATTCAGTTACTGATAACTGTGCCAAATTATACAAATGAATTTGTAATTGTGGTAATAATGGGTATTTCTTAGAACAATTGGGTCCTAAACAATCAAACAAAGCAAGCATAGCCACTTTTTCTCCATTTTTCTCTAGCTGTAGTGCCATTTCATAGGCAACAAAGCCCCCAAAAGAATACCCGCCCAAATAATAAGGACCTTGTGGTTGAATTAATTTAATTTCCTGAAGATAATCAGTAGCCATTTCTTCAATCGAAGTTGATGGTGTTTGTTGACCATCTAAACCTCTTGCCTGCAAGCCATAGAAAGGTCTGTCTGTTCCCATAGCTTCGGCTAGAGCATAATAAGAAAGAACATTTCCCCCTACGGGATGGATGCAAAAGAAAGGTGGTTTAGTTCCCTGAGGTTGAATACTGACTAGAGTAGACCAAGATATTGAGCAGCCTCGATCATTCATTACTTTGGCTAACTGAGCAATAGTAGGTGCAGTAAATAAAGTTGCCAAGGGTAGATTTTGACCACAGACTTTTTGAATTTGCTCAAACAAGCGTAAGGCCAAGAGAGAATTCCCCCCAAGCTCAAAGAAATTATCATCTCTGGTGATTGGTCGAACATTTAAAATTCGCGACCAAATTTGACTCAATTGAGCTTCTAAAGAGTTGGGAATTGATAAAATGCTTGGTGTCTCTAATTGCTTGGTTTGATTTTGGGGCAGTGCTTTGAGGTCTACTTTTCCGTTGGGGGTTAGGGGAAAAGCATCGAGAAAAATTAAGGTGGCAGGAATGGCAAATTCAGGCAATTGGCTTTTCAGCCAGTCTCGCAATTGCTGGGTAGTCAAGGTTGAGTTGGGTTTTAAGATTAAGTAAGCAACCAAGCCAGAGCGTTCGGGACTACTAGAATTAACTGTGACTAGGGTTTCCTGAATTTCTGGACATTGCAGCAGGGTTGCTTCAATTTCTCCCAATTCAATTCTCACCCCGCGAATTTTGACTTGATTGTCAATTCGTCCTAAAAATTCAATGTTACCATCAGGGAAATAGCGCCCTAAATCTCCTGTTTTGTACAGACGATCTTCCTTCCCCTCATTATTAAGAAAGATTTGCTTAAGGAAAGGATTAGCAATAAATTTTGAAGCGGTCAATTCTGGACGATGTAGATAGCCTCTGGCTACACCAACTCCGCCAATGTAAAGTTCTCCTGTCACTCCAATAGGAATTAGCTGTTGTTCAGGGTCTAAAATATAAAAAGATTGGTTATGAAGAGGACGACCGTAAGGAATAGTTTTTTCAGCCGACCAAGTTTGGGTGATGGGATAGCAAATTGACCAAATAGAAGCTTCTGTTGCTCCTCCCAAACTAACAATTTGTAGCTGTGGGTTAAGGTTCTGGAGTTGAACTACTAAGTTAGGATTAAGGCGATCGCCGCTGAGTAAAATTAAACGTAAGGATGGTGGTAGTTGTCGCCCAAAACTGATTAAATAGTTCACCAATAGCTCTAATAAAGCTGGGGCTGAGTTCCAAATAGTAACCTGTTGTTGAGCAATTAGCTCTAACCAATGTTCGGGATCGGGACAATTTGCAGCTTGAGGCACAACTATCGTACCGCCTGAACCGAGTACTCCAAAAAGATCATAAACCGATAGATCGAAGCTCAAGGAAGAAACGGCTAAAACCCTGTCTTGAGGTTGGACAGCAAAACGCTCCTCAAGATCAAATAAAGTATTAACCACACTCTGATGTTCGATCGCGACTCCTTTGGGGTTGCCTGTTGAACCAGAAGTATAGATTACATAAGCTAGGTTATTGCTCTGAACTGAACTAGGGGGATTTATGTTTCTTAATCCCTTGGTGTCCCATCGATCTAGACAGATAATTTGAGCAGAAGTTTCGGGCAATCGCTCCAGTAGTTTAGCTTGAGTTAACAACACATCAACATGAGCATCTTCTACAAGATACTTCAGTCGAGCGACGGGATAATTAGGATCAAAAGGTACATAAGCACCTCCAGCCTTGAGAATAGCAAAGACAGCGATCGCCATTTCTAAGGAACGCTCTAGGCAAACAGCAACTAAGGTTTCTGCCTGAACTCCCAATTGTTGAAGATGGTGCGCCAATTGATTAGCTCGACGGTTTAATTCACCTCTGGTTAAAGACTTTCCTTGACAGACTATGGCGATCGCGTCTGGATTTTCGACTACTCTTGCTTCAAATAATTGATGGAGACATATATCTGTGGGATAGTCGGCAGCGGTTTGATTCCATTCTAACAGGCGTTTTTGAGCCGAGGAGCCGAGCAAAGATAGTTGCGAGACAGGACTATCATAGCTAGCAATTCCTTCTATTAGAGTTTGCCATTGCTCTAGCATCAAAGTAATTTGCTGGGGAGAGAAAACTTCGGTGTTGTAGGATAAAAAGGTTTCTGACTGACTGTTAGACTCGGCGCAGATTAAAATTAAATCGCCCGAAGGACAATCTAGTTGATTATCTTGAACGATGGTGAGGGCAAAATTCTGGGGTTTATTAGCTAAATCAGGAGAGCGAGGAATTAAATCCACAGCATAGGTTTGGTATTTTCGATTAAGTTTTTTCCTTTGAGAGATCGCTTCAAGCACTTCAGTAAAATTTTGTTCAGGCGAGATCTGCAAATTAACAGGTAGATAATTAGCAAACCAAGAGTTCAAACTGCGATCGCCTATAGATCCCTCAAACCCCATGGTAATTTGCTGGTTACCACTTAAACGGGTTAAATAAATCGCCCAGGCAGCAACAATAATTTCTAGCAGCGCAGATGTTCCATATAGTTGTTGAAGAGAATCAATTACGGTTGAAGTTAAAGGCAGTTTAACCTGTTGATAGTCTTTGCCACTGGTCTGATTTAATTTTTGCACCCCAGTCAGGGCAAAAGGTTGGCACTTAGACAACTGTTTAGACCAATAGTTTTCTCCTGATGCCAGTTCGCCCGCCAATTTCACTATCTCAGCACTCAATTGTGGGGGAATTTTTGGTAACTTTTGTCCCTGTTTAAGTTGATAATCTTCAGCTAATAACTCAATTGAGCTAACTCCCTGTTGAGTAATAATCTTCTGTAGCGCAATATCTTGACTAGCAGTTGCCACAATTAATTGGTTAGTCTGAATTTTAATAATTGTTCCTGGTGACTGTGGTGATTGGGTAGGGAGTATTTGTACCTTCGTCACAATCCCATAGTCTAGATCGTCGGCTAAATTTAGGAGTAATTTAGCTGTTGTCAGAGGATTGGGATAATTACCAAAATCTAACCCTCTTACCAAATTATCAATTACTGCTGCTGGTCGATCAAAATCTATGACCCCCAAAGCAGTAGGTTTTTGGTGGCGACTAAAATAACTTCGTTGTTGTAGGCATTGTGGAGTTAAAGTTACTTGGTTAGTAGCTAATTCAGCAATTAATTCAGTAAAAGCAGCGATCGCTGCTTGATAGCATTTAAGATTTAGGCTTAAAGCTGTCTCTGCTGGCTCTATGTCTATGGTTCTTTGCTTGATAATATTTCCCGTATCAATTCCCTCCGCCATTTCATGCCAGGTAATACCGTGTTGCTTTTCGCCATTAATAATTGCCCACGCAGAAGCATTAGCTCCTGCATACTTGGGTAGTAAGGCATCGTGATAATTAATTGCTTTGTCTACTAAATTTAAAATTTTTGGGGATAAAATTGAATGGTTGACAACACTAAAAAGATAGTCACATTTAGTTTTTTCTAAGCTCGATAATAATTTTTGAGGGGTTTTTAAGCAGATAATATTATTATCATCAGCCCATTTTTTTACTGTTCGATCTGCCGAGACAATTCCTCTAATTTGATGTTGATGCCTAAGTAATATTTCGGCACATTCTATTAGTAAATTTCCCTCGCCAATTAAATAGCAATTAAATAAAAAT
>NZ_PVWF01000059.1 GCF_003003995.1 Pleurocapsa sp. CCALA 161 | reverse complement strand
AACAAGTAACAAGTAACAAGTAACAAGTAACAAGTAACAAGTAACAAGTAACAAGTAACAAGTAACAAGTAACAAGTTATTCTAATTTCATCACCAATTTTTTACGCAGAAATTAAACATTACCTTTGCCCAGCGAATTTAGTATAAATCCTTAACTTGAACTAGTTTTGAAAATTTATCATGATAACTTTGCCAGGCTATCAAGTTCTAGCCAAAATCTACGAAAGCTTTAACTCAGAAGTTTATCAGGGCATTCATTCAGCGGATAATCAGCCTGTAATCCTGAAAGTCTTAAAACAGAACTATCCCACTCCGCAAGAACTTGCTCGTTATCGACAAGAATATAAAACTCTTTGTAGTCTTAGGTTTGAAGGAGCAATTAAGACTTATGGCTTAGAACCTTATGGCAGAAGCTTAGTTATCATCCTGGAAGATTTTGGGGCGATATCTTTAAAAAAGTGGATTGAGGAAAAGTCTTTAACACTGCCAGAATTCTTAGAGATTGGAATTAAGATAGTTGAGAATTTAAGTAAGATTCATGCAGCTAAAGTTATTCATAAAGATATTAATCCAGCCAATATTGTTTTGAACCCCACCACAGGACAGCTCAAAATTATTGATTTTGGGATTGCTACGATGCTTCAGCAGGAAAATCCTCGCCTCAAAAGTCCTAACCTGCTTGAAGGTACTTTAGCCTATATTTCTCCTGAACAAACGGGACGAATGAATCGTAGTTTAGATTACCGCAGTGATCTTTATTCCCTAGGGGTCACTTTCTACGAACTACTGACCAAACAATTGCCCTTTGAGACAATGGATGCTTTAGAGTTGATTCACTCTCATCTAGCCAAGCAGCCATTGCCTCCCCATCATCTCAATCCCGATATTCCTAGAGTCATTTCTCACTTAATCCTTAAATTGATGGCAAAAACTGCCGAGGAAGGGTATCAAAGTGCGGATGGTGTTCAAGCAGATTTAGCAGAATGTTTAAGACAATTAGAAACGACAGGAACAATCAAAGATTTTGCGATCGCCACTGAAGATGTTGCCGACAGATTTTATATTTCTCAAAAACTCTATGGTAGAGAGTCAGAAATTGCCACCCTGCTAGCAGCATTTGCGAGAGTAACAGCACCACCATCAGTCTCATCCCTAACTGAACTAATGCTAGTTACAGGATATTCTGGCGTTGGTAAAACCACTTTAGTACAAGAAATTTATCAGCCAATTACTGAGAAACAAGGCTATTTTATCTCTGGTAAATTTGATGGGGGATATAAGTCTTTTTCTACTGCGATGACAGGGCCAGCCTCTCCTCAATTTCAGCGCAATACTCCTTATTCGGCGATCGTCGATGCCTTGACTGATTTAGTCAAACAGCTTTTAGGTGAAAGCACAATCAAACTCCATCGCTGGCGTAAAAAGCTACTAAAAGCTTTGGGTGTAAATGGTCAATTAATAATCAATGTTATTCCCGAACTAGAATTAATTATTGGTAAGCAGCTAGCGTTATCAGAATTGACGGCAATAGCAGCTCAAAATCGCTTTGATTTAGTCTTTACCAATTTTATTCGTGTCTTTTGCTCTTTTAAACATCCTTTAGTTATTTTTCTCGATGATTTACAGTGGGCAGACTCCGCCAGTCTAAATTTAATTGAGCGGATCATGCTCGATGCCGACTTTAGTTATCTGTTTTTGATCGGTTCTTATCGCCATAATGAGATCACCCCTATTCACCCTTTAACTATTACTCTCGATAAGCTACGCCGAGAAGGGGCAATAGTCAATCAAATTAATCTCAAACCATTGGCTCTCGATCACGTTGAGCAGTTAATTGCTGATACCCTCAATCGAGACAGAGAATATGTGCGATCGCTTGCCGAATTAGTCTGGCAAAAAACTAACGGCAATCCGTTTTTTATCAATGAATTTCTCAAAAGCATTTATGCAGATAATTTGCTGGTATTTAATGCTGCTCAATACTCTTGTGATCAAGCTAAAAGTCATCGAGGCTACTGGCAATGGGATCTCAAGCAGATTGAAAAAATTGGTAGTACTGATAATCTAGTCCAGTTTATGATCGGCAAAATGCAAAAATTACCTCAGTCTACCCAGGGGGTATTGAGTATTGCTGCCTGCGTTGGAGCAGAATTTGACTTAAACACCATTGCAATTGTTGTTGGTCAATCTGCTGAGTCACTGCGGGAAAATCTAACTTTAATGATTAATGCTGGTTTAATTATTCCTCTGTCAGAAATAGATGAGCAACTATTAATTCAAAATTATAAATTTGGACACGATCGCATTCAACAAGGTGCTTATGCTCTAATTGAACAATCACAAAAACTATCTGTTCATCTTAAAATCGGCTGTTTGCTTTGGGAAAATACTCCACCAGAGGAATTAGAGGAATTATCAGACCAGATTTTTCAAATTGTCGATCATCTCAATATTGGACAAGAACTGATTAGCGATCGCTTAAAACGCAATGAAATTGCCAGACTAAACTTGCTGGCAGGGCAAAAAGCTAAAGCAGCTAACGCTTATGAGGCAGCACTTCAATATTTCCAACTAGGTCAAGAATTTTTAACAGATGAAAGCTGGCAAACTGATTACCATCTGATCCTCAGTCTTTATTCTGAAGCAGCAGAAGTAGCCTATTTAAATGGCGATTTTGAGCAGATGGAACATTTCGCTCTAGTAGTCTTGCAACAGGCTCAGACTTTGCTAGATCGAGTCAAGGTTTATCAAGTAAAGCTCGAAGCTTACCAGGCACAAAATCAAGACTTAACCGCAATTCAAATGGCTCTATCTTTGCTAGAAAATTTAGAGTTTACCTTTTCTGCATCCCCTCAATTATTAGAAGTTCAACAGGAACTAGCCAAAACTCAAACAAATTTGGCTGGAAAGCAGATTGAGGATTTAATTGATTTGCCTCAAATGAGCGATCCAGAAAAATTAGCTGTGATGAAGATAGCTAGTTCGATCTTTTCTTCGATCTATATTGCTGCACCTCAATTATTACCCCTACTGGTATCTAAACAAGTGAATCTGTCGATCCGCTATGGAAATACTTCTTTATCTGCTTTTGCTTATGTCAACTATGGGCTAATTCTCTGTGGTGTAGTAGATGAGATCGAAACAGGCTATCAATTTGGACGGCTGGCTTTAAACCTTGCTGATCAATTACAAAAATCAGAACTTATCCCCAGAATAACTGCCGTATTTTCGACGGCGATCGGCATTTGGCAAGAACCAGTCAGAAACTCATTAGCACCCCTCCAATCTGCCTATCAAATCGGCTTAGAAATGGGCGATTTATACTACGGGACTACCTGTGCCTATCTTTACTCGTTTCATTCAGCTTTTGTGGGCAAAGAACTGGCGAACTTAGCAGTAGAAATAACAGCTTATACTCACGCTTTTAGTAAACTCAAACAGCAAAACACGCTTAATTACTTAAAAATTTACGGTCAGGCTGTCTTGAACTTGCTAGGTCGCTCCCAAAGTCCCTACCGTTTGCAAGGCGAACTGTATGATGAATCAATCATGATACCCCAGCACCAGTCGGCAAACGATCGCTATGCTCTGTGTGCTTTATACGTCAACCAACTTTATCTCTGTTGTCTGTTTGGCGAATACCATCAGGCGGTAGCCAACGCCAATCAAGCCCAAGAGTATTTAGATGGAGCAACAGCAACTTTACTTGTTCCTTTGTTTCATTTTTATGATGCTCTAGCTCATCTAGGTATCTATCATGCTGTGGCAATTTGCGAACAGCAGCAAATATTGATTAGAGTGACTGCCCGTAAAACCAAGATGCAGCAGTGGGCAGATCATGCCCCCATGAATTATTTACACAAGTTTTACCTGATCGAAGCAGAACAACATCGCATTCAAGGCTTTTATCTCGAAGCAATGAATTTTTATGATCTGGCGATCGCTGAAGCTAGAGAATATCACTACATTAATGAAGAAGCTTTCGCCAATGAACTGGCAGCAAAATTCTATCTAGACTGGGGTAAAGTTAAAATTGCCCAAGTTTATTTGAATGAATCTTACTATCTTTATTCTCTTTGGGGAGCAACAGCCAAGGTAGAAGATTTGCAAGCCAAATATCCACAGTTATTAACCGTCTCTTCACCTCCTACTTCGATCTCAGACCAGCTCAAAACCACCACTTCCAACACTCGTTCAGGAGAAGTCTTAGATTTAGCGACGATCATTAAAGCATCTCAGGCAATCTCCAGCGAGATAGTTTTGGATAAATTACTCGCTAGACTGATGAAAATTTTGATTGAGAGTGCGGGGGCGCAGATTGGCTGCCTGATTCTAGAAACCGAAGGACAACTGCTGATTGAGGTTTCTGGTTCAGTGGATGAAGAGCATACAACTGTTGTCAAGTCCCTCCCCATTCGTGACTCTCTCCCCACATCGATTATTAACTATGTTGCTCGTACCCACAAAACTGTACTCAAAAATAATGCAGCTAGAGAAAGTAATTTTAATCAAGATCCTTATCTTAAATCTCATCAGATTAAATCCCTCTTGTGTACGCCACTAATTGACCAAGGCAAACTCCGCGGTATTGTCTATTTAGAAAACAATCTGATCGCAGGAGCATTTACCCAAGAGAGATTAGAAATTCTGCGAGTTTTATCCAGCCAAGCAGCGATCGCCATTGCCAATGCCAAACTTTACACCGAACTACAGGAAAATCAAAATCAACTGGCGCAATTTTTGGAAGCCATGCCCGTCGGCGTATCGGTTCACGATTTGACTGGACAAATCTACTATGCCAACCAAATAGCTAAAAAATTGGGGCGTGAAAGTAATGCTCCTCACAACATCACAACTGAGCAAATATCAGAAGTTTATCGCGTGTATCAGGCGGGGACAGAACAACTATATCCAGTCAAAGAATTGCCGATTGCCCGCGCTATTGCTGGTGAAACGGTTAAAAAAGACGATCTAGAACTGCATATGCCCAATAAAATTATGCCTCTAGAAGTTTCTGCCACCCCAATTTTTGATGAAACTGGCAAGATCAAATATGCGATCGCTGCTTTTGCTGATATCAGCGAACGTAAATATCTCGAAGCAGAACGCATTCAATTTACTAAAAAACTTGAGCTAAAGAATATTGCCCTACAACAGGCAAAGGATCAATTAGCATTAGCTAACCGCACCCTCGAACAAAAAGTGCAGGAACGCACCCATGAACTATCCCAAACCTTAGAAATTCTCAAAGCCACCCAAGCAGAATTGCTGTTTGAAAACGAGCTACTGAAAAATGCCGAGCCAGATGGAACTTTTGACTATCAAGTGGGGGGAAGTTTGCCCATGGATGCGCCTACTTATGTCGTGCGTTCGGCAGATCGTAATCTTTACAAGGCTTTAAAGCAGGGTGAGTTTTGTTATGTTCTCAATCCTCGACAAATGGGCAAGTCCAGCTTAATGGTACACATGATGCACCACCTACAGCATGAAGGATTTAGCTGTGGGGCGATCGATCTGACCCGAATCGGGAGCGAAAATATTACCCCCGAACAATGGTATAAAGGTTTAACTGTGGAACTTTGGCGTAGTTTTGGTTTACTCAGAAAGATTAAGCTCAAAACTTGGTGGCAAGAACGAGCCGATCTTTCTCCCGTGCAGCGGTTAAGTCAATTTATCGAAGAAGTTTTACTGGTTGAAGTAGGGCAAGATTGCACTGTGTCACCAAAAATACTAATTTTGATCGATGAAATTGATAGTGTTTTAGGCTTAAAGTTTCCTGTCAATGACTTTTTTGCTTTTATTCGCTCTTGTTATAATCAGCGCAGTATTAATCTAGAATATCAACGTTTAACCTTTGCTTTTTTTGGTGTTGCTACCCCCTCAGATTTAATGACAGATATTCAGACAACTCCTTTTAATATTGGTCAAGCAATCCAGCTAGAGGGCTTTAAAGAGCATGAAGCACAACCATTACTGCAAGGATTAAGTGAAATAAGTAATCCCCAAACTGTTTTAAAAGAAGTATTAGCCTGGACGAGCGGTCAACCTTTTTTGACTCAAAAGTTGTGTAAACTGATCCGCAGCAACTTATGGACGATTCCTGCCAACACAGAAGCGCAATGGATTGAAAACTTGGTACGCACCAAGATTATCGAAAATTGGGAAGCTCAAGATGAGCCTGAGCATTTGAGAACAATTCGCGATCGCCTCCTCAAGAGTAAACAATCCGCCCAGCTACTAGAGCTTTATCGCCAAATTTTGCAGCAACCAGAGGTAATCGCAGTTAATAATAGTTCAGTAGAGCGAGAATTACTGTTATCAGGGCTAGTAGTTAAGCAAGAGGGCATTTTAAAAGTTCAAAATCGTATCTATAGAGAGATCTTTATTTAATCATTTAATTAAATAACTCAAAAATACCGCCGATATAATTCGCAACCTGCTACTGCTTTATCGCCTAACTGCTTAATAACTCCCATACTGCTTAACTTATAGGCAATAATTGGATCTAAGACAACAGGCTCAGTTGCCTTAAAAACCAGATTGATAGCTTGGGCTAATTCAGGTTGTTTTTCTAAGGTTGCCCAGTGGCGCTGTAGGTGATGGGAGTAAATCCCCATAGCTGTGGGAGCAGTTTCTAACAGTTGTGAAATAGTTATTTCCTGCCGACTAAGATGATAGAGAGCTAAACTAACTAGTGCAGGATGTCCGCCGACCATAGACATTAGCTGTCTGGCTTGAACACCATCTTGCCATTTAAGTCCATAGCGTTGAGCTAATTGCTGCACTTCGGCTAAATTAAAATCTTCTAACTGTATTGGTAAACCCACATTAAACGGTGACTGATTGAGTTGAAGTGGGACATAAATTTCGGTTGAGTGAATTACAATTAGACGCAGCTTTTGCCAAATGGGCATTTTTTTTGCTTCTTCATACCAAGAACGCAATAAAGGCAAAAAATCTTTAGCTACTTGGGCATGTTCAAAAACCTGATTCACTTCATCTAACGCCAACACAAAAGGAGTATCGATTGACTCTAAGATATAGTCTTGTAAATAAAGAGTAGAGCTAATTTTACTGCCCATATCTTCATCCCAATATTCGTCTAGCATTGGTTTACGACCAAGTTGGCGACTGATATTGGCACACAGCCAACGCAAAAATTGATTTAAATCGCTGAGGATTGATTGGTCGGCTTGCTCCAGATTCAGGCCAACGGTATGGTACTGATGCTGATTAGCGTAGTCTAGAATTCTCAGCATCAATGAAGTTTTGCCCATTTCTTTAGGTGCTTTAATCCTAATTAAGGCTCCTGGCTTTCTAATTTCTCGCTCGACCTGCTCTTCAACCAAAGGGCGTTGGAGATAAAATGGAGAGTCCAAAGGTACTGAGCCACTGGGGTAGCAAGGTAAAGCATCTTGGTCGATCTCAAGGGATAAGGTTGGTGTTGCTAAAGCCGTTTGTTGACTAGTGAAATAAGATTCTAGCAGGGAGCGGCAGTTCTTTTTGGTCATACGCTGACCAATCAACTGAGAAAGTCGCTGATATAACTCTGGAGCAACAACAGTCGTAAAATAACCAGGGCTATAATCTGCCTCTAGAGCAATTTGATTGTAGGTTTTGAACTGCCAATTCCCGCGCAGAATTAAAACTTCTGTGGGATGAAGAGGACGATCTTGATGCTCAATTAGTTGGAGATCGATTGTTTTAAGTAGATGGTCGAAGTTCATGGCGATTAGAAGTCGATTTTGCCGCTTCAATCAATGCTTTGAAAAATAGAGTCAATTAGAGATTTGAGAACTTATAGCAAATTTGAGTAAATTGATTCCAGGTTTCCAGGTATAGCTGCAAATTATTACTCTTCTTCAGATCAAAATCATCTTATCAGGTTATCGGGATTTGATTATACCAAAATAAGCGATCGCTTTACTTAAAGCGATCGCTTATTTAAACAAATTACAATTCTCAAAACTAGTTATATTTGAACTAAATTTCCACCCAGATCGCGAAACTCAAAAGTTCCCACATTTTCTCGATAGGTACGCTTGATGTCCCGCAACATACTAATTGCCATCTTCTCTCCCAATAGATTTCCCCCTGTCTCAATCCCGTTACCTTGACGGTCAAATGCAGCATTAAGACCAGAAGCAGTCCCATCAGTTCGCCAATGCACTCCCGCCCCATCGCGGAATAAAGTGACGTTAGCAATTAGCTTGTTAAGCTCGCCATGCACAGTTAGAGTAGGGCCTTGATAATCTCCTAGCTGCTGACCCTGATCGATTGGCACTTTCGGATTGAAAAACTCACCATCGGCAAAAAATGCTTTAGCAATGGTTGCTGCTGCGGCAACAAATGTAGCATGTCCACCAGGATATGCAGGATGAGTTGGCGAACCTTCAGGAAAAGCCATTGGCAATAGCCACGTCCCATTTTGATCACCACGACTCTGAGCTTTGTTTTGCTGTTGATTATGTTCAAGAATGCGATCGAGTACGCTAGTCTTGCGCCAAACGTCTGCACCTGAGCCAAAAAGCCCGTCAAATTTGTCATTATTGAGGGGATTATCAGGTTGACCAAGTTCTCCACGTCGGCAAAGCTCAAGACGCTGGGCATATACTTCTGGTCGCAAACGCCGATGAACGACCCATTTCTGAAACCAAGCATGTTTAAGAGCATAAACTCCAGCCAGACTACTTTGAACCGTAATATCTGAACCCCCCAGACTGCCAAACGCCTCGGAACTGGTAATATCTTCACTGGCATATGGACTCGCCTCTGATATGTTTGCCTTCAATCCCAGCAGAATAATTGTCGCCCAAAGACCCGATTGATGTGGAAAATCAAGATGTACCCACTGTCCCCCATCACGCAACGTCGTAATATAGCGCGTACCGTCAATAATGTCTGAACCTGTCGGATTGATCTGACCATTGTTGACTTGATTCCAAGTTTCAAAATCCGTTAAGTAATCAAGACCCTCTCTTGGGTAACGCTGTAACTGTTGAATTGGCTGATTACCAAACTGGAAATCTCGCAGCAGAAACTGAGAAACGTGAGGCCCTATATCGCAACCCTCATAAGGGCCTCGAAAGATCGTCTCTGGTGAACATTCAAAACCAAACTCTCGCTCGAACCCCAGGTTATTTAAATCCTCGCAAGCATCAGCAATTAGCCGACTATTAGCATATTGGTCAAATCGCAGATCTCGCGACAGTGCCATCCAATAACGCTCAACCATATCGATTGCTGTGTTGCGACTGGCAAACTCAGGCGCTACTGCTATTCGTGCGCCATGAGAGTCGTTACCGATTAACTGAAATGAGTATGCATTGAGTGGATTAGTTAGCAAGCGTTTGCCACCGCCGAGTTGAACTTCTTCAAAAGCTGACTGACTACCTTGTTGAATTGCCATCAGCAGCGACTCATAGGATGATTGTTCCACTAGCCCAATTGAATTATGAGCCAGAGCCTTGGTAAAAGAAGCAAACCCTGGCAAGCCAAGCTGTTCATACCGTTTTTCATCTCCATTGATTAATGGTGAGGAAGTTATCAAAGCATCAAAGGCATCATTAAGTGTCTGTTTGCGTTTTAAGGAAGTCTCTTGTCGCCGACATTCAAATTCTTCGGGCAAATTATGTTGGTAGTCAAACATAAAAATTTTTCTCGATAAATATATAAATAAATAAAATCGCCATGAGAAACTGCTTTTCTCAGTTAGAAATCTATTTGAGTTTTATTTTATGGTGGTTTTTATTCTGACGATCTCATAAAACTCATCCATAAACTCATATTAAAAATCATGCCAAAATTTCTAGCTATTACGCCTACGCCTTCAATTTGCTTATTGTCCTAAAAAATTCCCCAATCCATTAGGCTGATGGGAAGATTGGGAGATAGTTTAACTACTTTTTGTCTAATTTAAATAATATGTAGTTTATAGTTTAAATGATTAACAGCTTACCAAACAATTTGATAATATTCTCGTATCACGGACACAGATTTTTTAATAATTATTTAGATGAGTTGTTACCTGAGTTTTATGAAATTAGAAGAGTGATAAAAAATTATTATTCAACTTGAACAGTAAATAAAAGTAAAAAATTAATGATGGCTTCAACTACAACTCAGTCAACAAAATCTAGACCTACTTATTTACCTGTTAGAAAGATTACAGCAGGGGCATTTACAGGATCTTTGGTTACCTTAACGGTTTTAATTTTAAATACTTACAATCCTGTTTTTAAACAGCCAGATAGTCAAATATCTGGTGAAATTTCTAGTGCAGCAACTACTATTCTGACGTTTATTGTGTCTTATTTAGTCCCTCCTAGTCGAGAAGAAATAGTTGTCAGCGAAGACGGTAGCGCTAAATCAGGACAAAGGTAGTTGACGATTAAATAGACTACCCTTTTCGCTATCAGCCAAGCCAAGATCATGGCATTTAGAGGGAAGGTTCTGGGAATAGTTCTTTTTTGCGATCGCTGAAGTAGTAAGTAACAGATAGCAAGTCCTAAAGGATTCCTCAAGGGATGCACTTGGATATATTCGTGATAGACACCTTCAGACGATTTGATTTAAATTCCTCGTAAAGCATTGATTGGATCGAGTTGGGCAGCTTGTTTAGCAGGAATCACCCCAAAAATTAGACCAATAGTTCCTGATACTCCCGTAGCCAATATAATTGCTCCTATGGGTACTGAAGCTGACACAGGGCTAAAAACACCAACGAGTAGGATGCCACTCATCCCAATCCCTGTACCGATCGCGCCACCGACAACTGAAACGATAATTGATTCAACCAGAAACTGAGTTAAAATTGCCTTTTGAGTTGCGCCGATCGCTTTACGCAAGCCAATTTCTCTAGTCCGTTCTTTGACGGAAACCAACATAATATTCATAATGCCAATTCCGCCAACGAGTAGAGAAATACCAGCGATCGCAGTTAAAACCAAACTCAGTGAGTTGGTAATTTTTGCCGTTAAATCTTGAAACGACTTGTTGGCATAGATACTAAAATCTTTTTTGCCATGTCGGCGGGTCAAAATATTAGTAACCTGAAAGGCAGCAGCGCGGATACTTTCTTGATCTTGGGCGGAAAGTTCTAAATAATCGATGGGAACACCGTTAGGGCTTCTTTTTCCTACTAGTTGTTCTGCCATAGTAGTTATGGGAATATAAACAGTTTCATCGGGATTGATCCCTAATGATGATCCTTTGGTTTCCATTAGTCCTACTACTTGAAAACTTAAGCCATTGATTTGTAACGTCTTACCAATAGGGTTTTGGTGATTAAATAGTTTATTGGCGATCGCTCCTCCTAAAATTGCCACCTGGCTATTTTGTCGTTCGTCTATTTGAGTAAAAAAACTACCTTGTTTAAGCTGAAGATTGCGAACATAGAGTATACCTGGAGTCGTCCCCATCACGTCTGAACTTAGAGATTTTCCTTGATAAGTTAAACGCGAGTTACTGCTAATTTGAGGCGCAATTTCGCGTACTGCTGGTACTTGCTCAACAATGGCGGTAACGTCGGTTAAAACTATTTCTGCTGCTTCGTTAGTTAAGCCTATGCTGTTTGCTTCAGTAGCATAAACCGTCAGTTGATTAGGGCCAAACGCTTCTAGTTGTTGTTGGGTAAACTGTTTTGCTCCTTGTCCAATGGCAACTACAGCAATTACTGAGGCGTTACCAATTACTACACCTAACATGGTTAAGACAGTACGAAATTTATTAGCAGTTAAGGTTTTAACCGCCATTTCTATGGTTTCAAAAAATTTCATAAGTTTAATAATTACAACCTGTAGGGGAGAACTGCTGTTCGCCCCTACCCAAAAATTTATTCAAAATTGACTGTATCCACACCTTCGATGGTGACGTTGGGTGGTGGAGAAGTAAAGATATGATCGCCCTTGGTTAAACCCGCTAAAATCTCAACGCGATCGCCACTAGCCGCACCTAATTTTATTGGTTGAAACTGGGCTTTATTTTCAGCATCAGCAAGATAAACCCCTGTCTTACCATCAGCTTGAGTAACCACCGTTGCTAAAGGAATTGTGATTGCATCTATAATTGGCTCGCCAACAAAAGTAAGTCTGGTATTCATGCCCGACTGAAGTTTTTCTAATCCAGTTATCAGCGCAACTTTAACTCGAAAAGACGTGACGTTGTTATCTTTAACTGCTCTGGGAGCGATCAGACTTACCTTGCCCTTAAAGGTTTCATTACTATAAGCATCTACCTGGATATTGACAGTTTGACCAAGCTTAATTTGAGCGATATTAGCTTCAGGTATTTTAGCTTCAATTTCCAACCCGCTAGCCAGTTCGGCAATTGAAGTAGAAGTTGCCCCTTCGGTATCGGAAGCTGCCGTAGTTGAATCTACATAGTCTCCTTTTTCAGCATAACGACGAGTGATAATCCCTGCAAAGGGTGCGCGCACTGTGGTTTTATGATACTGAATTTGGACTGATGCTAGTTCAGCTTTAGCTTCGGCTAGTTCGGCTTGGGCTTGAGCGATCTCTTCGATCCGAGAGCCTTGTTTCGTTTCGGCTAAGTTTTGTTGTTGTTCAGCAAGTTGAGCTAATTGTGCCTCCAAGTTTGCCTGTGCTTCTGCTTCCTGGCTGGTAAATTCTTCAAACTTATTAATAGAAATTGCGCCTTGATCGACTAATAATTGATTGCGTTGTTTCTCTGATTGGGTACGCCTTAACTTTTCTTGCGCGACAGCTACATTAGCTTGAGCAGTTTTCACTCTAGCTTCAGCAGCAGCGATCGCTTCGGGGCGATTTCCCGCCTTGACTTGGGCTAAATTTGCTTCGGCTTTTTGTAGTGCAGCTTGGTATTGATTAACCTGTGCTTGTATGCGATCGCTATCCATCTGCGCAATCACTTGTCCTTGACTAACGCGATCGCCTTCTTTGATCTCCAGCTTAGCGATTCTGCCTGGTTCATCGGGGCTGAGATTATTAGTGCGCAATGCTTGTACCGTTCCATTAGCTTGAATTTGTACGGTTAGGTTTTGAGATTTAACTGGTATAGTCTGACTAGCAATTAATTCTGAGGATAGATTATCTTTGTTGTTTAGATAATTAATAGTTGCGATCGCACTTATGCCAATTAAAACTAAGCCTCCAAACCAGGGAATCAGCAAATTAATTTTGTTTAAAGATAATAATTTCATTTTCGCTTTTTCTTATCAAAAAAATAGCTGATAATTTAATTAATAAATATTTCCTTTGTTACCTTTGAAAGTATGAATTTAAAGATTATTTCTGCTCCATGTTCAATTAACTTAAAGAAAATTAGACTGCTCGTTACACTAATTATATTTGGCTCATAAATACCATAATATTCAACTTCGTCCCAATTATTAATAACTAATAAATAACTCTGTTGCCAAAATATTGTAAACAGACACATTTTCTTACACAGGATTTTTATATACTTAAATTTTATAAGCTTGCTAATATTCTCCACATGAGTCTTAATACCCTAACTGATTAGGACTTTAGTCCGACAAATACTTCGTATAGATTAGGACTTAAGATTCATTTTAAAGTGTAAGAGCATTTGGCTATAATCGGGCTTATTGTAAGACTAAGATAGGCAGAGGTGAATTGTGATCAGTTTGGCTGATACTTTTCAAAATAATCTTCAAATGACCTATAGTCAGCCAATGATATTAAATCAATAACTTCAAATTACTTTAGCTAATAATTTTCAACTATCTGCCCATAATCCAATTTAATCAGTCTATCAGCTAAATCAAAATAGCGATCGTCGTGAGTAATTACTATTACTGTTTTACCTCTTTGTTTTAATTCTGGTAAAAGTTGCTGATAAAATATTTCTCGAAAGTAAGGATCTTGTTCTGCTGCCCATTCATCAAATAAATAAATTGGGCGATCTTCTAAATAAGCTGTTAATAAGGCTAATCTTTTTCTCTGTCCTTGGGATAATTCAAGAGTGGAAAACTTATTATTATTAATAGTTACTTTTTTGTCTAACTGAAGTTTTTGTAAATAATTTTTGGTTTTAAGATCGAGATCATCTTGAGCTATTCCCAGCCGATTTTCAAACAAATAAAAATCAGCAAAAACAGCAGCAAATAACTGACGATAACTTTCTCGATTTGCTTCGGTGATTAACTTACCATTAACTAAAATTTCTCCTGCTTCGGGAATATACAAGCCAGCAATTAATTTCCCTAAAGTTGATTTACCGCTACCATTACCACCAATAATAAATACTATTTCTTGGGGATACAAAGTTAAATCTATTGCTCCAATAGTAAAATTATTTTCTTCTTTTTCTCTATAGTAAGTATGAGTAATATTTTTAAGTTCTAAACTATGAGTAAAAGCTAAATTATAATTACTCGTTATCGCTAAATTTTCTGCTTTATCTACTAACGATAAACCTAAAGTATCAATTTTCTTTAAAGCAACACTAGCTTGACTAATACTAGGTAAGATTTCAAAAATACTTTCTAGAGGACGCATCAAATAAGTTAAAGTTACGATATAACCTGAAAGAATGTTAGTTTCAATCTGTTGAAATTGTGGTAAAGCAAAAATTAGTAACCCATAAAGCAGAAAAAATAGTAATTGCGCATTGCCATCGGCGATCGCGATAATTGTCATACTATTTATATTAGCTTGTTGAGATTCAGCAGCATTGACTTCTAGTTCACTTGCCAAAAAAGCATCTCGACGATAACGATTTAATTTTAGCTCTTTAGTACCTTCGGTAATGGCAGTAAAGTTTTTAAAAAGTTTATCTTCAATTTGTCTAGCTTGTTCAAAAAGTCGATAAGCTTTACTGAGTAGTAATTGAACAATTAAAAGACCAATGATTAAAATTGTAATTGTAATCAGAAATACCGACCAAGAAAGCCAAGCTAAATAGATCAAACAGCCAATAACTAAAGCTAAATTAATACATAAAAATGGTAGAACTAAAACTGCATTAGAAATAGAATTAATATCTTTGGTAAGAGTCGCAAGTAATTTGCTAGCTCCTAATTGCTCTAAATTTCGTAATGGAGAAGCTAAAATTTTCTGACTTAAGCTCAATCTTAATTTATAGACCGCAGATTGAGATAATCTTACTAAGAGATAATAAGCTAAAATATTAGTTATAACTGTGACCAATACTAAGCTAATAAAGCTAATTAATAAGTAATTACTTAGCAAATTATTACTATTGATACCGTTATTAATCTGTGCTAACAATAAAGTGCTACACCCACCACTAGCAGCACCCATAAAAATAGCTAAGATTAACGTGAGCCAGGAATTACTAACGAGCAAGCGAATAATATTCATGATTGTTAAACTAAACTATTAATTTATTTTCCAGCACAACTCTTGTCTTTTTCTTTTTACTTTGATCGCAAATTTTTGACCAAGTTAAATTTTAGGATTTGACATCAGGAAAACACATGAAGCGGAAGTCCTAAAGTGGTTATGACTTAGGTCAGAAAATAAATTAGGACTTTAGCACTATTGCTAAACTATGAAATTGAGACTTAAGACTCTAGCAAAGTAAAACAGCGATCGCATACGCTAAAATCTAAAAAGCAATTGCAACTATATAATCTTCATGAATCGCCTCAAGCAACTAAAAACCTATCCTTTCGGTTTATTTCTCTGGTTAGAATGGATTTTATTAAGCTTAGCAATTTTAGGAGAATTACCCGATAGTTTTCTTTGGGGGCAAAACTACCAAGCTTCTGTATCAGTTTTCTTATCATCAATACTTTCTTTTTTTTGTTTGTTAAGCTTAGGCTTAATAGGCTTAAAATTACCTACTCAGAAAACATCAAATAAATGGCTATATGTAATCCTTCAATTAGGATTAATTTTGCTACCAACTACTATTAATCAACAAATATTGCCTCTTTTGACTCCTTATTTGATTGTGACAATGCGTAACTGTCTAATTTTTAAATCAAAGGAACGCCAGTTGGCTAATATTTTGGTATTTATTTGTGTCATTCCCTCATTGACATACATTACCAGCTTTACAGAGTTTCAAGACATATTATCTCAATATCAAGCTGTTAGTTTTGCAGAATTTCAAATACGCAGTAACATCAGTAATATTAGTTATTTGTTTGTAAATGGGCTATCAATAACTTTTATCTGCATATTAGTTAATGCTTTACTAAAAGAATATCAAAGTCAACAACAATTAGCCCAAGCGCGTGAACAACTACGTCAATATGCAATACAAGCTGAAGATCGCGCTGCTGTCAACGAACGTAACCGTATTGCCCGTGAAATCCATGATTCTATAGGTCATGCTTTAACCGCTCAAACCATACAATTAAATAATGCGATCGCCTTTTGGCAATCTCAACCAGATAAAGCTTATCAATTTTTAGTTGAATCTCAAGAATTAGTCAGAAAAGCTCTCAAAGACATTCGTCACTCTGTTTCTACTCTGCGCAGCGATCCTTTAGAAGGAAAAAGTTTAGAAGCTGCGATCGCTTTATTATTTCAAGAATTTTCGAGTAGAACTAAAATTATTCCCGATCGTACTATTGCCCTCAATCATTCTCTAACCGAAGAAATTAAATTAACTGTCTATCGAATTATTCAAGAAGCTTTAACTAATATTGTTAAACATAGTGAGGCACAAGCAGTTAAGGTAGAGTTACAAACTTTTCCTGACCATCTATATTTATTAATTAAAGATAATGGTAAAGGTTTTAATCCTAATCAAAATACTACTGGTTTCGGACTCCAAGGAATGAGAGAAAGAGTGCTGGCTTTAGAAGGAAAAATAGAAATAAATAGCAATTTTAACTGTGGCTGTAATATCACCATTCATATTCCCTTTAATAGATTTACTGATAAAATATTGATTAACCAAAAATAAAAGTATGTTTAATCAATGTCATTTTCATTCTTTTTAATTCAACCTTTACTTCAATCTGGCTACCATCATCTATAAAATTTAATAATCCCCATTGTTCTTTACCTTTAATAGCACCATTTTCACTCTCTTCTATTGCTGAATTAATCGTATATTTTTTTCCATTATAAGGGCCTCCTTTGAGGGATGGTTTACTATCTAAAGCAGCAGCATGAATTATAGGAAAAGAACCACCACCATTGGTTGCATAGTTATTAATTGAACCTTCTTTTCCATCATCAATTGCTAACATATGAGCATCTCCTGAAATCATTAGTAATTTATTAATATTATTCTTTTTAATAAAATTGGCGATTTTTTCCCTTTCTTGATGAAATTTATTCCATGACTTAGTTTGAGCATCATCTTGTTTTACTATCCAAGGAATACTATTAACCCATATTATTAATCCTTCTGTATTATTTTGTTGATTTTGTTTTCCTTTTTTTAATTGCTCGAAAAACCACTCTTTTTGATTATTTCCTAAAAGAGTTTTATTTATATTGTCTTTGATTTCGCTAGAATCCTGATAGAAACGACTGTCAGTCATAATAAATCTTACTCTGCCGATCACAAAAGACTGATAGATCGCACCTTGAGCTTTTACTTCGTCTAATGTCTCTGGTAAGGGATAGTGAGGGAATTGTTCTCTATAAGCTTGACTGGCAATATATTTGAACTCATAAGAACTATCAGAATCGTTAGTTCCGTAGTCATGATCGTCCCAAATGTATGCAAGAGGAATATTTTGATAAAGATTTTTTTGTCTATTTTGTGTCATTACTAAATCAAAATTTTTTCTATAGTCATCAAGATTTTTTTCTTTTAACCCCAAGAAATTTATATCATTTCTGTAATGCAAATCTCCCATATGAATAAACATTGCTAAATTAGAATCTTGCTCATTCTCATCTTTATATTTATATTGGCGGATAACATCAAAAACTTGACTATTACTTACTCCTGAACTTATAAATTGCTCAATAGTACCTCCTGCACAGGAAGAACAACCAATAGTAAAACTGTATTGTTTATTAACTTTTACTGTTTTAAATTTCAGTGTTTCTTGGCTGGGATATCTTCGACCATCTGCGATAATTACATAGTGATATAAAGTATTTTCTTCTAATTCAACCAAATTAAATGTAGCTATTTGATTAGTTAATGAAGTTGCTTTGACTTTAATTACTTTTTTATTATTAGGACTTAAATTAAGATTTTTACTATAATAAATTTGAATATAATTCTTTTCTTCTTGAACTTGATTATTAAGTTTGGCTTTGATAGTAATTGTGTTATTCGTTACTGCACCAATCCAACACCAATCACATTTAGTATTGTTTAGTTCACCTGCAACATACTTTTTTCTGGACGTAAGCATGGAAAAAAGTATTGCCAAAAATACTCTGCGATTAAATTGTTGATAAATCCAGGTTTTTTGCATAGTCAATATTATCAAAATATTAAATTTTTTCTAGATTATATTGCTTGATATTACCTTTCAGACATTATTAGGTAGGAATAAATAAATTTAAAACATCAAAAGAGATAAAATTTAGTTTTGGTAATGACCTTCTCACTTGCTACTTATACGGGCGAACGGTCGTATGCCCCTACTGCTACTTAATCATGATTCGCTTATTTATTGTTGACGATCAAACTATCATCAGACATGGGCTAAAAAGTCTATTAGAACTCCAAGCAGATTTAACTGTAGTCGGGGATGCAGCCAATGGACAGGAAGCCTTGGATATAATTGCTTCTCTTCAACAACAATCTCAACTACCAGATGTAATTTTATTAGATGTGCGGATGCCTGTGATGGATGGTGTAGCCACTACCATAGAATTAAAAAAACATTATCCAGAAATTAAAATCTTAATTCTGACTACTTTTGACGATGATGAATATATCTCTCAAGCCATGAATTATGGGGCAAAGGGTTATCTTCTCAAAGACAGTCCGCCCGAAGATTTAGCGATCGCAATTCGGGTGGTTAATAAAAATAATACCTACATGGGTTCGGGTTTACTAGAAAAAATGTTGCAACATACTACTCAACCAGAAATTGCTAACGTTGCTACTACCCAACAGCTAGCTGAACTCTCCCCCAGAGAAAAAGAGGTGTTAAATTTAATTGCGACTGGGGCAAATAACCGCGAAATTGCCCAAGAATTATATATTTCCGAAAAAACAGTCAAAAATCATGTTACTAGTATCTTGAGTAAATTAGGTTTGCGCGATCGCACTCAAGCAGCCTTGATGTTTAATCAAGTTGAAGTAATTGATTTTTCCTAAAAATAATACCAATTCCTAAAAGTAGCTGGAAAGATCAAAAATATTCTGAGAGTCAAGGAAAAGGCTCAAATATCCATAAAAGCTATCCTAAAGGATTCCCTTCGATCAAAGCTAAAAGCTTAACCTGTCCTAAATCTCTTGTTATTTTCGAGAATTGGTATTACCAAAGTTTAACCAAATACTCATGATACTAAACTCTCGATTTCTTCTATCTTGGTTGGCAACTCCGCAGTTAAGACTTCTACCCCAGATTCGGTGATTAAAACATCGTCTTCAATGCGGATGCCCCTAACATCAGCAAACTGAGTCAAACGTTCCCAATTAACTACATCCTGATACTTATGGCGAAAATTTGCATCATTTAAAATTGCTGGCACTTGATAGAAACCTGGTTCAATAGTGACGAGCATTCCTGACTGGAGAGGGCGGTTTAATCTCAGATAACCCAAGCCAAAGCGATCGCTTCTACTTCTTCCTAGTTCGTATCCTGCCACATCTCCTAAGTCTTCCATGTCATGCACATCTAAACCCAGCAGATGTCCAACACCATGAGGAAAAAATAAAGCGTGAGCATCTATTGCTACTAAATCTTCAGGCTTACCTTGGAGAATGCCTAAATCGACTAAACCTGTAGCAATTACTAACGCTGCGAGTAAATGAATGTCTTGATACTCTACTCCAGGCTGTAGTTTGGCAATGCAATCATCATGAGCTTGCAAAACTACTTCGTAGATATCTTTTTGGGTACTGGAAAACTTACCAGAAACTGGCCAGGTGCGTGTAATATCTGCCGCCCAGCCGTTAGCAGTTTCTGCCCCCACATCGGCGAGTAAGAGATCGCCTGGCTGTAGCTGATGGTGATAAGACTCGTTATGTAAAACTTCTCCCTGTACGGTGACAATACTGTTGTAAGCACAAGTCAGATTATGAGCTATGATTACCCCTTCCATTGCGCCACGTATTTCGGCTTCAGTGGTGACATTTTTAGTTACCTTCATTCCTGCTTGGTGTGCTTTGACTGATACCGCAGCGGCAAAGCGTAATTCTTGTAATGCCAAGTCATCGTGGCGCGATCGCAATTTTACCAATGCTTGAGCAAGTTCTAAATCCAGATTAGCTGCTTGATGAGACAAAGCCACGGGGCGATTTAGTAATTGACACTGTTGTTGATAGGTA
Organism: Pleurocapsa sp. CCALA 161; assembly: GCF_003003995.1. GTDB lineage: Bacteria > Cyanobacteriota > Cyanobacteriia > Cyanobacteriales > Xenococcaceae > Waterburya. The sequence continues at coordinate 11,593 of NZ_PVWF01000059.1, read as the reverse complement.
GCCAAATCCTGAAGAGCGATCGTAGCTGCACCTGTTGTTTTACTAGCTAAATCAGCCAAAGGATATGTTCGCTCTGCGCCAATCATTGCACCTATTTCCTCTCTATCTGGTGCTGCACCATGCCACAAAGTTGTTTCTGGTGTTTGATTATCAATAAATAATTCTAATTCTCCCGCTGATAGACGAATAGCTGCGTTGTGTAAGGGAATACCAGCAAAATAGAGAAAATGGCTACTAGCACGAAAGGGCAGCTTGTTGGCGGGAAAATTGCGCCCGATAAAATTACCAGACCATAAAATAACTGGATGTTTAATTAGCTGCGCTAGTTTTACTCTTCTTTGTTTTAAACCTTCAATCAAGGAGGGATTACACCCATTCGAGTAGGCTTCGCGATCGCTTACGGTAGTCAAGACAACCATTTTATTTCTGTTACTCATCAATACCAATTAGTATAGATAATTCTCATTCTCCACTGTCAATTAATCAAAGCCATGCAACCTCAATATTGGTCGATAGATCTTTTACCAGGATTAATGTTATCCGAACAAAAACTGTTAAAGGCTCAGGAAATAGAAAATACTCTCGATTTACTCCAACAGACTAAAACTCTAGAATCAAAAATAGATTTAGCTAGTAAACTTAAGTTGCACTTGAAACATCTTAATAAATGGATTGCTCTAGCGGATTTAGCGCGTATTCCTAGCGTCGGCAACCAATATTGTGGATTAATACTGCACGCAGGAATAGTTTCCGTAGTGCAACTCGCTCAAACTCCTTTTCCTCAATTACATCGCCAGATTGTTCGCTTACAGGTAACAACTATCGGTCGAAAAGATTTAACGCCATCAGTAGTACAAGTAAGACAATGGATAGAAGAGGCAAAAATACTCAGTAACTGATGTTACGCACTAATCAATCTGCTAAGACTAGGTAGTAGGTAGTAGGTAGTAGGTAGTCCTAAAGGACAAAGGCTTGCCCTAAAGGGTACACTCAATGCGATAAGTGCAAGCCCTAAAGGATTAGCTCCTTACGTCGCGTCCCGCTGCGCATAAGCCGCATGTAGCTTCGCAAATGGGTTAATTTTCTGACTTCTTTTAATTTTCTATTTTGGTATTACCAGCTCAATTTAAGTTGGTTGAGATTTACTTCTTAACAGATTTAAACCTAATCCAATATATACACACCCTGTAATTCGCTCTAACCAGCCTGAAACTTGCTTTTTTTCTCTCAGGGTATTGGTTGCCATTGCAGCAAATCCAGCTAGTAGCAAGCACCATACTGTGCCACCAGTCACGAACAAAATACCCAACAATAAAAACGGTAATGCTCCAAAACCTGCTGTCGGCTCAACAAATTGTGGGAGAAATGCGAGAAAGAAGATTGCCACTTTAGGATTGAGGACATTAGTTACAACTCCCTGACGATAAATTTGCCAGCTACTCATTGAATTAATTTCTAAAGTAGACAAAGGTTGAGACTTTTTCAACCAAGCTTGAAGACCGAGATAAATCAGATATACAGCCCCAACAATCTTGATTGTTGTAAATGCCCAAGCGGAAGTTGCTAAAAGCGCAGACAAACCAAACGCAGCAAATGTAGTGTGAATCAAAATACCACTACTAACACCCAACACTGAGATTAATCCAGCTTGATGACCTTGGGAAATACTTCGAGCCAGGATATACATTGTATCTGTGCCAGGAGTAATCCAGAGTAAGAAACTAGATAGGAGAAAAGCCGACAGATTGTGAGTTCCAAACATTTTCTTTTTGATTAGAAACAAAACTTGAACGATATTATCAGTCTAGTTTTGAGTTTGATGAGAATACAAGCTTAATTTACATTTCAGGGTGATTGTCTGGTTAAACTTTTCGGCGCACCACTTTGTTCGAGTCGTTGACGCAGAAAGGCGATCGCGTTATGAATACCCAAGCAGAAATTAAAATAGGAGTAGCGGCGATTCAAACTTTATCTAATGAAAAAATCGATGAAATTATTGAACGGTTGCGTCAGCTTCCAAGTTAGATCGCTTTGCTAGATAATAAAGTACCAGTGGTTGCGATCGCTTTATTTGATCACGTTGATGATAAAGTTCTTTCTGTGGAGTAGGAAATAATCTATGAATCTAGATCAAGAATCATTACAAAAATTAGAAGGGAAAGAACTCGAAGAATATGGGAATAAAATTTTCAATAACATTGGACTAACTTGCTTTTCTTCTCTAGGTCAAATAAGACTTAGTACTATAGCTTCAGGATATGCGGAGAATGAGCATATTGAATTTGATTATATTATTCCCAATAATAAAATTTGTCTAATAGGTGAAATAACAGCACGAGATGACAAAGAAAAAATTAAGAAAAAATATGATAAATTTATCAAGCAAATTAATATAATAAAAAATATAGAATTTTCGGAAGCTTTTTGGATAAAACTAGGTATTCAACAAAAGGATATAAGACCTTTTAGAGAAATAGATTCAATCAAAGCTTTTTTTATTACTACAAAAAAAGAAAAATGTGATGTAAGTTTGTCGGAAATAAAAGACATCGCTGTATTTTATAAATCTGACTTTTTAAAAGTTATTGAATATTCTGAAACAATTGGTAGATGGACACAAAATTATTTTTTAAGTAATTTTAATGTTAACAGTTTTACTAATAATGCCATCGCAATTTCTGAAAAAAACAATTCTCTTCTTATAAGCAAGAACAAAAAAATTAGTAGCAAAGATATTCCTTTATCTGATTTATATACTTTTACTATATCTCCGTATGATTTGCTTGAGATAGCTCATGTACATAGAAAAGATGAACTACCTTCAATGCAAGACAATACATATAATTATCAAAGATTGTTGAATAGTGATAAGTTAAAAACAATAAGGAAAAATTTGTTAAATGATCCAGACTTTATGTTTCCATCTAATATTTTAGTTGTTCTTTCTAAAGAATGTAAATATACTAAAGATGGAACAGAAAATTATTATTTACATATACCCAAAAAATATGGAAGTATTTCTATAACTGACGGTCAACATAGACTCTTTTCCTATGCTGATGAAAGTATCAAGTCTATCATTCAAAATGATTGCAAAATACAGGTAACTGCCATCAATTTTAAAGTCTCTGATGAAAAACTCATTGGTAAATACAGTGCCAAAATATTTGTAGAAGTTAATATTAATCAAACACGAGTAGAAATATCTCATCTCGATCAAATCGCCTATGAATTAGGGAGCGATGATCCTAAAGTTATTGCTACAAAAATTATAGTTACAATGAATAGTCGCAAAAAATTTAGCTCATTCTTTGATATTAATTCAGATAAAATTAATAAAGGCATTGTAGACGCAGGAACAATTATTGACGCAATTAAAAAAATAACCAGTTTAGCAAAAATCAAAAAGCTTGAAAATGCAAGAACCGAAAAAACAAAACTTAAAAGAGCTGGATATGAGAAGCTGTTTGACTGTAATATTCTAGCTCTATCGCAGAAAGAAATATTGGTTGAAAAAGGGACAACTACTTTTGAGAGATATTTTAATGAAATTTTTTATACCTTTGAAAATGATAAACTAAAAGATAAAAAAGAAATTAAATCTTCTTTTGTCTATTCAAAATTTTGGGCTGGATTTGTAGATTTACTAAGTATATTTATTGAAGAAGGTTTAGATTGGAATCAAGTAAAAGATGAACTTAACAAAATAAAAGCTAATGTCATAAAACTACGTGAAATAGATACATTTCAAATTGATAAATCAACTGAGCCTTTGTTTTATTCAAAAGATGCTAAAATTCCAGATGCTAGTTCTTCTCCTAAAAAAACCTGTACTTTTTTAGAACAAAATCGCAAAAATCCTGTCTCTATTCAAGATATCAATTAAAGCGATCGCTGGAAAATCATACACCATCTGATTTAACTTCTTAAAGCAATAATTGGATCTAGCTGTGCTGCATTACGAGCAGGGAAAACGCCAAAAAATAAACCAATTGCCCCAGAAACAGTCAGGGCGATGAAGATTGCCTGAAAACTAACTACAGCTTCTAAGGGAGTGAGAGTAGCTACAGCTATTGTGCCTCCGACACCTAAACCAATACCAATTAAGCCACCAACGGTAGATAAAATAATTGCCTCAATGGTGAACTGAATTAAAATATCGCTACCAGTTGCCCCCAATGCTTTGCGTAAGCCGATTTCTTTGGTACGTTCGACCACCGATACCAGCATGATATTCATAATGCCAATACCGCCGACTACTAGAGAAATACCAGCAGTTGCCCCCAAGACTAGAACCATAATATCAGAGACGCGATTAGCAGTTTCCATTAAATCTTGTTGACTACGGACGGTAAAATCATCTTCGCTTTTAATAAGATTGTGGCGCAGACGCAAAAGATTAGTAATTTGATATTGTGCAGCACTGGAACTTTCAGGATTTTTGGTCATAACAGCAATTGACTGGAGAGTAGGGCTATTGCTATTGGCTTCTTGTCCTGTAATTTGATTTGCCATGACCATAATGGGTATAAAAACCGCTTCATCTTGGTTTTGTCCCAAAGATGCACCTTTTTCTGCCATCACGCCAATGACTTTAAAGCCAAGGTTGCGAATCCGAATTTTTTGACCGAGGGGATTTTGCTTACCGAAGAGAGTACGGGCAGTGTCACTACCTAATACAGCTACCTGATCGCTCGTTTGAATATCTAATATATTAAAAAATTCTCCCTGAGCAACTTGCACATCTCTAACCGTAGGATATTCTGGGGTTGTACCAGTAATAGTTACCTGAGTCTCTTTGTTACCATAAGTAACTCGCAAACGTTCGCTCTTTTCTGGGGCAACAGCAGTTATGGCCAGAACTTCCTGGGCGATCGCCTCGGCATCTTCCAGTACTAGAGTATTAGCTTGCACTACTCCTGCTTGAGGGCCTCTTTGGTCTACACCAGGGCTAACAAATAAAACATTTGTGCCTAATGACTCAAATTGCTGATTAATATATCTCTGTCCCCCTTGTCCCACTGCAACCATCGCGATGACCGAAGCATTACCAATTATTACTCCTAGCATCGTCAAACCACTTCTTAGTTTATTGGCAAAGAGGGTTTTGCTTGCCATATTGATATTTTCTAAAAAATATGCACTCATTAGGATTAGGTAGTAGGTAGTAGATAGTAATTAAATTTCTACGGTAATCCTGTTCTCAAAGGAGTTTGCCCAGGGGGAAAATCAATGAAAACGCGTAGCGAAGCCATGCCGTCAGGCTTATCGCTCGCTTTTAAACCTTGAATAATTTGAGTTTGACCACCTTCACTAAAACCAACTCTAACTGGTTTAAATTGGGCTTGATTGCGATCGCCTAGTACCATAACGCCGATTTCACCTTGATTGGTGGTAATTGCTACTGTCGGAATTGTTAAAGCATTGGCAATCTTTTTACCGACAAAAACTGCATCAACATTCATGCCTGATCGCAGTTCAGTTTTGCCTGTAATCAGTTCTACTTTGACTTCAAAGGAAGTGACGTTATTCTCGATGATCGCTTCAGGGGCAATGTGTTTGACTCGACCTTGAAAAGCACGGTAGGGATAAGCATCCGCTGTAATTTTTACTTTTTGATTGGGTTCAATTTGGGCAATATTAACTTCGGAGACATTAACATTAACTTCTAATCCTGATGCAATAGACAAGATCGAAGAGGAGGTGGCAGAAGAGGTCGTAGAAGCAGAGACGTTAGGTGTAACAACCGCCCCAACAGTGGCATATTTTTGGCTGATAATGCCGTTAAAAGGCGCGTAAATCGCCGTCTCATTAAGATCTGTGCGAACTAAATCCACCTTGGCTTTAGCTGCTGCTACTTTGGCTTTAGATTGTTCGATATCTTCTAGACGTGAGCCGTTTTCCAATTCTCGTAATTGTTCCTGGGCTTCGACTAAACTGGCGCGGGCGGTTTTGTCTGTGCTGATATATTCGTCTAAAGTTAATTGAGCGATCGCCCCTTCTTGTGCCAACCAACGGTTTTTTTCTAGTCTTTTAGCACTTAAATCTGCTTGTGCTTTTGCTGATAATACTTGAGATTTCCCTCTGGCAATTGCTTCTAGGCGATTACCATTTAAAACTTTGGTATATTCTGCTTGCGCCTGGGCTAATTCGGCTGTTAAATTAGCTGAGTCCATTCTGGCTAATAGTTGCCCAGCTTTTACTTTGTCTCCTTGTTCAACATATAGCGCCGTTAATCTACCAGTAGTTTTGGGGCTTATATTAACAGAAGTAATCGGTTCAACAGTGCCACTAGCTTCAAAGCTAACCTGGAGGGATTGAGTTTGGACTGGTACTGTACGAGATTGCAGATTGGGCTGAGTATTCTTACGGCGAGACAGAAAATAGATACCTGCGCCTGAAATAATCAAGGCGATTAAAATTATGATTATCCAGTGCGATCGCTTTTTAGTAGGTTTGGCAAGATCTGTTTGATCAGATTTTTTATCTAGTAAAGACGAATCTGGCTCTTTTAATTCAGACTCTTCGATTGATGAATCAGAAATCTTATTCATGTATAAAAGTATCATTAGAATTAGCAAGTGACCAATAACTAATAACTAATAACTAATAACTAAAAATAGTTGGCAATTGTTCTACCACTAAATCATTTCCGCTCGCCTCACAAGCAGTTGTCAGGGAATCTTTTTGCTCGGAAAGATTATCGCGATCTGGTGTAAACACAAAAGTGCCTCGTTTTTGAGCAGCAAAACCGTTATACCAAACCAGGCTCATTACTTGTGGCATTCTATCCATTGCTAAAAATTCTGTGCAGGTGAGCTGAGACATATCAATTTCCTCGCTGCTATTTGCTACTCTTGTTGTTATCACTAAGAACATCAAAACAACTGCGATAAAAGTACTGAAGATTCTAAAAGAAAAAAATTTAGCTAGCATCAATCAATCTTGCTATTAAGTTAAATTACTGCCTTGATACTAAAAAGTTTTGCTCTTGTTGACTTCGATCTAATGTCCTAAATTGACATCAGACTTTAGTACAGAAAAAAGCACTAAAATTGAGACTTTAGTACATTTAATAGCTAATATGTTGTCAGTTGCTTTTAATTTGTGGGAGAGTTAATTGAGCGTTGACAACTGAATTATGATGAAATATACAAATCGACTCAAAGCCCATCCTCTACGCTTGTTGCTTTATTTAGAGTGAATTTTATTTATCATTAGTATTTTAGGGCAATTCCGTACTCCCAATGTACCTTTACCTCACCTAAAAATTCCACCATTTTTTCCTGCAATTAATCCTAATTTTTCTCCTATATCATTTTTATTTGCGATCGCCTTTTTGATTTTAGGAATATATCAACCAAACGATAAACATTGGGAAAATATTATTTATATTGGCTTAGGATTTATCTTGATTGCTTTGACGGAAATTAGTGGCGAAACAAACCTCCGTCTTTTTCTACCTTTATTACTAATTATGGTAATTAGAGGCTGTCTTACCTTCAAAAGATTTGGTTCTTTTATAGTAGCAGGGATCTCGTTATCTTGGTTTTTAGGCTCTCTGTATCTACTGGTTAAAAATAGTTTTAGTAATTTAAATGTACAGCAAGTTCCTGCAATTATTACTCCAGGTATAAAACCAGAAATCATCTATCAGCTTTATTCTAATGAAGGGCAATTAAAAGCTTTAATTATTAATATGGCAATTAATATAACAATATTATTTTGCCTAATTACAGTGTTTGTTTTTGTATTAGTTAATGCCTTAATGTCTGAATATCGATCGCGACAAGAATTAGGAACTGTCAACAAACAACTACGCAAATATGCTTTATTAATTGAAGATAGAGCGATGTTACAAGAACGTAATCGCATTGCTCGTGAAATTCATGATTCTTTAGGTCATTCTTTAACGGCTCAAAATATTCAATTAGCTAATGCCTTATTATATCTACGTTCTAATCTTGATCGCGCCGAAACATTTTTAGCAGAAGCCAAAAAACTTGGTTCTCATGCACTGCAAGATGTCCGTCATTCCGTAGCTACTTTAAGATCTGATCCTTTACAAGGAAAATCATTAAAAGTGGCGATCGCTGAACTAGTCAAAGATTTAGAATACCGAACTGAAATTACTTTCCATTACCAAAGTGAGATCCCCGATCTTTTACCCAATGAAACTACCTCAACCGTTTATCGAATCGTGCAAGAAGCACTAACTAATATGATCAAACATTCTGAGGCAACAGAGGTCAAGATTTCCCTACAATTAGTAGTTAATTATTTGGAAGTACAAATTCAAGACAACGGTACAGGATTTGACCCCCAAGAAAATACCACAGGATTTGGAATTCAAGGAATGCGAGAAAGAACGACTGCTTTAGGTGGAAATTTTAATTTAATTAGCCTCCCAGGCAAAGGCTGTCATATTATCGCTACTATTCCTTTAGTTGATAAATTGTAAAGAAAGTAGTGAAGTGGGGAAATTGAACAAAGTTTCCGTAGCGATTGTCTTAAATTTAAAATTATTAACAAATAGAGATAAATACAGATAGACACAAATGAACACAAAAGATTTAATATTTCAAGAATTAGAAGAAACCTCAGAACCATTGCTCAACGAAATTTTAGACTTTGTAAGGTTTCTAAAAATCAAACAAATACAAGAAGCTAAACAAAAAGGAACTATTTCTTTAGAGGCTTTTAAAACCGAACTGGGCTTATAAATTATGACTTACAAAGTAGAAATTACTTAATTAATGCCTAACAATTAATCTTAAATTGTCACCGATGCCAATGACCATGATTCGTATTTTGCTGGTAGACGATCAAACCATTATCCGTCAAGGATTGAGAAGCTTATTAGAATCTCAAGCAGATTTCCAGATAGTTGGCGAAGCGGAAAATGGCAAAATTGCGATCGCTCTGGTCGAACAACTTTATGATACTCCTGAACAACCAGATTTGATTTTAATGGACGTGCGGATGCCTATAATGGATGGGGTGGCTGCAATTAAAAAGCTCTCAGAAAAATTTAGTTCTCTTCCAGTTCTAGTGTTAAGCACTTTTGATGATGATGAATATATTACCCAAGCTATGCAATTTGGGGCTAAAGGTTATTTATTAAAAGATACAGCTATCGAAGAAATCGCATCGGCGATCAGGACTGCAACTAAAGGCTATACTCAACTAGGGCCTGGTTTATTTCAAAAATTTTTAACTCGCTCATTTCAGTACAATTTCCCTTCTGAAGAATTATCCCAGACTTTACAAGCCCTTTCTCCCAGAGAAAAAGAAGTTTTATCTTTGATTGCTAAAGGAGCAAGTAATAAAGAAATCGCCCAAGAACTATACATTTCTGAAAGAACAGTCAAAGCCCATGTTACTAGCATTCTCAGTCAATTAAACTTGCGCGATCGCACTCAGGCTGCTATCTTAGCGACTCAGTATCGATTGCTATAGCAACTACGCATCCCAAGGCATCTTTGATTTTGACTCATAAAATAACCCCCCACTTAGCAAATATCCCAGATGAGACATCAATCAAGGAGAGGCTTCAAGCTTGGTAACTTGATAATTGTTAAATCATTTGTTAATTCATTACCAACTACTACGTCCTTAATATTGTTCTAGATATCAACTATTTTAGTAAGTGCGGGGCGCACCTTCAAAACTACGATTCCCAGCGCTACCACGATTATTATCGCGAGGTCTGGCTTTATTTACTCTTAACTCTCTCCCCATCCATTCTGCACCATCTAAACTCTCAATTGCTTTGGTTTCCTCTTCATCACTGCTCATCTCGACAAAACCAAATCCTCTAGGACGACCAGTTTCACGGTCTGAGGGCAGAGAAACTCTAGATACAGTACCATATTCTTCAAAAACAGTCGTAAGATCTTCTTTAGTAACCTCGTAGTTAAGGTTGCCGACATAGATTGACATAGATTGTCTCCTGATTTGCGAAATTGTTTTGAGATCAATATTGGGAAAGAAAGCTTGCCGATTTATCGTCAATCTATAGATACTCCAGAGCTTATGACAAATTGAAACAAACGTGTCTACCGAATTGAAATCTCTATTTTCTAGTACATTAACACAGCCAAATTAAAAGGACTCATTAAAAAACGGAAATAATCTTAAAAAATAACAAATGAATCAGATCTAATAGCTAATAGTAGTATAAAGAGTGTTTTACAAGCTGATAGCGCAGATGAATTAAGTAATAATAAATCCTATAAATGGACGTAATGTATGACACCCAATGGAACTAAACATAATGAATTACGGCAATTAGTTCGCTCGCAACTAGAATTACTGTTAGAAAGCGGTAACCTACAGGGAGCTAAGTCTCTCTTAATTCCCGTACAGCCAGTAGATATTGCTGAGGCAATTGAGGGTTTACCAGAAGCTATTCAGCTAATTGCTTTTCGGTTGCTTTCTAAAGGAGAGGCGATCGAAGTTTATGAATATCTAAATAGTGATGTTCAACAGGCGCTAATTCAAGAATTTAAAAGACAGGAAGTATTAGACGTTGTGGATAAAATGTCTCCTGACGATCGCGCGCGGATGTTTGATGAACTACCCGCCAAAGTAGTCCGTCGTCTCCTAGCTCAATTAAGTCCTAAAGAACGTCAGGCTACAGCTATTTTGCTTGGTTACGGCGAAGATACAGCAGGGCGAATCATGACCCCTGAATATATCTCTTTAAAAGAGACGTTAACCGTCAGCCAAACTTTAGAACATATTAGAAGCTTGGCTAATGCCTCTGAAGTTGTCTACTATCTCTACGTTACGGGTAGCTCTCGGCAGCTTACAGGGATTGTGTCTTTAAGAGATTTGGTAATCGCAGCGCCAGATACGAGCCTGGTAGAGATTATGACCCGTGATGTGGTTTTTGTTCATACTGATACCGATCAAGAAGAAGTCGCTCGCACCATTCAACGTTACGATTTGGTAGCATTGCCTGTGGTAGATAGTGAAGATCGTTTAGTTGGGGTAGTTACAGTAGATGATGTGATCGATATTATCGAGCGGGAAGCCACAGAAGACATTTATGCTCTTGGTGGATTACAGTCGGACAAAGACAATTATTTTCAAACTAGTTTATGGACTGTTGCTCGTCGTCGTGTTGTCTGGCTATTAATCTTACTGCTGACAAATACGGTCACAGGCGCAATTATTCGCTCTCAAGAAGATCTCTTACAACAGGTGGTAATTCTGGCAGCCTTTATTCCGCTCTTAACTGGAACAGGAGGTAACGTTGGCGCACAGTCTTCTACGGTAGTCATAAGAGGCTTAAATACTGATGAAATTCAGAATATGGGGGCAAGCAAAGTTATTTTCCGAGAGGCAACAGCAGGTATATTGTTGGGTTTGCTTTTGGGCAGTATGGCGACTGTCTGGGCATATTTTCTTCAGGGAAATATATCAGTAGCTTTGTCTGTAGGAATTAGTCTGATTGCGATCGCTCTTTTGGCTTCAGTAGCTGGTTCGGCATTACCTTTTTTGTTTCGTAATTTAGGTTTAGATCCAGCCCTAATGTCTGCTCCCTTTATCACCACTGCTGTCGATGTCCTAGGAGTCCTCATCTACT
>NZ_PVWF01000207.1 GCF_003003995.1 Pleurocapsa sp. CCALA 161 | reverse complement strand
CGGCTGAATTGAGCTTTTTGGCAAAGTCAAACTCTCTGGCTAGATCCTTGCAGATACTATACAGATCGGCTTTATTAGTGCCTTGATTATCCATCCAATAGCGAACGGCTTTGTTCCGAATGAACTGGGCAGTTCGGATGGCTTCATCAATGGCAGAATATTGCTCTGCTGTACCGTGTTTTAGTTTAGCTTCTCTAACTATCATGGTTCTATGATGACATAGTTTTATCCAGAAAAACACAGATAAAACATCAAACATTTAATGGATTGAGCAAGGGATTTTGTTTGTTCGCTCATACACCCGCTCATCTACTGCTGGCTACGCATCGCATCCCGTGAGCGGGTGCAATCACTCTCGCACTCGCATTCATCCCACCACCAAACGGAGTACCGTTCTGGTGGGGGCATTCTGCTGTTCTAGGTAACTTTTCTAGTAATTGGCTACAAGGTTGAGATTCTGCTTGTTGAGCATCTTGAATATAAGTGTCATATGCTCGAATAGCTTCAGCCTTATTTTTTAACACGGCTAGCAAATCATACTCCAAGTCGCTTACAGCATTTGTACCATTGGTTATCATAATTATTAACCTCCAAAATATTTACTTAGTATCTTGGCCAAATAAATTTAGCTTCTCATCTATCTGAAAGTAGACAAAGTAAATTTCTGATTTTTCGTTTTGGGCTATAAATTCAAAATTGTTTATTGAGCATTTCAAGTAAAGCGATCGCCAAACCCCTGCTATAAGTAATTAGGTTGATTTATTGAAGAACCAATAGCTTTCTTGCTCACAATTGCTCATTGGTTAGCCTTGACGCAATTGGTCTAGGACGCTCAGGTCTTCCATTGTGGAAACGTCTCCCACTAGCTCTTCTCCTGCTGCTAGGTTACGCAAGAAACGGCGAATAATCTTACCCGAACGAGTTTTAGGCAGAGCATCAGTAAAGCGAATTTCGCCTGGGCGAGCGATCGCGCCGATCTCTTTAACCACGTGCTGCTTTAGTTCTTGTTTTAATTCATCACTAGAAGCGTGAGTGCCATTGAGAATGACAAAAGCATAAACATCCTCGCCTTTAACTTCATCGGGACGAGATACTACCGCTGCTTCTGCCACCGCAGGATGAGATACTAGAGCAGATTCAACTTCCATCGTGCCTAGACGGTGACCTGAGATATTCATGACATCATCAACTCGACCCATGACCCAGAAATAGCCATCTTCGTCTTTACGCGCGCCATCTCCTGCAAAGTAGAGATATTTACCATCTTTAGGGGGGATATGTTCCCAATAGGTGCGACGAAAGCGATCGTCGTCTTTGTAGACAGTCCGCATCATACTAGGCCAAGGATGTTTAATCACTAAGTAGCCTCCTTGATTTTCCCCCACAGGATTACCGCCAAGATCGACCACATCTGCCACAATGCCAGGAAAAGGTAGAGTTGCCGAACCAGGTTTAGTGGGAGTAGCTCCTGGTAAGGGAGTCAGCATAAAGCCTCCTGTTTCAGTTTGCCACCAAGTGTCCACAATCGGGCAGCGTTCCCCGCCAATCACCCGATGATACCAGATCCAGGCTTCGGGATTGATAGGTTCACCTACTGTACCCAGCAGACGCAGAGATGATAGCTCGCGACGATTGGGGTGTTCATCTCCCATTTTGATAAAAGCTCGAATGGCCGTAGGCGCAGTATAAAAAATAGTCACCTGATATTTTTCGACCACATCCCAAAAACAGCCAGGATTAGAGGGACGGGGCGCACCTTCATACATTACCGTTGTTGCACCATTGGACAAAGGGCCGTAAACAATGTAACTATGCCCTGTAATCCAGCCCACATCAGCAGTACACCAATAGACATCATCTTCTTTGATATCAAATGTCCATTTAAAGGTCATGTGGGTATAAAGATTGTATCCTCCTGTGGTGTGAACTACTCCTTTGGGCTTGCCTGTAGTACCACTGGTATAAAGAATAAATAATAAATCTTCGCTGTCCATCTGTTCGGCAGGACAATTGCTACTAACTTCTGCCTTAAGCTCATGCCACCAATGATCTCTTCCTGGTTGCATCGCAATTTCTTGCTGGGTACGCTGCACCACTAGAACATTTTGCACAGTGGGAACATCGAGGGCGATCGCCTGATCTACCGCATCTTTAAGCGGGACAATTTTATCTTTGCGCCAGCCGCCATCAGCAGTAATGACTAACTTCGCTTCCGCATCCTGAAGACGAGATTTTAAAGCCTCAGCACTAAAACCACCAAACACGACACTATGAGCAGCACCAATTCTAGCACAGGCTAACATGGCGATCGCTGCTTCAGGAATCATCGGCATATAAATGCCCACGCGATCGCCTTTTTTTACTCCTAATTGCTTGATTGCATTTGCCATCTGACATACTTCTTGATGCAGTTGGGCATAGGTTAAAATTCTCGAATCTCCTGGCTCTCCCTCCCAAATTAAGGCAGGTTTATCTCGGCGCTGGGTAGTTAAATGTCGATCAAGACAGTTATAGGAGATATTGATTTTGCCGTTGACAAACCATTTAGCAAAAGGCGGTTGCCAATCTAGGGTTTTGCCCCATCTTTTGAACCAATGAAGTTCTTTCTCAGCCAATTTTGCCCAAAAGCCAGCAGGGTCTTGCTCTGCTAGGTTGTAGAGTTTCTGATACTCTGTCATACTTCTGACCGCAGCATGATCGGCAAACTTCTGTGGGGGGTTAAATACTCTTTTTTCTTGCAGAATTGATTCTATATTGCTTTCTGACATAATTATTTTTAACCATCGGGCTTGTTCTACAGTTATTTGTAACGTCGATTTTGCCAAATTAATTTTAATATTTACAAAGTTGGCAAGTTGAGCAATGTTTCGTTAATTATTGATCGCAACTATACTTCCAATTAATCATGATTAACTATTCCCCAAGTCTCCAAGTCTCCAACTAGCATCCCATGATGATATAACAGCAAGCCTTGCCTTTATAGAGGTAAACCTTCTACCGCCTGGTCGAGAAAATCTGCACGGCAGGCATGACGTTGAATTTTACCACTAGAGGTTTTGGGTAAACTTCCTGGCTTCAGTAATAAGGTGGCATGTACCTGGATGTCGTGATTTTTGGCTATTTCTCGGCGAATTAATTGAGTGAGCTGCTTGACTGTCATGATTTCTGATGAGCTACTTTTGCCGTTGGATTTAGTTTTAGTACGGTTATTGCTCCAGTATTTTCGTTCTACTTCGGCTAAGATTATTAACTTTTCTTCCCCTTCTAAATCTACCGAGAAGCTGGCAACACAGCTAGGTCTAATCCAAGCACTAGCTTCTTCCACCGTTTTCTCAATATCTTGGGGATAATGATTGCGTCCTTTAATTACAATCATGTCTTTTAAACGACCAGTAAAAAATAGCTCTCCTTGATCGATAAAGCCTAAGTCTCCCGTTCTCAAATAAGGTCCAGCCCCCGTATCCTTGAGGTAAGCACCAAAAGTGGCTGTGGTAATTTCTGGTTGTCGCCAATATCCTTGAGCAATACTAGCTCCAGACACCCAAATTTCACCAACTTCTCCGGCTGGGCAAGTAGTCAAGGTTTCAGGATTGGCGATCGCTAATTGTTGATCTGGTAAACTTTGACCGCAGCTAACTAAGGTGTGGGGATGTGTTTCGCTAATGTCGGCAAGCACAATTTTATTTTGCTCTAAAGCTTTGCTCTGAACCGTTTTGGTCACAATAGCTGAATTTTTAGAACCCCCAGAGATGATTAGGGTTGCCTCTGCCATGCCATAACAAGGGTAGAAAGCATCATAGTTAAATCCGTAGGGAGCAAAAGTTTCGGCAAACTTAGTTAAAGTCTCATGGTTAATTGGTTCAGCGCCGTTAAATGCTACTTGCCAAGTACTTAAATCCACTCCTCGCATCTGTTCGGGCTTAAATTTACGTACGCAAAGATCGTAGGCAAAATTTGGTCCTCCACTAGTAGTTGCTCCATTGCTGGCGATCGCCTTTAGCCAGCGTAGAGGATTTTGTAAAAACATCAAAGGTGACATCAGAGTTACGGGAAAATCGCCAAATAACGGCTGAAGTACCCCACCAATTAAACCCATATCATGATAGGGAGGAAGCCAAATGACTCCCTTGCTCTGGGGCGAATGGCGAAAGCAACTATGAATTGCTTCTAGGTTGTGGAGTAAGTTTTGATAGGCAATCTTGACTCCTTTAGGTTCTGCTGTTGAACCAGAGGTGTATTGGAGAAAAGCAATATCTTCGCTAGAAAGGCAAGGTTTTTGCCATTGTGAAGCTATATTTTCATCAATCGAATCTATAGTAATCCAGCGTAAATTCTGTAATTCCGTAGTGCTTGCTAATTGACGCTCTAAGCTTTGCAGAGTCTCGCTGTCAGTTAAAGCAATATCAGTTTGAGCGTTATCTAAAATATTGTGAATACGGTTTAAAGGGCGATTGGGGCGAGGAGGATAAGCAGGAATAGCTATTACCCCAGCATAAAGGCAGCCAAAAAAAGCAGTGATGTAATCTAACCCCGCAGGAAATAATAATAAAACCCGATCTTGAGGGGAACATACAGACTGTAAGTGTGCAGCGATCGCCTGTGCTTTTTGCTCAAGCTGTCCGTAAGTGAGACTAGCCGACTCTGTTTCTCCATCCAACAGAAAATTATATATTGTCTGATGGGGCTGCTCCATAGCCCTGATCTGGAGAATATCGACTAAGGTCAAGCGTTCCCCACCTTGCGAAGGCAGGGCTTGCACTTGACCGCCTTCCGCGATCGCTGCTTTAATCTTATTTTTCAAACCACTCATTCACATTACGGATTATTAAAATCGATTTACACCATATCTTATAATTGAGAATCTCAGTAGAAACTAGGGCATAATCTTGGTCTGGAGTAATTAAATTCCCCCACAGCTTACAATAACTAAGGTTATATCCGAGTATTAATGTGACACCTTGAGAATAGTCCTCTTAGACGGATAAGATAAATAGATAGTCTTAAGTCGGCGCAGATTTAATTATGAGTTTGTCA
>NZ_PVWF01000206.1 GCF_003003995.1 Pleurocapsa sp. CCALA 161 | reverse complement strand
AACAAGTAACAAGTAACAAGTAACAAGTAACAAGTAACAAGTAACAAGTAACAAGTAACAAGTAACAAGTAACAAGTATTAGTTATTCTGATCTCATCACTAAATTTTTACGCAGAAATTAAACATTACCTTTATCAAGTTTATCAAGCGGATTTAGTATCATTACTTATTGCTCATTGCCTGAGCTTATCCACCAAATAATGCACCGATCGCCTTACCCATATTTTCGGGTTGCATTGCCGCGTTAGCTGCGGTGGGTTCGTAGCCACAATGTACCATACAGTCTTGGCATTGAGGATTACCGCTATTTTTGCCGTAGTTGCTCCACTCGGTCTGATTGAGCAGTTCTTGATAGCTTGAATAGTGTCCTTCATCCAAGAGATAGCAGGGTTTTTGCCAGCCTAAAACGCTATAGCTAGGACTTCCCCAAGGAGTACAGTCAAAATCTTGATCTCCCATCAGGAATTCCAGAAATAAGGGATTATGATTAAAATTCCATTTCTTTTGACCAGATTTCCAGGGAGATAAGATTTCTCTAAATAAAGTTTTAGTTTGTTCTCGCCGTAAAAAGTTTTCTTGATCGGGAGCCTTTTCGTATCCATAGCCAGGGGAAACCATCATGCCATCAAGGTTGAGAGTATCCAAGAAATCAAAGAATTCCTGCATTTCTTGTGGATTTGCTCCATCAAAGACGGTGGTGTTGGTCGTCACTCTAAATCCTTGCTGTTTAGCTGCTTTGATCGCCGCGATCGCCTTATCAAAAACTCCTGGGCGATCGACACATTTGTCATGCTGTTCCTTGAATCCATCAAGATGAACGCTAAAAGTTAAATAGGGGGATGGTTTAAACTTACTCAGGCTTTTCTCCAGCAAGATCCCATTGGTGCAGAGATAGACAAACTTTTTACGCTGTACTAACCCCTCGACAATCTGCCCGATTTGAGGATGTAACAGAGGTTCTCCTCCAGGAATAGAAACTACTGGCGCACCACATTCTTCCACCGCCATAAAACATTGCTCTGGGGTTAAGTTTTGTTGCAAAATTTCCTTTGGATGCTGAATTTTACCACAGCCAGAACAAGCTAAATTACAACGAAACAAAGGTTCTAGCATTAAAACCAAAGGAAACCGCTTACGTCCCATTAAACGTTGTGTAACCAGGTATTTGCCGACTGTAACTGCTTGTTGAAGTTGAACCGCCATAATTATGCTCTCCTCAGATACACCAATTTTTGAGTCTAGTCTATTTTGAGTAATTGTAATATGCTTCGCTAAAATAATCTGTCAGGAGATAGTTCATAGTCATTCCAATTAATTTCTAAATGACCAATATGAAAGATACAAAATCAAGAAATTAGCTCTTTTTAGAAAACTATTTGAACAAAGCCAACTTAGTATGCTAAAGTTATTACTCGATCTAAAACGTTATTACCTGCGGATGTCGTATAGTGGTAATACCTCAGCCTTCCAAGCTAAAGCTAGGGGTTCGATAATTACTTCTAGTAACTAGGTTCTCAATTGTTACCAAAGATTATGACACCAAAAAGACACCAATCTACTACCTTCATGATGTCTTGATCTATCTATGTCTAAATGGCTACACTTTCAGCTCTACTAACGCAGAGTATTAGCGTAGATGGAAGCCAAATTTTGCATTCTCTCAACTGTCAAAGGAATTACATTTAGATGTTTCCATCTTCTGCCTGACTTGATTTCAGTAATAGTGCTTCTAGCAACACTAAACTTGGTAGCAATCTCTTTATGAGTCAAATTACCTGCTGCTTTGAGTTTTACCAGTCTTTTCTTTGATTACACGGTCTAGGCTTCTTACTTTGCCGTAGTTTGAGACTTGATAATATCCTTCATAATCTTGGATATCTACAAATACTTCTGGGGCGAGAGCAATTGATAATTCGTACATTAATATTATTCATAGTTCTAAAAGTTTCAAATAGATTACATATGTTTCTATTGTATTTCAGAAACCAGAATAATTAATCAGGAAAGCACCTCTTTTCCAGAAGTGTGTTCTTTTGACAGAGATCACAGTCAAGCTTTTGTATTAATAGTTATCTTGAGTTCATTACAAATACTTTTAAAGATAATCATTATGGTCAGCAGAAAGAACTTACAACCACTAACTGATTTACAACAACAATTCAGAGATATAATTGAGCCGATTCTTGCTGAGATTACTATTAATAATCAGCCTTTAGATACTCTTGATTCTGCTAGGTTACAAGAAGTATTGTTAGAAAGGGATCTAGATGATATTCTTTGCCTGAAAGATTTGTACAGTGAAGATCTGAATCTAGAAGACAAAGCAGAAGAAGTTTATAACATACTTCAAGAAATACTTAACTCTAATACAAAACCAAGCTCAGTAGACAAGTTGATAGAGCAGTTAATTGAAGATTGTGTGGTTTACGATCTCAAGGTTCAAAAAAGAAAAGAATTAACACTTGATTATCAAAGAGCGTTTAATGGATTAGTTATACCATTTCTCTATGAAGTTGCACTAAATAAAGCTGAGATGATATAGTCCCATCCACAAATTGAAGCAATTGCTTAATTTATTTCCCATATCTGTGCATTTTGTCACCACCTTTAATTTAATGCATCTTCATGGAGAATTGGTATCAGTTTCAATTAGCTCAACAATATCGCCCTTATGCTTAGATCGATAGACTTTATTATCTAGCTCATTGCTCCAACAAGCTACATCTGAATTATCAGATAATAACTTACAGTTAATAACTAGCTTGAGGCCATAGCGTGTCTTGGCTTGAACACAATTGATCACTTTAGCTTGGTGTGTTTTCATAGTTATTACTAGTGAATAAATTGGCATTAAAAATGACCCATGTTTAATGTCTACAGGTCAAAGACAGTTGCTATACGTCAATTAGTGGCGTTAATGGATTAATTAATCAAAGCAACAGAGTATTTATCAAAAGCAGAATCTACAGATACGATTGGTATTTCCTCTGCTATAGATTGAGCAATAATGAGGCGGTCAAAAGGATCTCTGTGATGGAAAGGCAGAGTAGAGTTAATCCTCAAATGCTCTAATTCAATATTGAGTAACCTAACGGTGCTAGTAGTAACTTCTCTCTCAACAAATTCTTCGTAGTTGGGGTCTAGCGTTAGCTTGCCCAAGTTAAATTTAATCGACATTTCCCAAAGGCTGGCAATACTTAAATAACTAACATTATTTGTATCTTCAATCAGATCCTTGAGACGATCACTTAGTTTGGGATTATCATTTACGAACCATAGGAATGTATGCGTATCTAATAATAAATTCATTCCATATATTCCTTAAAGTCTTCTAGAGGCTCATCGAAATCATCAGACATCTGTACTTTACCTTTAGCACTACCTCTCTTTAAAGGGCGTAATATTGGGGCTATGGGAGAGATCTTGGCTACTGGCTTATTATCTTGGGTAATTACAATCTCTTCGCCTTTAATAGCGAGATCCAGAACTTTCGATATGTCCGCCTTTGCTTGGGTTATGTCTAGTTGAGTCATGGTATGAATTTAACTTTCTACCTCAACTATATCGCCGATTAAATCAATTCCACTCTGGAGAACCCACATGATCTCAGAACGCACCATATCTTCAACAGGAGGGCAATCTTTAGGTTTTATGTCATGACCCTCACAATAGGCTTTAAGCAATAGATCCTCGTCAATTAGTAATGTGGCCTTGAGTTTCTTCACGGTTAATTTCCTTCCTTGTTTAAGTCTTCTATAAATTCTTGGGTAGTTTGTGCTGCATTTTCTATACAACCCCAGACATACTGAGGCTCGTATTTCTCGAACGGTTCCCAGTTATTCTCAATGAGAAATTCATTCTGTTGATCCTCACTCAAGTCGTACCAGTTATCAGGAATACTCTTACATAGGAAATGATTTGATGTTAATTGAAGTACTTTGAATTCTAATTGTTCTTTATTAGTTATTTTCATTGTTAGTTAGTGTTAGTGTTAAAAGATTTCATCAGCAATATGATTTTCCACAGGAATCCAGACTGACATAATTTGCCAATGTTTTTGTAAGTAGCCTTCTTTTTCTAGCTCTCGTGCGATCGCATTCCAATCAGAGCAGCCATTTTTACTATGGGCCACCTCATAAGGAACAGAAGTATATACAACTTCATCATCTACAGGTAGCTCTATTGCTCTATCGTCTTGAACTATTGTGTAGGTTTCTACTGTTATAAGTGATACTCCTATACAAACGGTCTTTGGCGGTGGTGGATCTTGATCCGTTTGATATCTATTTCTTGAATTTGATATTGTCATTGTTATTAGTGTTTCCTTATTGAGAATAAATAAACAAATAAAAAACTCCAAGCTTTTATAGTCATCAGGAGTGTTGGACTTGTTATTTAATTAAAATTCTCTTTGTGGAAATTAACTTTAGTAGTTATATAATTTTCAATTGTTGTTGTATATCAAGAAATCACTTTGAACTCATGGTCTGCATCAACTTTAAAGCATATATTTTTGATAACATACTCTTTATTGTTTAGTCTTTTGTTTTATTTCTTTTTATATAATCTAAAGCTTTTTGTTCTTCTGAAAATTTCTCACATTTACTAAGTGAGAGATCAAATACTAAATAACCTTCTACCCATTCAATTGGTGTCCAAGGTTTAGCATTAAGGTTTTCAGCATCTTCATAGTTTTCTACATCAACTGTGAATACTTCATTGTTTACTTTGAAGATAGTATCTACTAAAAATATCGCCAGTTTATTTATTTTCAATTCTAATTCTTCGTAAAATTCTTTAGACTCTTTGAAACTTTCAATACTTAGTTTATCTATATCTATTAGCTTATATTGATCGGAAGCTTTATTATATACTTCCCATTTCAATTCAAATTCTGCATTTGTATCTATCACTTCAATTTCAGCATCAGCAGGAATAATTAATCCTATATATCTTTCCCATGCTTCTCCTTCATATCCATTACAGGGTAAGCGCAAGAAAAATTGAGCTGTAATATGCTGAGAGAATCCAGACTAAAGAGCTTGAAATACAATGTCACT
>NZ_PVWF01000205.1 GCF_003003995.1 Pleurocapsa sp. CCALA 161 | reverse complement strand
GTGCGCTTTCGGCTTATGGAATTATGTTCCTAGCAGGACATTTTGTCTTTGCCTTTAGCCTCATGTTTCTCTTTAGTGGTCGTGGCTATTGGCAAGAGCTAATCGAGTCGATTGTTTGGGCGCACAACAAGCTTAAGATTACCACTGCCATTCAACCTCGCGCCCTTAGTATTACCCAAGGTCGTGCTGTAGGAGTAGCTCACTATCTATTAGGGGGAATTGTTACTACCTGGGCTTTCTTCCTGGCGAGAATGACTGCGATCGGTTAGATAAATCACCTTAAAAAATCTGTAAGGGCGAACGGTGAGGCAGTTGCGGTGGGCGGTTTTACCGACATAAGCAAACTGTCGAACCCGAAGGGCCTACTAAAACTAACGACTAACAACTAATAATTATGGCTACCAAATTTCCTAAATTTAGCCAAGACCTTGCTCAAGATCCAACCACTCGTAGAGTTTGGTATGGTATCGCAACGGCTCATGATTTTGAACTTCATGACGGCATGACGGAGGAGAATCTTTATCAAAAGATCTTTGCCTCTCACTTCGGACATATTGCCATCATCTTCCTGTGGACATCGGGTCTACTATTTCACGTCGCATGGCAAGGCAACTTTGAACTGTGGATTAAAGATCCGTTAAATATTCCGCCCATTGCTCACGCTATTTGGGATCCGCAGTTTGGACCAGGGGCAATTGATGCCTTTACCCAAGCCGGTGCGTCTAATCCCGTCAATATTTGCTATTCAGGGGTTTATCACTGGTGGTATACCATTGGGATGCGCTCCAATAACGAGCTATACATGGGGTCGATATTTTTGATGGTACTAGCAACAGTAATGTTGTTTGCTGGCTGGCTACATTTACAGCCCAAATTTAGACCTAGTTTAGCTTGGTTTAAAAATGCCGAGTCGCGACTCAACCATCATTTAGCTGGTTTATTCGGCGTTAGTTCTTTAGCTTGGGCTGGTCACTTAATTCACGTGGCAATCCCCGAATCTCGCGGACAGCACGTAGGTTGGGATAACTTCTTAAGTATTCCCCCTCATCCCGCAGGTTTAGCACCTTTTTTTAGTGGTAACTGGGGTGTGTATGCTCAAAATCCTGATACTGCTGGACACATTTTCGGGACATCAGAAGGCGCGGGGACAGCAATTTTAACTTTTTTGGGTGGGTTCCATCCCCAAACCGAGTCCCTGTGGCTGACAGATATGGCTCATCATCATTTGGCGATCGCCGTTATCTTTATTATTGCAGGACATATGTACCGTACTAACTTCGGTATTGGTCACAATATTAAAGAGATGACTGAAGCTTTACAAGGACCTGGCTGGGATGGTTTCTTTATTGCTCCTAAAACTGGTCGCGGACACAAAGGTATATACGATACCTATAATAATTCTCTGCACTTTCAGTTGGGCTGGCATCTGGCTTGTCTGGGGGTAGTTACTTCCTTAGTAGCACAGCATATGTATTCAATGCCTCCCTATGCTTTTATTGCCAGAGACTATACTACTATGTCTGCTCTGTATACCCATCATCAATATATTGCTGGCTTTTTGATGATTGGTGCATTTGCTCACGGTGCGATCTTCTTAGTGCGGGACTACGATCCTGAGTTAAATCGGGATAATGTTTTAGCTAGGGTTTTAGATCACAAAGAGGCAATTATATCTCACCTCAGTTGGGTATCCCTATTCCTCGGTTTCCATACCTTGGCTTTATATGTACATAACGATGTTGAAGTCGCTTTTGGTGCAGCAGAAAAGCAAATTTTAATCGAGCCTGTATTTGCCCAATGGATTCAATCGGTTCACGGCAAGGCACTCTATGGACTCAGCACCTTACTTTCTAATCCCGATAGTATAGCTTCTACTGCTTGGCCCAATCACGCTAATGTTTGGCTTCCAGGTTGGCTAGAGGCGATTAATAACGGTACTAACTCCCTGTTTTTGACTATTGGGCCTGGAGACTTTCTAGTTCATCATGCGATCGCCTTGGGTCTTCACGTTACTACTTTAATCTTAGTTAAAGGTGCATTAGATGCTCGTGGCTCTAAGCTGATGCCCGACAAAAAAGATTTTGGCTATGCTTTTCCCTGTGATGGGCCAGGACGGGGTGGCACTTGCGATATCTCTGCTTGGGATTCGGCCTACCTAGCCACCTTCTGGATGCTCAATACTTTAGGTTGGATTACCTTTTATTGGCACTGGAAACACCTAGCGATCTGGCAGGGGAACGTGGCTCAATTTAATGAGGGTTCTACTTATCTCATGGGCTGGTTTAGGGATTATCTTTGGGCAAATTCTGCGCAGTTAATCAACGGCTATAATCCTTATGGCACGAATAATTTAGCAATCTGGGCTTGGATCTTTCTCTTTGGTCATTTAGTCTGGGCGGTTAGCTTTATGTTCCTAATCACCTGGAGAGGTTACTGGCAAGAGTTAATCGAAACTCTGATGTGGGCGCACGAACATACGCCACTATCATTTGGTTATCCCAAAGACAAGCCCGTGGCTTTATCAATTGTCCAGGCTCGTTTAGTAGGTCTAACTCACTTTGCCGTCGGCTACATTGCTACCTATGGAGCGTTTCTAATCGCTTCGACAGCCAGCAAGTTTGGCTAGCTAAATCAATCTTTAATTCGGAGTGAACAATAGAAATAAAGCCCTCCATTCTTTAATATTTCTACTCTGAATTAGCAAGCTTGGGGGATTCTCCTCTCCCAAAATAGAAAACACCCGATCGCAAACAGGGCATATGGTCGGGTTTCCTAACTAGTCGCACTATGTCGCTCAGTTAGGACAGATAAGTTAACTGCTCGTAAGTAATAAGTAATAAGTAATAAGTAATAAGTAATAAAAGATTATGACTCAAACTACGACACCCGATATTACTCCAGATTATGCTGAGGCAGAATTAATCAAACCCTACAAAGGCGATCCTTGCTTAGGTAATCTTTCAACTCCAATCAATGACTCAGAATTAGTTAATGCCTTTATTCGTAATCTACCTGCCTATCGTGAAGGCTTGAGTCCTTTTATGCGTGGCTTAGAAATTGGCATGGCTCACGGTTACTTTTTGATTGGGCCTGAAATTATCTTTGGACCATTGCGAGAAACTTCTCACGGAGCAAATTTAAGTGGAGTTATTACCGCTATTTATATTACCGCTTCGGCAGTTCTAGGCATTTCCATTTTTGCTCTGGCAACTTTTCAAGGCGATCCTAGAGGGGCATATAATTCCCATTCTCAAGACGATCTCAGACCTTTGAGAACTAAAGAAGGCTGGTTTCAACTTGGTGGCGGTATTTTTGTCGGGGCAATGGGCGGTGCGGTATTTGCCTACGCTTTGCTAGAAAACTTTGACGATTTAGACGCAATTTTACGCGGTGCGGTAAATGTTAGCCAACATTTAACGCCTTTAATCTGGGGCTAGTAATTAAGTAACAAGTAATAAGTAATAAGTAAGTTGTCACGCATTTAATTTACTGGTTGAGAAAAGGCAGGAGGCAGGGAGCAGAAGGCAAGAGGAAAAGACAAGTATGCAATTTAAATGAACAACAGCTACTTAGGTGGCAACTAACAACTAACAACTAACAACTAACAACTAACAACAAAGAGGTTTATTATGGCAGATGTAACACAAATGACAGGTTCGTACGCTGCTTCTTGGTTGCCTTGGATTTTTATTCCCCTAATTACTTATATTCTTCCTTTTCCTGTCTTTGCGCTCTTGTTTCTTTGGATTGAAAAAGAAGGGCTAGAGAAATAAGTTTAAAACTGCTTTGCGGTTGGCTATTGAGATCAATTCTTGAAAATAACGAGAGACTTAGGGGTAGGTTAAGCTTTTAGCTTTTAGCTTTTAGTTATTAGCTTTTATGGATATTTGAGCCTTTTCATTGGCTCTAAGAATATTTTTGCTCTTTCCAGCTACTTTGAGGAATTGGTATAACTAGCTAATAAAAAATAAATCGAGACTACCAATAATTTAAAGTTCAACTTCAATTATTCACAACCAAAAAAATGATGAAAAAATTATTACCTTTAATTTTGGCAATAATTCTCTGGTGTGCTGCTGCCCCTACTGCGACCGCAGATGGCATTTTAGTAAGATGTAAAGACTCTCCCGCTTATCAAGCAAGGGTTGCCAGTTATCCTGATAACTATTACTTTAGCGAACCCGATCGCGCCTATGGGGAGTATTTAACCTGTGGCGAAGATGACGGATTACCTCATCTAGTTATTGGCTTTGATCGTACTATTGATATTGCGATCGCCTTTAGCATTTTTTTCTATATTACGGGTTTTATCGGTTGGTCAGGGCGAGCTTATTTACGAGCAATCAGCCAAAAAAAATCTCAAGAACAGTTAGAAATATTGATCGATTTGCCTGTGGCAGTTCAATCTTTAGCTCAAGGTTTGCTCTGGCCAATGCTGGCAGTAAAAGAAACCTTGAGTGGTGAACTAACTGCCAGAAATGATGAAATTTCTGTGTCGCCTCGATAGTTTAAATAACAGTTAATTAAATTTAATCAAAATAAACAACCATGCAATACTTTCTTAAATTTTTAACTAGTGCGCCCGTAGTAGCTACTCTCACTGTAATCGTAGTCGCTACTGTCTTTATTGAATTAAATTATTTCTTTCCTGGGTTACAGTATGGTACATATTTTCATGCTCTACCATAATTGAGAACAACTTTAGTCTTGTACTCCCCAAATATTCCCCAAACGGCGATCGCTATTTTTGGCAGTAGTTGAGTCAAATAATTTTATAATTTAGGTAATTAGTTTTACTGACTTTTAAAAATTATAGATAAAATGACCAAAGCCATAGTTAAATTTTCGTCAGAAGACTGTGGAACGTGCCACAAAATGTCTTTTTATGATGCAAAGGTTGCCAAAGAACTAGAGTTAGACTTTATCGATGTCAAAATGCAGGATACTGCTACTTATCGTAAGTATCGTCAAATTTTGATGGCGCAATATCCTGATAAGAAAGACATGGGATGGCCAACCTATATTGTCTGCGAATCTCCTCATGATGATTTTAAGATTATAGGAG
>NZ_PVWF01000058.1 GCF_003003995.1 Pleurocapsa sp. CCALA 161 | reverse complement strand
ACTAAATTGCTTCTCTTCACCATGCTAGAGATTTCTCCATCAGAATTACCCGTCACCATCATCACAGGATTTCTGGGTAGTGGTAAAACCACCCTACTCAATCAAATTCTGCAAAATACCCATAACTTAAAGGTCGCAGTATTAGTCAATGAGTTTGGAGATATCAATATTGATTCTCAGCTGTTAATTTCCTATGAGGATGACATGGTGGAGTTGAGCAATGGTTGTATTTGCTGCACCATTAATGAAGGGTTAGTAAAAGCAGTACAAAGGATATTAGCCAAAGAAGAAAAAGTAGATCGTTTGATAATTGAAACAACTGGGGTAGCCGACCCTTTACCAATAATTTTGACTTTTGTTGGTTCTGATTTTCGAGATTTTACTCGCCTTGATTCAGTAATTACCGTAGTTGATGCAGAAACCTTTACTCCAGAGCATTTCGAGAGCGAAGCAGCTTTTAAACAGATTACCTTTGCAGATATTTTGTTGTTAAATAAAACTGATTTAGTTGACGAGGGGCAATTACGAGGATTAGAAACATATATTGCTTCCATTAAAAAAAGCCCCAGGATTATTTATACAAACTATGCTCAAGTTCCATTGCCATTGATTTTAGATGTGGGTTTAACGAAGTCGAAGCAGGCTCGGTCTTTTCAAGACGGAGTACCTTCGACGCCCATCGCTAGTTATGTCGAAAAGAAAGAGCAAGAACACCACCAACATCATGATCACCATCATTCCCCTCACTTAGAAGCCGATGGTTTTGTTTCCATGTCATTTCAAAGTGACAAACCCTTTGATGTTTATAAATTTCAAAAGTTTTTAACCGATCAACTTCCAGTTGAAGTATTTCGAGCAAAAGGAATTATTTGGTTTGCCGGAAGCGAATTACGCCATGTATTTCAACTATGTGGACAACGCAGTGATCTTAAGTCTGACCGTTGGTCTACTCCTCCTGTTAACCAACTAGTTTTTATCGGTCGTCATCTAGATACTGATAAACTGCGCCAACAGCTAAATGACTGTTTGGCTACTTCTGTTACCTCTGTTACCTCTGTTACCGTTTAATTTAAACTATTGCCAATTTATGACCTTAGCTAAATCCGAACCCAATCAAATCGACAACATTAATCAGCAACTACCTAAATTAACTACTACACAACAGCACGAACATCTCACGCATTTGAGGAAACCTCAAATGACGTGTCCTCCTCCTGTATCCGAAGAGGAGATGCGCCAAGCAGTAAGGACTTTGCTGTTAGGACTGGGAGAAGACCCAGACCGCGAAGGATTAAGAGATACTCCTAAAAGAGTAGTTAAAGCTTTAAAGTTTCTCACTTCTGGTTATCATCAATCCCTTGATGAACTTCTTAACGGGGCAGTATTCCAGGAAAATGCAGATGAAATGGTCTTGGTTAGGGATATAGACCTATTTAGCTCCTGTGAACACCATATCTTACCCATTCTCGGTCGCGCTCATGTGGCTTATATTCCCGACGGTAAAGTAATTGGATTATCTAAGATTGCCCGTATTTGTGAAATGTACGGACGGCGTTTACAAGTACAGGAAAGATTAACCGCCCAAATCGCCGACGCACTCCAAGGATTATTACAACCTAAAGGGGTAGCGGTAGTAGTGGAAGCAAGTCATATGTGTATGGTAATGCGGGGAGTGCAAAAACCTAGTTCTTGGACTTCTACCAGTGCAGTTAGAGGTGTCTTTGCCGATGATGCGAAAACTCGGCAGGAGTTTATGAGTTTAATTCGTCATAATCCTGCGTTTCGTTAATTGATTAGCGTTAACTAATTTAATTACTTAATCTTGGCACAAGTTTTATTAGCAACCTTGGCTTCTTTTGTGGCAGATGACGTAAGCAGAGAATGCTCGCGCAAACGATCGCAAGCTACTTGTAACCAAGTTGAGAAGCTACCCCCCTGCCATAACCGTACTGTCTTGTCCCAACTGCCACTGACAATCTGTTGCCCATCAGGACTAATGGCAACGGAAC
This sequence comes from Pleurocapsa sp. CCALA 161, assembly GCF_003003995.1. GTDB lineage: Bacteria > Cyanobacteriota > Cyanobacteriia > Cyanobacteriales > Xenococcaceae > Waterburya. The sequence continues at coordinate 30,115 of NZ_PVWF01000058.1, read as the reverse complement.
TGACGGGACTTTCATGCCTTGATAATGGTTGACCGATCGCTTTGCCTTGTTTGTCCCATAATCGTAGGGTGCGATCGCGACTACCACTAACTATGTATTCTCCATCACGACTAAAAGCAACTGAGGAGACAGCGCTGCCATGCCCGATAAAAGGTGAACCGATCGCCTTGCCTTGTTTGTCCCATAATCGCAGCGTGCGATCGCGACTACCACTAACTATGTATTCTCCATCACGACTAAAAGCAACTGAGTGGACTTTATCTGTATGTCCATGCCAGGTTTGACCGATTTGCTTACCGTTTAAATCCCACAACCGAATCGTCTTGTCGTTACCACCACTGATGATATGTTGTCCATCGGGACTAAAAGCAACCGAGAAAACGGCAGTCTCATGCCCGATAAAAGGTTGAGCGATTGCTTTGCCTTGTTTATCCCACAATCGTAGCGTACCGTCGCGACTCCCACTAATTATGTATTCTCCATCAGGACTAAAAGCAACCGAGGTGACAGCTTTTTTATGCCCGATAAAAGGCGGAGTGATCGCCTTGCCTTGTTTGTCCCACAACCGAATTGTTTGATCATCACTGCCACTAGCAATGTATTCCCCATTGGGACTGATGGCTACAGATAAGACTTTCTTCTGATGCCCGCTAAAAGGCTGAGCGATAGGATTACCCTGTTTGTCCCACAACCGAATCGTTTGATCATCGCTGCCACTAGCAATATATTCTCCATTGGGACTGATGGCTACAGACAAGACTTTATCCTGATGTCCTACTAGAGTGCGATCGCTTTGGAAATCTGCTGTATTCCACAATCGAACTGTACCATCTTCGCTACTACTAACAATGCTTGCCCCATCAGGGCTGAAGGCAACAGAGTAAAGATAATATTCGTGTCCGATGAGGGATTGACCGATTTGATTGCCTTCTAGATCCCACAACCGAATCGTTTTATCATCGCTGCCACTCAAAATATACTTTCCATCAGGGCTAAAAGTAACTGAGCGGACATAATCTTCGTGTCCGATGAGGGATTGACCGATTTGATTGCCTTTTAGATCCCATAACCGAATTGTATTATCGGCACTACCACTGGCGATCGTTTTTCCGTCTGGACTAAAAGCGACTGAGAAAACATGGTCTTGATGACCCTTAAAGGGCTGACCGATGAGATTACCCTGTTTGTCCCACAACCTAATTGTGTTGTCACCACCGCCACTAACTAGATAATGCCCGTCTGGACTGAAAGCGACTGAATAAACAAGATTTTGATGACTCGTAAAGGGCTGACCGATTTGGTTGCCTTTTAGATCCCATAGCCTCACTCTCTTATCATCACCGCTACTGGCTAGATACTTTCCATCAGGACTGAAGGCAACTGACAGCACTTTACCATGATGACCCACAAAGGGCTGACCGATAAGATTACCCTGTTTATTCGACAGCCTAATTGTGTTGTCACCACCGCCACTAACTAGATATTGCCCGTCTGGACTGAAGGCAACTGAATGAACAAGACTTTGATGACTTTGAAAGGGTTGACCAATAGGATTGCCCTGTTTGTCCCACAAGCGCACTGTCCCATCATCACCAGCACTAGCAATAATTTGACCATCAGGACTAAAAGCAGCTTGCCAAACTGGGCCTTGATGCCCTCTTAGGACATTGCTTTCTGTAGGTACGGCGATCGCATCCCGTAAACTAGAGCGTACTTGGGGTAAAATTTGTGCGAAGCGATCGCCAAATATGTCTCTACTCTCGCCATTGAGGGCTATAGCCCTAACTACCCCCTCTACAGGGTTGACACTAAGTAAATTGCTGGCTTCCTCTGCCTGTTCGCTCAACTGTAAGATGTTTCTCTGCCGTTCGGCTTGTCGCCACTGCATCCCTGCCAAAAGTGCGAGTCCAGCAAAAACGACAGATATGCTAGAAATTGCTATGAATAGCTTCTTTCTGCGTGCTTCTGCTTCCCAGAGGCGAAGATCTCGTTCTGCTATACTGGCATCGATATATTCACTTTCCTCTGGTCTTAAGCCACCAACATTTTTAAAAGTATCTTTCTGCCTAAACTCTACAACCTGAGCTAATCGAGAGCCTTTTAAGAGTTCATCTTGAGCTTTAGACTGATCTTGTGAGCGAATTTTTTGCCACCGCCTTGTCTCACCAGCCAACCAATTTTTGAGCATAATTGCTTCTTTTTCCTCGTCAAGCCAGCATTTTAGCTCATCCCAAGAGGAGAGCAAAATTTCATGGGCAATTTCTACCGTTGCTGATTGCTTCAGGTGCTTACTTTCAATCACTTGCAGTCCTTTCGTGCTTGAATATTCGCCACTACTAACCAGCAACTTTTCTTCAATGAATTTATTGAGGATTTTTTCTACTGATTCACCGACAAATTCATCTCGAGCAGCCCGTCTGCTAACTGCTCTCCTGCCAGAATTATTCTCAACAATATTCACCAGCTTCAAAAATATTTGCTTAGTAGCTGTCTGTTGGTCTTGGTTCAAATTGTTGTATATTTCGCTGATTCGCTTTTGCAGCGCCCCTCTTATACCCTCCAACGCTGCATAATTTTTCTTGTTTAAGGTACGGTCTTCGATATTAGGACGACCATTAGCATCGAAAGATTGACATTCACTTTCCCAAAGCAAATTCAGGGTGTACTGCAATAAGGGAAGGTAACCTTTTTGTCCTTCGACTTCCTGGATAATTTGTTCAACTAACCCTGGTTCAAACATAACCCCATGCTTGGCTGCTGGCTGCTCGATCGCCTGTCGTAGTTCATCTGGGTACATTTCAGTCACCAGATGGATATTATTTTGATTAGCAATATTACCTAGATCGGGATAGAAACTCAACTGTTCCAGAAAGTCAGACCGCATTGCCAATACAATCTTGATCGAACTATTCCCCGACTTGGCAACTTGAACCAGACCTAAAATAAAGTTTTTGCGTTTGTCTAGATCGTCACAAATAGTGAACAATTCCTCGAATTGATCCACAAAAATTAGCCATCGTTCCTTATCCTTCCTTAAGGTACTAATCACTTTAGCTAGGCTATCTGCCTTTGCTTCCAGGGCAATCTCAGCTTCTGCTTTACTAAAGCTATAGTCCTTTTCTTCGCTGAGTAGACACCGATATAGAGAATCAAAGGGATCTTGATTGGGGGTAAAAATGAAGTCATAAAATATTTGAGACTCCAGAGATTTCTTCAACTCAGGAATTAAGCCAGCACGCACGACAGAGGACTTGCCACTACCAGAAGCCCCTAACACTAAACTCAAGTTGCTGCGATTCACCGCCTCGAATAATCTGGCAATTAACTTATCTCTGCCAAAAAAGCGCTCTCTGTCTTTGAAGTTAAACCTTTTGAGTCCTTGATAAGGTGAATTTTTATTCAGTTCTCGCTGAGTGACCACCTCAACCGAAGACTGGATGATCTGCGTCTCGATGATGTTCTGAACTGGCGCAAAGGTCAAGTCACGCCCAACGTTAGCATTCTTAACCAGGTTATCTTGTTCTTGAGATGAGCGATCGCTTACGTTAGCCATAATAAGGTTATCTTGTGCTTGAGATGGGCGATTGGCTGAGTCCTGCGGACTTGCTTCGCAACCGCCATGCCTTCGGCGATTGGATGACCTCCACGCTTCGCGATCGCTTAAACGTAATTTATTACCGCACTTCACACAAAACTTTGTGTTGGTAAGATTCTGATGCAGACAATTAGGATTAGGGCATTGGCTCACAACTTCACCTCACTACCTTGAGTAATCCTCGCCCTATTTTTGCCAGCAGTTTAGACCAAAATAACTTCATGATTCTATTTCCTTAACTCTTGCTTCCGTCTTGAACTGGTTTAAATTCAAAATTTCCACCAACATTTACACCGCTCACCGTATTGGTTTGAGTTTGATTGATCATCGCCTGTCCACCAGGCTGTTCTTTGATCTGGTCGAGTAAATCTTGAACTAACTTGCCAATATCAGGGTCATCATTGACCTTAGAGATTTCCACTTCTTCTTGTAATGTGGTTTGGCGACCTTTTGAGTCTGGCTTCTCTTCTAATTTATCGACGGCATCAACCAGATCGCTTTTATGCCCAAACTTTTTCTTCAAAGCCTCTTTAAGAGCAGCATAACCGTCTTTGCACGCATTTTGACTTAGATTTTCAGCCAGAGCAGCCACAATCACTGTTGTAATAGGGTCCATGGTTAATTCCTCAATAATTAGTAATGTGTGTAATTTTTAAACGTTATTTAAAAGGCATTTTCGCCAGAGCAATTTAGCCTATAAATTCAAAATTTTTCAGGCCTACGACATCTGTCTTCAACCAGAAAACGCCACCAGCTTGGGGATACTGAGCCAATGCAGCTTCATCCATATCTTTTCTAGCTGTTGTTATGTAAAGCTCATTCATGTTTAGACCGCCAAATGTGCATGACGTAACATTAGGAGCAGGGATAGAAATACTTTGCAGCAATTCCCCAGTGTGAGGATTCCAGCGAGTGATCTTAAATCCCGCCCACAAAGCTACCCAAATCATGCCTTCTTGGTCGATCGCCATGCCATCGGGATATCCCCCTGACGCATCTGGTATGGTAACTACAACTCTGCGGTTACTAATGTTTCCCGTCTTGAGATCGTAATCAAAAGCAAAAACGTTTTTGGTAGGAGAATCGATGAGATACATCGTCGAATAATCGGGACTCCATCCCATCCCATTAGAAACGGTAAGATCCCCCAATAATCGTCGAACTGTCAGATTGCGATCCAAGGAATATAACGATCCAGCTTCCTTAGCGGCTTCCTCATCTTGATCTCTATGCATTGTTCCTGCCAAAAAACGCCCAGCTGGATCGCATTTACCATCGTTAAATCTATTTGATGGCAGATCACTTTCAGGAGATCCGAGATATATAAGTTCTTCTGTTTCTAGATCCAAAGCAGCCAAGCCGTTTTCTAAACCTAAAACAACACCACCTGATTTTCTAGGAACAACGCAACCAACTAATTTTCCTAGTTCGATTGTCCGATTGGTTTTAGTTTCAGGCTGATAAACGTGCAGTTGTTTTTTTTCTACATCAACCCAATATAGTAATTGCTTTTCCTGATGCCAACAGGGGCATTCTCCTTGCAACGCTTGTGATTCAATAATTAATTCTAGTTGAGCAGTCATGGCGTTCCTTTCTCATTCTGGGCTAAGAGTTTTTCAGTTACAGTCGCTGGAAGACGACAAATCCATTTGCTGGCACGACAACATAAATTTGACCGTTACTAGAAGCAATAGATCCGCCTAAATTGCCGATCCTATTTCCGCCATAAGGTTCGGCATCACTATTAAAAATCTCGCGCCACGTACCATTTCCCAGTCGAGAATTCTCGATCGCATATCCTGAGCCAAAAGGACTATTATTGAGACTTGCCACCACTAGCAACTCTTCGGAATTATCCCAGCGCCTAAAAGCGATGATGCGGTTGGCATTGTGGACGTGGATAATATCGATATTGTGCGATCGCAATCCCGAATGTTCTAACCGCAAGCGAATAATGTCTTGATAAAATCTAAATAGCCGTTGACCGTCCCCTTGGCGCTCGCCTAAAAGATCTTCCCTGTTACTCAAAAAATCTGAGTAGCGATAAAATCTCTGGGCGCCAATTTCCTCACCCATCATAAACATGGGCGTACCCGCAGCCAGCATGGTCATGCCACAAGCAAAGCGACAACGTGCTTCAGCAAAGCGGCGAGTTTCTCCAATCAGGGGGGCAGAGTTGACTGCTGCTGATATAGTTCGTCTAGAGTTTTGCGAGTTACCAGCCTCATCATGAGATTCATGATAGACAACTTTGCGATCGCTAGATGCTGCTAGTGCGCCGGCAAAGTAATCCATTGCCAAGGGTTCGTTGCCACCGTATCCCACCGTCGTCATTAATCTAGCGTACTGTGTTCCTCCTTGAGCATCCCCGACAAGATGGTGGTAAAAATTGGAATACCAAGTGGCATCAAATCCCAAACCACCATTGTCCACAGGCTCGGTAACTCCATCCCAATCGGAATGATCTTCTGCCATCAGCATCACTTCAGGGCGGATTAGCTTCATGGTTCGCGTCCATTCTCTGAGGAACTTTGCGCCAAAAACATTGACATTATCAGTTCTCCTGCCATCGGCATGAAGCACATTATATAAATGGATCGAAGCCGTGGCATCGACGCGGAATCCGTCTACATGAAATTCTTCAATTAAAGTAGCAGCACTACTGATAAACATTTTGCGCACTATTTCCTCATAAAAGCGAGGAGCAAAGCCTGTAGAGTAGTTATCTATATAACCGCCATCTGGCTGGGGATAATTACTGGAATTCCCCTCATACCAGTAATAAATATTTTGTTCAGGAGTATCTGAGTCATAAGCCCATTCCGCACGCCCAGCATCGGGAGAATAGTGATTGTAGACAACATCGAAAATCACGGCGATTCCTTGACGATGGCAGGTTCTCACAAAATGTTTAAGTTGATCTCTACCCCCAGCACTATATTCGAGGGCAAAGTAGTGAGAGGTTTCATACCCCCAATTAACCTCATCTCTAAATTCAGATAAAGGAAGAAGTTCGATCGCATTTACGCCCAATTCTATTAAATACGGCAATAAACTCATCGCATCTTCAAAGTTTCCTGGTCGATTTTGACCGCTTCCCAGAGCGCCGACATGGAGTTCGTAGATCACCAGGTCTTCCACGCGACGAGGTACGGGGCGATTAGGATCGAATTCGTTTTGCCAGAATTCCGATTCTGGAACAAATACCTGCTGTGGGGAAAATTCCTCTTCAGGCTCTCTGGTGACTGTATCGGGGTCGATGATCACTGAACAGCTAACTGAGCCGTCAAGCTGCCGATAATCGCCCGAAAAAGCTGATTCACTGGGATCGATTCTGCCTTTTCCCATCTGACAGCGAGAATATATATCGGTTTTATAGGCTACCTGTCCGTCTGCTTTGGTTACTCTGAACATATAAGGCAGGCGATCAAAGGCAGTAAAATTAGCTAAAGGTGCTGCGCCATTGGTTTGCCAAGTTCCATCCCCTAGGCGAGACAGTGGCAGTCGTGGACGGCTAGTATCCTCTCCTACTCCAGTATCTGCAATGTAGCCACTTGATTGTCCGAAGACAACTTCCACATTTCGGGCATTGGGTGCCCACACGGCAAACTGAATCCCTGGTTGAGGTGCGCCATTGTAGGATTTCTGCGCTCCTAAACGACGGCAATGAGTGAGGTAGTAGCTTTCTTGTTGGATTTCGCTACTGGGGGCTTGTAGGGTAAAAGTGCGATCGCGTTCTCTAGAATTAAGATCATTCTCTTCGGTCATTATGCCCCAGAGATTATTTCCTGCTGGTGCATCTAAGATCACACCCCAACGAAATTGTTGACCGATTTGCGAATCATCTAAATTTACTGTCGCTGTAAAGCAAGGACAGCCATCTTCACCAGTTATCTGTTGCATTGGTAAAGATGTCCACTGGTCAGAATAGCGTCCATTACTATCCCAAGTTCCAGTCAAGCGAACGTTGTTAACAAACGATCTTCTTAAGCCTGTAAAATAGGTAAATTGAACTGTAGCCATGATTTAAACTTCTCGTTTAAGCTTTGTTATTGATTGGTTGAGTAGTAAGTAGTAGGTAGTAGGTAGTAAGTAGTAGCTATTACATTTCATCAACGAATCCCTGAGAGATCTCCACAATTCTGCTGTCAGGGTCGGCAATCCAAACCGTACGCCAGCCTGGGATGTAATCATCAAAGTTAAGGGGGCCGAGGGTAATTTTGGCATCGTTCCCCATCTCAGCTAATTTGGCATCTACATCATCGACTTTGAAAGCCAGATGACGCACGGAGGGAAACTGATAACCATCATTAATCGCGGGAGGAATGGGTAAATTTTCCGTTGCTTGAAACAATTCAAAATAGAAAGCACTATCGCCCATTTTGATAAAAACAATTTGACTGCCGTCTGGCAGTTTGGCAACTCTGGCCCGTTTAAAGCCAAAGTGTTTGCTGTAGAATTCTTCAGTTATCAGTGGATCTTTGCAAGTCAATGCAACTTGAGAAAAAATTTGTAAAGTCATAAGAAAAGTGGTGCGTGGTAAGTCGTAAGTAAGAATTAACTGGTCACTGGTCACTGGTCACTGTTCACTGTAAATGCTGCTGTTTGATTAAGCCCGATACCTTTTCGGCGATCGCCAAAATACCTGTATGACAGTTTCCCGACGGCACGACAGGCATAACACTGGCATCGGCTACCCGTAATCCTTGTACGCCATAAACCCGCAGATGGGGATCGACAACTGCCAGGCGATCGCTGCCCATTTTGCAAGAACCCGCTTGATGGTGATAAGAATCAGCTCTTTGTTTGACAAATGCCCGTAATTGAGTGCGATCGCTAACGTCTGAACCAGGCAATAGCTCTTGCTTTACCCAACCAGAAAAAGCTTTAGTCGCAAAGATTTCACGAGCAATTTCCACTCCTTGAATTAACCTTTCTAAATCTGATTCAACTCCCAGATAGTTAGGGTTAATTAAGGGTTTATCTAAGGGATTGTTACTTGCCAATCGTATCCAACCGCGAGATAGGGGACGAACAACGCCAGGTAAAATGCTGATGGCATTCGGATAGTTTTGACCAATAATTACATCAAAGGGAACGTGGACGAAGGCAATCTGCAAGTCTGGCCCAATCCAACCAGGCTCGGATTTACAGAACAAGGCACTTTCGGAAAGATTTTGATTTGGTGGTGGTACGGGTTGGTCAGTTTCGGCAATGACACCAACTAAGACATGATTATGAAAGTTTTCGCCGACACCTGGGAGATCTGCCACGACTGGAATATTAAATTCTTGTAAGTGGCTCGGGTTGCCAATTCCCGAGAGCAACAGTAACTTAGGCGACTCGATCGCACCGCTGCAAACAATGACTTCGCAGTTGGCATGAGCGGTTTTAAGTTCACCATTTTGTCTGTATTCTACCCCTGTACAGCGATCGCCTGAGAATAACAACCGAGTCGCCTGAGAATTGGTACTAATAGTTAGATTTGGTCGCTCTAAAATCGGGTTGAGATAAGCAACGGCGGTACTTTGACGCTTGCCATCCTTAATGTTGACATGATGCCAGCCTGTCCCTTCCATATTGGGACCATTAAAGTCCGGCGTATAGGGATGCCCCAATTCTAGGCAAGCTTGAATAAATGCTTCCGAAGTCGGATTTGGGTTATGCAGTTTGGCATTGGCAACATATAACGAGCCACCTTTTCCTGCCCAAGGACTGGTATCATCTTCTTGATCTTCCAGTTTTTGGAAATAGGGCAAAAGATCTTGGTAAGACCAGCCAGGACAGCCATTGTATGCCCAGTTGTCGTAATCCGATTGATGCCCTCGGATGTGCATCATTATATATAGATTGCTGCTACCACCAGGAATTTTGCCTCGCGGTTCGTGGGTAATTCGCCCATCTAAACCAGGTTGAGGAACGCTAGTATAGTTCCAGTCCACTTCTGAACCCAGCAAGGTGGGCCAGGCTGAGGGGTTAGCAACATTGGGGGGAATTTCAGGATTGCCAGCTTCTAAAGCCAGCACTTTTACTTCTGGGTTTTCAGTGAGTCGATTAGCCACCACTGCACCAGCGGAACCAACTCCCACAACGATAAAATCAAATTCATTCATTGATAGATACTCTCGACTTTTGAAGTAACTCGAACGGTAAGCTAAAAGCTAAAAGCTAAAAGCTAAGAGCTATTTAAATTAACTCGCGTTCTGATTGACAAAAGGGTCAAAGGGTCTGGTGTCGTGGAAATTTGCCATGTATGCGATCTTGCCGTCTTCGATGCGGAAATAGTTGGCAACATTTGCCTCTATTGGGACACCACTAGCATTAGCCGCCGAAATGTGGGAAACAACACACGCTTCTTGACCATTAATGACAATTTTTTGGGGTTGATTTTGGAAGCGCGAATAACCTGTTTCGAGTCCGCCAATTGCTCCTCGTAAGGTTTCGATTCCTTCTAGATGACCTGCTAATTGTTCGTCCATGACCATGTTGTCTGCGAATAGTGATACCCAGGTATTCCAATCGCCAGCATTAGCAGATTCGTAGTATTTGTTGATGATGTTTTGAGTGTTCATAAATGCTCCTTAGTAATTTGATGTATGAGGCACAAAATGTTTCTGTACATAGCTTTTAGCTTTTAGCCTTTTTATTTGATTAAAATCCGACAAAATTTTAAAATCATATTTTGATTCACCATCCCCCGTTATTTAAAGGTTGGGGAATCCTGGCAAGGGAGTTAAAGAGTCGACGATGTAGGTGACAATCGCTGGTTGTTGAGTCTGGGGCGATCGCACTACGACCCACCTTTGATCTGCATCAAAGGCTAATCTTTCGCTCTTTGGGGCTGGTGCATTCCAGCGACTAGCTGACCAACGTACGACCAGGTGAACGTCCGCGCAATCGCCATTGATTGCAATATCTAATGTTTGTAAAGTGTGTACTTCATCAAAGAAGGTATGAATTACACGGTCATACCAAGATCTGAATCCATCTAGACCATGCAATGTAGTTTCTGGTAACTGCATTTCTAGAGTTTCACCAGCTAATAAGGGTAAAACCTCGGAAATGGGTGCGTGGACATCTAATTTTAGATACCAATCGTCTACCAACTGTTTAACTTCAAACTCAGTAAGAGTGGTTAGTGTGTTCATATTTTTATCAGTGAATCAAACTGGTTGTAATATTAGTGCCGCCACTAATTAGATCTTTCACCATGTCGCTGTTGATAAAAGCGTGGGGAAATCCTACAAGAACTCAAATAATCTAAAATCTTGTAGCTTCCTCTAAAGGAACGCCAATTTGTTGCAGGAGACGCAGCATATCAAATTCTCCCCAGCCTTGTGCCATCTTGCCATTCTCGTCAAAGCGTTCAAAAGCCATCAGAGTTAGTTCTATTGGTTTACCAGTTGGAAGAATACCCATGAACTCGCCTTGATGCACGCCTCGCCATGTAAGGCGAGCTGCGACCAAGTCTTCTTCGGCGATTATACTGTCAATAGTCATTTGACCTGGAAATGTAGCACGCCAATTAACTACTTGATTTCTCAGAGCTTCTGGATCGTTGGCTGGAATTACATTGCCAGCCGGGTGATTGGTAAAACTAGGAGAAACTAACTCTTCTACTAAAGAATCATTTCCCTGATTCCAAAACTCTTCTAACCAAAGGCGCAAAATAGCTTTGTTTTCTTCTGTTGTCGACATGAATCATTCTCCCTAAAAGTTAGTTTAGCGAAGGGGAATTCATTGTCATTCCCCAATTATTGTTCTTAATTAGCTCCAAAACTCATCGAATTGTGCAGTACCGTCGCTAAAGATCGCACCTTGTCCTTCAACTACTTTGCCTTCTCGCCAACGCAAAACATGAACGACATCAATAGCTAACTGTCTGCTTTCATCTCCAGCTCGATGTCCAGTGTTGTGTCGGATGTCTGCGGAAGTGTCTCCAGTAATGACAACTCCTTCCCAAGACATTTGAAAACTGTTGTCCGTTAAGTAGCCTACCTTGTCCATAAAAGAAAGGAATTCGTCTAAGCCTCTTTTCATACCAGAGATTTGATTGTGTCCTGGTACTAACCAGGTCATATCTTCAGCCCAATATTCGGCAATTCTGTCCCGCTCACCACTGGCTAGAACTTCATAGGCTTGTCTTACTCGATCTTCGGTCAGACGCTGCGATCGCTGTTGATTGGAAGTAGCTATTCCTGCTCTCATCATCTCTTCAGTCATAATTGTTCCCCCTTGAATCGACCAAGCACCTGGTGGCACTTCATCGACTAGAGTGTAGATATAGGGACGAACAATTTCACCCATAACCGCAACTAAGCTGTCGCCTAAGGCTTGAACTATTTCTCCTTTTTCTGTCAAACTGGCAAAGTCTTCTAATAGAGTGAGGCGAATAATAGGCATTTGAACTTCTCCTTATTTTGTTTGTGTTTAAACTGGGCTTCGAGTTTCTATCAGTTACCCAAAAGCGAAATTTGCAAAATTTGTTCACCAATAACTGTTAGGCTAATCGGTCTGGTATGGGTTTAAGCGCGTATACAGCGTTGAAAAATTGATCGACTGTATGTTGATCGCTAATGTAAACTTGCACATCGGCAATCTTGCCCTCACGGATATGGTAGTGAGTACAGTTAAGGGCATCTAAAACTGCGCCGTTACTTTCTCCATGCCCTCGGTGAACTTCAACAACCGTGCTTTCTCCCCAAGCATCAATACCGCTGAGATCTACTTGGATACCTGCTTTATTCAACTGCTCAAAGAAAGCAATCACTTCGTCAGCACCATTTTTAGTCCCTGCTAGGGGGTGATGCCCAGGTAAGCGCCAGATTAGGTCGGCAGCAAAAATTTCTTGGCGAATAGTGTCCATATCGCCACGATTAAAGCATTCGTACATTCTTTGAATGAGGTCTACATTGGGATTTGCCATTTTTCTGCTCCTTTTTTTGTGAGTAATTAATTTGTGAGTAATTAAAAATTAAATTTGTTACTGTCCGCATTTAGGACTAACTGGACTGCCTGGTACTTCGCTGCTAATCGCGAGATCGATTAGGAAAGGACCATTGTGGAATAAGGCTTGAGCGATCGCAGGTTTGATTTCTTCTGGTGTCTCCACCCGCAAGGCTTGCACTCCCATCGCCCGTGCTAATTCGTCAAACTGCAAAGCTGGTTTGCACAGATCAAAAGAAGCGGGAAATTCATGGGGCTGAATCTGAATATCTTGCCAATACTGCAAGATATTCAGTTTGAGAATGCGATAGCTGCGATTGTTGCAGATCACGAATTTGGCATCGATGTTATGATGGGCAGCCGTCCATAATGCTTGAATGGTATACATTGCACCACCGTCACCCGTAAAACCGATCACTGTTTTCTCTGGATGGGCAAGCTTGATGCCAATTGCCCCAGGAATGCCCACCCCTAAAGAACCTCCCCGCGTCTGGAAATAATGCCCCAGGGTCGTTGGTGGAATGTAGCGACACAGCTCTTCAGAATGAGTGAGTGCTTCATCGAAGACGATCGCATTTGGTGGTAAGTGTCTGGCTAATTCTTCGGCAAACTGTGATAAATGCATGGGTACATAGTCATGCACGGCTTGATCGGCTGCTAACTGCTCGCTCATTTGCTGCTGTTTGGTTTCAGCAATTTTAGTGATTCTCTGACCAACCATTCGCTTTTGCTCAGGGGTGAGAGTTTTGGCTAATTCTGTTCCCAGCTTGGCAAGGGTTGTTTTCGGATCGCTAACTAAGCCCAAATCCACAGGGAAGTTCTTGGCGATCTCATAAGCATTTAAATCAATGTGAACGATCTTGGCATCAGGAGCAAATACACCTGACAAGGCGGGAAACACTTCGGGGAAAACATATGTGCCACAGATTAGAACCACATCGGCTTGGGATGTAATGCGACTACTAACTTCGCCAAACATATGCCCCAACAACCCACCATATAGGGGATGGGTAGCATTCATATTTGGTTCGGATGAATCAGAACCCCAGACTTGCGCGCCAATCAGTTCGGCGACGTGGGTTAATTCTGCTTGGGCATTGGAATAGGCAATACCATCACCGACAATTATTAGCGGTTTAGATGCTTTTACCAGCATTGCTGCTGCTTCGGCGATCGCATCTGGTTCGGGAGTAACTCGCGTAATGGGGAACGAAGTTGGCACGACTTCTTCTTCGTTGATAGCATCCAATACATCCATCGGTAAAGAGACAAAAACTGGGCCCATCGGCGGAGTAGCAGCAATTTTGATCGCTCGTCGTAAGACTCGTAGCAGCGAACTCGGATGAACAACCCTAGTTGCCCATTTAGTTACTGGTTTTGCCATACTCACTAAGTCTGCTGCCATTTGTGCATCCATCGCATCGTATTGAATGCCAGATTCACCCGCTAAGACTACCAGCGGCGCATGACCGCGCATTGCTTGGTATATCATGCCAATACCATTACCCAGACCAACACCGCTATGGAGTTGGACGATCGTCGGTTTTTTAGTAGAGCGAGCATAACCATCAGCAGCAGCGACGGCGATCGTTTCTTGTAATGCCAGAATGTATTCAAACTCTGGATAATAATCGCCGAGTGCATCGAGAAACCCTTCCTCTGATGTCCCAGGATTGCCGAACATATAGCGGATGCCATCTGCTAGCAATTGTTCGATGATTGCAAATCGACCATTTCTTTTTTCCATGATTTTTTTCTTTTAGTTAGGTCTGGCGCAAAGACGTTTATCCCGCTTAGTTCGGGGCAAAGGCGCAAAGACAAGGACATGCTTTTACTGGGTAGCATTTAAAAGCTAAAAGCTAAAAGCTATGAACAGTATTGTTTTGTACGTCATACTTTTAATCAGCAACGTCTCTTTCACTACTAGGTCGTCAAATTCGTTTTGAGTAATGAGTAATGAGTTTTCTACCTACTACCTACTACCTACTACCTACTACCTACTACCTACTACCTAATCTCAACCCATCAATTCAAACTTGACGATCTACTACCAGCCGTATCTGGTTAAACCTTGCTCTAAGACTTCTACTACTTTTTGACCCGTAGCATAAGAGTCAGGGGTGGAGCGACCTGTAATGAAGGGGTAATCGACAATTACTGAGACTTCATGCCCAACATTGCCATGGAATTGTCCTTCAGGGCCTGTAGCATCCCGCAGGATGTACTCTAATGGATAGAATGGAGGGCCAAAGTTAATATTACCTAGGCTAGGATCGACGTTAGTTCCCATAAATCCCGTACCGTCTTTATAGTCATATTCCAAACAATGACCTGTAACGTGCTTGCCCCGAATAATACTTTGGCGATCGCCAAGATCGCGAGCAAAGGCAAGACAAGGAACTCCATAACATTCGGCAGCAATGGGTTTATCCATTTGGTAGAAGTTGAGAATCAAGTCATGGACTCTCTGGTTGTTGACTAGATCGACCATGGGGCCACTACCGCCAACGATTAACATGGAATCGTATTGGCTTAGTTCTTCGTCTCGGATTTCTTGAAGTGTGCGATAGTATGCTTCCATTTCCCGCAGGAATTTAGCAGAACTCCAGTAAGGTCTTTCGGGCAACCAGTCTCTTAAACTTTTGGGATTATTTAAGCGGGGGTTACTAGGGTCATCAATTGCTCTGACTTTCTCTGCCATTTCTTGCGAAACCACAGGACGACCTAAAGGCGGATCGACAAAGGTGGCATCCATACTGACACCGATGGCAACTGGTCTTTTACCTGTTGGCGTGGCAAAATCAACTTGATATCCAGCAGCATCGAAGGTTTCCAAGGGCCCAATTAATTCTTCGCCCCAATAACCCCATTCTGATAGTACGATTAAAATCTTTTTAGTCATTGGTAATATCTCCTAGTTCCAATAAATCAAACTTGTATTTTTTCTACTTTTGTTGGTTGGCATCTGCTGTTTGCAGTAAAGACAAAACCAGTAAATATCTGTTCTGTTGATATGGCGGAGTAACTTAGTCGAACAACAAAGACAGTAGTTACTTGCTCGATTAAAGATACATAAATCAGTTTTCGTCACAACATTACGAGTAAAACTATTTACTCCTTTAGTAAAAACTGCAATTTTTCTGCCTCTGTTTGTCTTAGCGATCGCTCGTAAGACAGCAGCGATCCGCCTTTTTCTTGGAGGACAATTTGGTGAGCGATCGCATCGATAAAGGCAATCACATCGCCTCCTGAGTGTCCTGTAACCATATCTCCATCAACGACAATATTTCGTGGGTCGTTTAGCTCAGAATTAGGCGGAGGTGGCAGGTAAATTGCCCCTGCATTGACAATATCTGCGAGGACAACTTCATGACAGATAACTCGCCGTCCTTTGAGTAGTTCTGGCATCGGGGTGAGAATCCACAATCCATGACAGAGAAAACCTTTGACGATTTTGGGATTTGCCATTGCCTCTGCAAAAAACTGTACCGCTGGTGCTGTTCGAGTTTGCTCTGGGGAGATGGGATAACCATCGGGTGGCTGGAAGTAACGCAGACGTACACTGGTGTAGTTAGCTGCCATGATGACTGCCGCATATTCATTGAGATCCACATTTTGAAAGTCAATGTTGACGTCGATGTATTCGGGAACTTCTCCTTCTACTTCATCGATATCGGAGACAAAGCGCGCAGTTGGATTGTCCCACAACCGAGACATTAAATGTACTGTCGCTCCCAGTTCGGGGAAGCGTGTTTGATATGTTTTAATTTCTTCAGGAATAAATTCAGTCTCGACGAGTACAGCGATTTTCTTACCTGCTAAGATTTGGGTAGCCATTTTTCTCTCCTAAACATTCAAAGACTTCAGCTATAAAGGCTTCAGTTCTACAACAATTTCTGCTTCTGAACCCAGTTGAAATTCTTTTTCGCTCAAAGTAATGCGGAAATTATCAGGATCGAATGAGTCCCGTTCACCGCCATCAATGTTGATGCGGTTGACTTGCAAACTATTGGGTCTGACAAAATCAGGTAAGACATTTAGCGATCGCTGGCGACAATTTTTATTCGGTTTGAAATACAGGCAGAAGGGTTGCTTCGTCACGTAAGAGCTAATATAAATATGAGCCAAATAATTTAGCTCGAAGGCATGATAGCCTGAGATGGCATGACCGCCTTTGTTGCCATAGCTACCTTCAATTACGGGCATTCCACTTTCGGTAACGCGGAAAAAGATTCCTTTGCTGTCTTGGTCGAGAAAGAATAAATTCCAAAAAGCTGCTGTCTCTTGAGCGAGTCGCAAATACTCTTGCTTTTGTTCTTTACTTTCATTACTGCAACCATGCAAAATTAAGTAGGCGAGGAGAGCTTGTTCTTGTTGCCAAAAGTCTTTGGTATTGCTCCAAGGAAATTCGATGGGGAAACCGTTATCAGGATTTCGTTCTAAGGTATCGAATATACCGCCTCGAAACAGATCTACACCAAGATCTGCCATGGTAGTGCCTAATTTATCTGCCAGCTTCATCAGATCGTCGGCTAATTTTTTCGCTCGCGCTGCCTCGAGGCAGTCCTCGGTTGCAATTTTGTCAGCCGAAAAGTAATAATAATTGGCAACACGAGTCAAGTTCCAGGCAATCTTGAGGTTGTGTCCGACTACAGCACGATTTCTTTGCCAACGCCAATCATGGTCGGGTTTCCAGTTGCGCAAAAATCGTTCGTTTACAAATGGCACATTCTCGTCAGGATCGGGAAACTGCTCGATAATAATTGTGCTGGTGGTACGGAGGATTTTTTTGCAGGTTTCTAAAAACTTTTGCATCTCTTCGTAATTGCCATCAGTGATGGGCAAAGGTTCGAGTGCAATCATGACATTAACTAGATAAGCTGGAATATGATCCCCAATAGAATTCCAGTTTTTCCTCCCTTGGTTATCACCCAAAGCCTCGCTATCCCAGCTTAAGGTTGCATAATCGAGGTGAGAAAAGTAATCCCCAAAAGCATCCTTGCCATACTTCGATTCAAAATCGAGATAGAAATCGTTAAAGGTGCGAATTGTGCGCAGGATATCATCGAGGACTTCCCAATCGAGGGTAATGCGATAGTATTGAGCGAGTCCAGCCAACGCATATATTTGTTCGTAAAGGGGAATTGTGCCGCGATCGTCGTCATTTTGAGAAGTCATGTATAGTTGATAGCTATACTCGGTTCTGCGCTTACCAGATGCCCAAAAGCAATGTTTGCCATCGCTGGTTAAAGAGCGAAAAGTTTCTCGTTGATATTGAACTCCTGCACGAGCAGCTGAGAGATAACTTTCAGAACCAGTTAGTAAGTAAGCTGAAGATAATCCGTAGATCAACCTAGATAGAGTCGAACTTTCCTGAAGATTATCATCTGTGCGTAGACCAACAATATTTAAGTTGGTCTGATAGAGTCGGAAATCATCAATTTCGTAGGTGACTTTATTCGGGAATAAAAAGCCGAGCCAAGTGTCGGATAGTCGAGCAATTTGGGTCAGCCACCAGTGAGTCTGCTCGAACAGGAATTCCCCGTCAAATGTTTGCAATAGATGAACGTTGAGCGCATCAAGGCGACGATTTTCACCATCTTCTAAATAAACCCCTTCAACTGCGACCAAGCGATCGCTATGAATATATTTTTTGACTAATTGTGACGGATTCTGCGTAAAATCTTCAGGATTTGGATAGCGATCGCGATCGATACCATCCAAATTTTGCATGGACTGAAATCGGGTTTCTCTGGCAACATGAATTAATAATTCATCGCCACTACGGCATTTGATACTAAAGGCAGAATCCTGCTCTTTAATCTCAGTCACATAACCCATCAATGTCGTACTTTGAGTAAATTGTCTCATGGATTTGATTTGGTTAGATACTTCTCTACTTATCATCAAACTTTTGACTAATTGCCTATTTAAGCTATGCAAAAATATGTTGAACTTAATTTTGAATTTATAAGTCCATTAACAATTAATTGGGATAATAAAAATGCCATTAAAGCAATTTTTTTTCTAAAGTTTTAGAAAATTTATTGACTTGTTCAATCAGAATTGTTTGTTTTTTTTAGTCTAAGAAACTTGTCTTTCGAGTACAAGGGAAAATCTTTCGATTTAATCGGTTATTTTTTCGGCGTTATTTGTAGAGCCTTGGTTTTTAATTAACTATCAAGCAAAAAATGATATTTTAGTGATTAATTAAACATTACTCACTAAGAATTTAGTTTGTTCAATTATTTTTTTGAGAGCAATCTCTCAAATTTTCAAAGTTATTACATTTTCTATATTAAGGAAAGTTAATAGGTTGAAAATGTCCCGCTCAGTTGCGATATAGAAGCCTCCAAGCTTTAGGAGTTGTACCGTTAAGCCGACGAAATAGACGAATAAAATAGCTTGGATCAAAATAGCCTACTGACTCGGCAATTTGATTTACAGAGTGATCGGTTTCTAGTAGCAGGCGGCGTGCTTCTGCCATGCGACGCTCGACGATCCAGCTTCCTACAGTCTTTCCAGTTTCTCGCCGAATAAGATCGGTTAGGTAAGCAGGAGAAAGGTTAACTTCCTTGGCGACTTCTTGTAAACTAATAGAATTACAAAAATTGGTCGCGATGAAACACAACACTTTTTCCACTACTGGAGAACCTCTCCTAGTTACTCGCTGAGTAGAAGATTTGGTTAACTGGGGCGATCGCAGTTCAGTGAATCTAGAGGTTTCAATGAGTAATAGCATCAACAGCGCACGTGCTGCTTCTATAAAACTAAGTTCTTGATTACCAAGTTCGTTTTTTAACTGTTCAAAGAGTGCTAACCATCGCGATCGCTCTTTCTCAGGAATGGAAAAGTGTTTAATGTTAGGGTTATTGACTGGCAGAAACGACTCCATTACTGGATTAGGGAGCATTAAAAATATATTGGCATCAGTGTATGCTGGATTAAGCGCTTCGGCTTCAAAACCAACAATCCATTTAGTAGCGCAATCAAGACCACTCGGATCGTGAACCTCACCAGGAGCGATTAAGAAAAGATCGCCAGATTTAGCCCAAACCTTCTGATCGCCAACCAAGTGCCAGCCTTCACCCTCTTCAATGAAAAACAGTTCAAAAAACGAATGTGCATGAGGACGTGAAGATTGATTATCCAAACAGCCTGTGGAGTGAAATACTGTCATCTTAGGAGCGCGATCAAGGGATGGAGTGGATGAGGACAGTATTCGTAGTGGAGGCGAACCGCAATTAGCGGAAGGCATTGCAGTATCTGTCTCTAACATAATAGGGTCTTTCATTATTTTTCTCCTTAAGTTCTGAATTTAGAAAGCGATCGAGAATAACTAGAGAATTTTGAAGATTCAGGTACTAAAAGCGAAGCTTATCCTTTAGGACAAGGGTACAATGTGTTTTAGCACTAGCTTCGCGATCGCGAAACCCAACATTGAGTTGCAATTTGCCTTTTTTATACAGCCTATTTTTTAAGAAAAAGCTTGAATAGTTTGATAATTCTCCTGGTTTTTTGTAAAATTCACCTACTTTTATAATAGTTTTACTTTTAATCTCTTAATCTCATAAAACTCATAGAAAAACTCATGAAAAAATATGTAATTATTAGCTGGCTATGTCTATTAAGTATTTTTTATCTTAAGTTGTCTTAGTTTAATGACTAGACATTCTCCAATCCTCAAATAGTTCGTGGGGATACATGCTGATGCTCTTTTAATGAGAACAGCGATCGCCCATAATCGCGATTAGCTCAATTATGAGAAAATTATGAAACAAAAGTGATATAATTATGAAATCAGGTTCACTTATTTTTCTATGGCGAAAATTACTTTGAGGCGATGCATTATCTTATTCTTTAGCATAGCGTTAGGGATGTGGATCGCTGGCTGTAATCGAGCCGAGAAAAATTCGTCAACAGCTACATCAAAGACAACGGCAACTGACGTTGCTGCTGACTCATCAGCAGACACCGAAGGTAAAAAGAAAGTCCTCACCACCTTTACTGTCCTGGCTGACATTGCTCAAAATGTGGCAGGGGACAAGCTGAATGTAGAATCGATTACTCGCGTTGGCGCGGAAATTCACGGCTACGAACCTACACCTAGCGATATAGTAAAAGCCCAGAATGCCGACCTAATTCTTTACAACGGTATGGGTTTAGAACGTTGGTTTGAGCAATTTTTAGGTAATGCGGAGGATGTCCCCTCAGCGTTGTTGACAGAGGGACTTGAGCCGATTGCTATTGCTGAAGGCTCTTACGCTAATCAACCTAACCCTCATGCCTGGATGTCGCCTCGCAATGGTCTAGTTTACGTGGAAAATATTCGTCAAGCTTTTGTGCAACTAGATCCAGCCAATGCCGATACGTATAACGCCAATGCTAAGGCCTATAGCCAGAAGCTAAAAGCTATTGATGAGGAACTACAAACGGACTTGCAGCAAGTAGACCCAAAGCAACGCTATTTAGTAAGCTGCGAAGGAGCATTTTCTTATCTCGCTCGCGACTACGGGCTGAAAGAAATTTATATGTGGCCGATTAATGCCGAACAGCAGTTTACTCCCAAGCAGGTACAGAAAGTAATTGAATCCGTGCAAGCAAACGATGTGCCGACTATTTTTTGTGAAAGCACCGTCAACGATGAAGGGCAAAAACAGGTTGCTCAAAACACAGGGGCAAGGTTCGGGGGCAACCTCTATGTAGATTCCTTGTCTACAGAATCAGGATCAGTTCCCACCTATTTAGATTTACTTGAATATGATGCCCGCACTATTACTAATGGTTTACTGGCGGGTAGCAAAAGTCAGTAATTTCGCATCTGTCAGTCTGAAGAATTAGAACCAAATCAAGATTTAATTTTTAAGTTTTTCGACTTCAATGTTTAATTAACTGCTCAATTCACCTTTCTATTCAAAACCAGGGAAAACCGATTATGCCAAATGCAACCCAAACTCTTGATATCACTGTCCATAACCTCAGCGTTACCTATAGCAATGCTAAACTCGCTCTTTATAACGCTAACTGCACTATAGAACCAGGCAGCATTACTGCTTTAGTAGGACCAAACGGCAGTGGCAAATCTACCTTATTTAAATCCATCATGGGATTTTTAAAACCCAGCCAGGGACAAATTCGCGTTGCTGGTCTGACCGTGCAAAAAGCTCAAAAAAACCAGTTAATGGCGTATGTACCTCAGTCGGATGAAGTGGACTGGAATTTTCCTGTGAGCGTATTTGAGGTAGTCATGATGGGACGCTACGGCTATATGAACCTACTGCGTATTCCTAGTGCCAAAGATCGTCGGCTAGTCATGGAAAGTTTAGAACGAGTGGGCATGATTGATTTTCGTCACCATCAAATCGGCGAACTGTCTGGAGGTCAGAAAAAAAGAGCATTTTTGGCACGTGCTTTGGCTCAAGAAGGGAAAGTAATTTTACTGGATGAACCATTTACGGGTGTGGATATTAAAACAGAAAAACGAATTATCGATCTGCTGATCCAGCTACGAGATGAAGGACATACCATTTTAGTATCCACCCATGATTTAGCTTCTATTTCTACGTTTTGCGATCGCACAATTCTTCTTAACCAAACCATTCTTGCTGCTGGAACAACTGAAGAAACCTTTACCGAAGAAAACTTAACCATGACCTTCGGTGGTTTACCAGTCACAAGCTTACGCCAAATGTTCCAGACATCCGAGGTAGATGCATGAGTAATTTAATGGCGAATTTTCCCCTGGTAGACTGGCTGATTGAACCCTTGCAGTATGGGTTTTTAGTTCAGGCTATCTGGGTTAGTGCCTTTGTTGGTTTAGTGTGCGCAGTGCTTTCTTGTTATATTACCCTCAAGGGCTGGTCACTAATGGGAGATGCGGTTTCCCATGCGGTTGTGCCTGGAGTGGTAGTTGCTTATGCCCTAAATATACCCTTTGCGATCGGTGCGTTTGTCTTTGGATTTGGGGCTACAGTGGCGATTGGCTATATTAAATCAAAAACTCGCCTTAAAGAAGATGCCGTTATTGGAGTAGTGTTTACAGGCTTTTTTGCTTTTGGTTTGGTGCTGGTTACTAAAATTCCCAGTAATATCGATCTATTTCATATTCTGTTTGGTAACGTACTAGGTATATCCCCACAGGACATCATTCAAACTTTAATCGCAGGTACAATCACTCTAATGGTGATTTTGATTCGACGCAAAGACCTACTATTATTTTGTTTTGACCCCAATCACGCTCAAGCTATTGGTCTTAATACGCAATTTATGTATTATACACTGCTTTCGGTGCTGGCCCTTACCATCGTCACCGCACTGCAAACCGCAGGTATTATTCTTGTTATTGCCATGCTGGTAACCCCAGGATCGACAGCTTACCTGTTAAGCGATCGTTTTGACCGTATGTTAGGAATTTCTATTGCCACGAGTGTATTTTCTTGTGTTGGGGGGACTTATCTGAGCTACCATTTTGATGTATCTACAGGTGGAGCGATCGTGGTACTTTTGACGATGTTGTTCATGGTAGCAATGGTCTTTGCACCCAAATATGGCATCTTGGCTCAAAATTCTCATCAGCAATTAGTGCCAGTTGAAAATCAAGCCGAAGACAATGGAATTGCGGGTTGAGTAATTTCTGTACCTGTAATAAATTTCAGCAACGCTCAAGTGGTAGCCCTCAGATACGTTATAATTCAATCTGTTTGTACCAAAGCAGCATCTTTAACCTGTAAGTATGAGTAGCAAATTTTACTTACGGTTAAAAAACGAGCCGTCGAAATCCTGGAGATTTTTTCTTTAAGAAATTAAGCGCTTGACGATCGCGCAAATGACAGATCAACTTAATCTCGATTTATTTAAATTTTAGTAGTAATGGCAGCAGATAATTCCCAACATAAGCCTCAGAGTGGTTCTAACTTAGACGAAATTCGCGCTACCAGAATCGAAAAGGTAGCCCAGATTAAGGAGTTGGGCTTAAATCCCTATGCTTATAAATGGGAATCGAGTCATCATGCTGCTGAGTTACAAGAAAAATATGTCGATTTAGCTGCGGGAGAGGAAGTAGCAGATCGAGTAGCGATCGCTGGTAGAATTATGGCGCGTCGCGTCTTTGGTAAGCTGGCGTTTTTTGAACTCCAGGATGAGACAGGAAAAATTCAGCTTTATCTAGAGAAAAAAAATATTAACAACACTATGTCAGAATTAGTGGGGGCATTTAATCACCTCAAAAAGCTTTCTGACACAGGAGATATTTTAGGTGTTAAAGGCACGCTTAAACGGACGGAAAAGGGTGAACTTTCAGTTTACGTCAGCGAGTTTCAAATTCTGACTAAATCTTTATTGCCTTTGCCTGATAAATGGCACGGTTTAACCGATACCGAAAAACGCTATCGTCAGCGTTATGTAGATCTGATTGTTAATCCCCAGGTAAGACAGACTTTTCGCCTGCGCGCCAAAATTACCGCAGCGATTCGTCGTTATTTAGAAACCAGAGACTTTTTAGAAATTGAAACTCCAGTTTTGCAAAGCGAAGCAGGTGGTGCTGAAGCTCGTCCTTTTATTACCTATCACAACACTTTGGAGATGGATTTGTATCTCCGCATTGCCACTGAGTTACATCTGAAAAGACTGATCGTCGGTGGGTTTGAGCGAGTATTTGAACTGGGCAGAATCTTCCGCAACGAAGGAGTTTCGACGCGCCATAATCCAGAGTTTACTTCCATTGAAGTGTATCAAGCCTATGCTGACTATCACGACATGATGGCGTTGACAGAAACTATGATTAGCGACGTAGCCCAGGAAGTTTTAGACACAACTAAAGTTACCTACCAAGGAGAGGAAATAGATTTAACTCCCCCCTGGCGCAGAATAACCATGCACGAAATTGTTCAAGATACGACTGGGGTTGACTTTACTCAGTTTACTGACTTCGAGTCGGCGAAAACCGCAGCCCAAGCAGCAGGTATCGAAGTTCCCGCAGACTGTCAAACTATTGGTAAATTGCTTAACGAGGCTTTTGAACAGAAAGTAGAGAACACTTTGATCCAGCCGACTTTTATTATCGACTATCCCGTAGAAATCTCGCCCCTAGCAAAACCCCACCGCGACAAACCAGGATTAGTTGAAAGGTTTGAACTATTTATGGTGGGTAGAGAAACCGCTAATAGCTTCTCAGAGTTAACCGATCCTCTAGATCAACGAGCTAGACTTGAGGCTCAAGCAGCCAAAAAAGCAGCAGGAGACTTAGAAGCTAACGACATTGATGAAGACTTTTTAGCAGCCTTAGAATACGGAATGCCTCCTACTGCTGGCTTAGGCATCGGTATAGATCGTCTAGTCATGCTGTTAACTGACTCTCCTAGCATCCGCGATGTCATTGCTTTCCCACTACTGAAAAATCAAAGTACGGCAATTAAAGACTTTGACTACGATGCCGACAAACAAACTCTGCGAGTTGTCTTTGGTAACGGTAGCGTCTATAAATATGCTCAAGTGCCTGAACAGATCTATAAAGAATTGAAAGAAACTGGTTCTGTGGGACAGTACTTTAATTTACAAATCCGAGACAAGTTTGGCTTCGATCGCGAAGTGTAATTAGCTAGCGGTCACTAATTTCCTTTCACTAATGACAAGGGACAAGATCGAATTAATCTACAGCGATCGCCACATCTTAAGCTTTAATTAAAGCTTAAGCCTTTTTACTTTCTGCTGATGGTTTAGTAATTACAGAAACAACCTCTACTCTGGAGCTATTTCTAAAGTTATTTCAGCTTGTTTTAAATGGCAAAGTATTATTTGATTCTGAAAAAGGGATTAATTTACCATCACGCGATCGCCATTGTGGTTTTTTGTTTCAAAATTACGCCCTGTTTCCCCTCCATTTAAACCATAACGTTGAATCCCTCTTTTAAACCATTCATAGGGTAGGGGATAAACTTTAGCAGGTTTGGGTATTTGACGGTGAAAAGCAGTGTCGAATACGGCTATTTGAGTGATATTAGGAAGAATTTGAGCGATCGCATTTATCCCTTCGAGATGAGCAGGATTATGATTAGGAGCAAGGGGAATTAAATCAGCGATCGCATTTTTAACTTCAGATGTAATTATCGTCGGCTGGGAATATTCCGCACCTCCATGAACTACCCGATGACCAACGACATCTATTTGCTCTAGGTTATCTAAAACTTTAGTTGACCCTTGGACAAGAGTATTTAGCATTATTTCTAAAGCCTGGTTGCGGTTATCTAATTCAGTCTGTTGTTTAACGCCATTACTTTTAACCATCAAGCTGCCAAAATCTGAAGCAATCCAATCGACTTGTTGAGTTCACCTTTTTAGTAGCAATTGTTATTTAAAACATACTACAGATTGATCTCAAGTTTTTGCAACAGAATCAATTAGGGAGTTTAGCCTAGATATAAAACAACATAGATTTTTAATTTTTCTTTTTTACCCTCTTGACTCTCTAGTTGACTAAAGACTTCATAATAAAAGTAATCGATCTTCATAGGGTAGAAATGATGACATTACAACTTAAAGTTCCCAACATGGCTTGTTCGGCTTGTGGAGATACCATTACCAAAGCAATTAAAACAATCGATCCAGCCGCAACCGTACAAACCGATTCCAAGACTAAGCTTGTCGAAGTTGACACACAAGCATCAGAAGCTGAGATCTCGCAAGCGATTACAGAGGCAGGTTATACCGTTGCCTGAAGAATGCTTGGCATTATTTAAAACCAAGTCAGGAGATATGAAGTGGAAAATACTAATCTAAAACTGCGAGGCATGAGTTGTGCTTCTTGTGCCAGGAATATCGAAGATTCAATTCGCTCGGTTCCAGGCGTAAACGAATGTAACGTCAATTTTGGTGCCGAACAAGCCAGCGTTACTTATGACTCTAGGATAACTGATGTAGCAGCGATACAGGATGCCGTCGATGCAGCAGGATATTCTGCCGTCCCCATGCAAGAGGATATACTTGCTCCAGAAGATGATACCGAAAGACGAGAACGTCAAGTCGAAAATCGCCAACTGACTCGCAAGGTATGGGTTAGCGGAATTGTTAGTGCCATTCTAGTTATTGGTTCGCTGCCGATGATGACAGGATTGCCCATTCCTTTTATTCCTGCATGGATGCACAATTCCTGGCTGCAATTAGTACTGACTGCACCCGTACTATTTTGGTGTGGATCGTCCTTCTTTATTAATGCTGGGAAAGCCCTAAAACGCCATACAGCAACAATGGATACCCTAGTAGCGATCGGCACGGGTACGGCTTACCTCTATTCCCTTTTTCCCACCTTTTTTCCGCAGTGGTTTATCGCGCAGGGACTTACACCTGATGTCTACTTTGAAGCAGCATCAGTAATTATTGCCCTTATTTTGCTGGGAAGATTATTAGAAAATCGAGCCAAAGGACAAACTTCAGAAGCAATTCGTAAGCTGATGGGTTTAGGTGCGAAAACAGCACGGGTGATTCGTGGCGATCGCGAGGTCGATATTCCCATCGCTGAGGTAGTTTTAGGAGATATCATTTTGGTACGCCCAGGCGAAAAGATTCCCGTCGATGGTGAGATCGTTGAAGGTGCTTCCACCATTGATGAAGCGATGGTTACGGGTGAAAGCATTCCTGTGAAAAAGCATCCTGGCAATGAAGTTATTGGTGCGACGATTAATAGAACTGGTAGCTTTAAATTCAGAGCAACCAGAGTCGGTAAAGATACTTTCTTAGCGCAGATTGTCAAACTGGTGCAGCAAGCACAAGGCTCAAAAGCACCGATACAACGTTTAGCCGATCGCGTGACGGGATGGTTTGTACCTGCTGTGATTGCCATTGCGATCGCTACTTTTATCCTCTGGTACAACATCATGGGGAATGTAACGATGGCTTTGATTACCACAGTCGGCGTATTAATTATTGCCTGTCCCTGTGCGCTTGGTTTGGCAACCCCAACTTCAATTATGGTAGGAACAGGGAAAGGGGCAGAAAATGGCATCCTGATTAAAGGCGCAGAAAGTTTAGAAATGGCGCACAAGTTAAAAGCGATCGTCCTCGATAAAACGGGAACGATTACCCAAGGTAAACCGACTGTGACTGATTTTGTAACTGTCAATGGTATTGCCAACAGCAACGAGCTAAATTTATTACGTCTGGCTGCATCTGTAGAGAGAAATTCCGAACACCCTCTAGCCGAGGCGGTGGTTAATTACGCTCGATCGCAAAGAGTAGAGTTAAATGAAGCAAGAGAATTTGAAGCGAACGCAGGTAGTGGTGTTCAAGGGTATGTATCCGATCAATGGGTACAAATCGGCACTCATCGTTGGATGAACGAGTTAGGGATCGATACCAGTAACTTACAAAAAGATTGGGAGCGATTGGAAGATCTCGGGAAAACTGTTATTTGGATTGCCGTAGAGCGGAAAATTGAAGCCATTATGGGCATTGCTGATGCGGTAAAACCTTCTTCTGTTAATGCCATTCGAGCTTTGCAGAAAATGGGCTTGGAAGTGGTGATGTTAACTGGAGACAATCGCCGCACCGCAGAAGTGATCGCTCGTGAAGTGAGAATTAAACGAGTCTTTGCCGAAGTTCGTCCTGAACAGAAAGCAGCTACTGTAGAGCAAATTCAATCGGAAGGTGAGGGGCTGTGGTCGGAGGAGACCTCCGACTCCGACCTTTATACGCCCCGTAAAATAGTAGCAATGGTAGGGGATGGCATTAACGACGCACCTGCTCTAGCACAAGCCGACGTAGGAATAGCAATTGGCACGGGAACGGATGTTGCGATCGCTGCTAGCGATATTACCTTGATTTCAGGAGATTTACAGGGAATTGTAACAGCAATTCAACTTAGTCGCGCTACTATTCGTAATATCCGTCAAAATCTTTTCTTTGCTTTTATTTACAATGTGGCTGGAATTCCCATCGCAGCAGGAATCCTCTATCCCTTCTTTGGTTGGTTGCTGAGTCCCATTATTGCAGGTGCAGCGATGGCGTTTAGTTCTGTGTCAGTGGTGACAAATGCACTGCGTTTGCGTAATTTTAAGCCAAAAATACTTGGTTAGAGGAATATCGATATGAAGACAATCATCTTTTTTGGAACATTAGTAGGATTTGGGTTTCTGGTTGGAGTAATTTCGGGAGCGATTGTATAGGAGGTTTGACAATGGTAAATAAGAAAGCGATCACGCGAAATCAAGTACGCGAAGCGAATGACTATGCCTACGGCAGCTACGCAAACGCCACGCCTGAGTCCGTAGGACTTGCTCCGCAAACGGCGATTACCCGAAGGGTACGCTACGGGATCGTAAGTTTGGGAATGGTGTTGGGAATTGCTTCAGGTAATGCAGTCGCCCAAATGCCTCACAACATGAATGAAATGCAACCATCGCAAAGGGAGCAAACAGGACAGTTTCAACCCATAGAACAGCCGTTAAGCAATAAGATTATCGTTACGGTTGGTGGATTGGGATTAATTGGTTTAGAACTTTGGTGGTTCTTATTGAGTAAACCTAAATCGGCAAAAGCGATCGCTACTGAAGGCATTCAAGAGATTACTGTCACCGTTGATGGCGGTTACGAACCCAGTCAGATTGTAGTTCAAGCAGGTCAAAAAGTACGGCTAAACTTTAATCGTAAAGATGCTAGTAGTTGTCTTGAGGAAGTTCGTTTTCCCGACTTTCATATCGCTCAAACATTACCTCTAAATCAAGTTACACCAATTGAGTTTACACCCGAAAAAGCTGGCAAATACGAGTTTACTTGCGGGATGAATATGTTTCAAGGAGCGATCGAGGTTTTATAGCAATTAGGAGATTTATTATGTTAACTCAAGAAAAACTAAAACTAATTGGTGCGATCGCATCTGAAAGTGGTATTCCCATTAGAACCATTCGCTATTACGATGATTTGGGTTTACTCAAGACTAATGGTAGAACCGATTATTGAACGAGCGGAAGTTATTTAAATAAAAAAGGTTTTGGAAGTATTAAGGCGATCGCACTAACCGCTACTAGCTCTCATTTAAATAACAATGACAATCTGGCTTTTCTATCAACGAATCCGCCAAAGCATTTAATGCCACTGCTGCTAATAATCCTCCTCCTAGGGAACCTTGTATAGTCAGATAAGGAACGCCCGATCGCATCAATCTACGTTTGGCAATAGGAGCATGACTGAAACCAACGGGCATCCCAATAACTAAAGCAGGTTGCAGTTGACCGCTCTCGATTAACTCGCAGGCAAACATCAAAACAGAGGGAGCAAAACCGATCGCCAAGATAGCACCTTTTGGAACTTGCTGAAGTCGTTCTTGCCATTGAGGTTGCTGCCAAAATGCTTGTTCGGCTTCTACGGCGCTGGTAATGTGAGGATCGTCTATTAAAGTTGTTGTAGAACATCCCAAACCCACCAATCTAGTTTGATCGAAGGAGTTAACTACGGCTGGTACGTCTCCAACTACCCCAGAGCCTGCTTGTAAGGCATGACGAGCTGCTGCGATCGCTCCTTTGCTCCTCTGCACGAACTGCACCAAACTAACGTCACCAGAAGCTAGAACGAGTTTAGAGAGAAGAT
>NZ_PVWF01000204.1 GCF_003003995.1 Pleurocapsa sp. CCALA 161 | reverse complement strand
GCAGTGGATACTGCGCCAGTTCAAGATAAGGTTTGGGCGCAACGCGCAGGGTTGGGCTGGATTGCTAAAAACGGGAACGTGATTACTAGAAAATATGGTAGTTGGGTATTTTTAGGCGAAGTTTTAACCAACTTATCTTTGAGTGCCGATCATGTTCACACTAGTCATTGTGGTAGTTGTACGCGCTGCTTAGAAGCTTGTCCGACAGGGGCGATTACTCAGCCTTATGTTGTCGATGCTAACCGCTGCATTGCTTATCACACCATCGAAAATCGTGACCCAGAATTACCGCCTAATATTGCCGCTCATCTATCTGGTTGGGTAGCAGGATGTGATATTTGTCAAGATGTTTGCCCCTGGAATCAACGTTTTGCTCAAGAGACAGACGTTGATGATTTTCGGCCTTATCCTGGTAATCTCCAGCCGCAGTTAAGCAAATTAGCCCAGCTGGATCGAATAGAATGGGATCGGCAATTCCCCGCTTCTGCCCTGAGAAGAATTAAGCCTGATATGTGGCGACGTAATGCTCGTGCTAATCTTAATGAAGACAAGTAACGGTGGTTATAATACAAGTGTAAAGATTTCAATTATTTATTATTACTTTAATTTTTTAGTATTTTATTTATATATTTAATTAACCTTATGACTGCGAAGGTAATCTTATTTGACTTTGACGGTACTATTGCTGACACCTATCAGGCGATCGCTAAAATCACCAATCAGCTATCAAGTGAATTTGGCTATAAAGCATTAGACCAAGAAGAACTGGTATTAATCAAAAATTTAAGCTCGCGAGAAATAGTTAGGCGTTCAGAAATATCTATATTTAAGCTACCTTTTCTAGTCAGAAGAGTTCGCGCAGAATTAAGCAAAGAAATTGCTGAATTAGAACCAATCGAAGGTATAGCTCAAGTTTTGCAGGAGTTAAAAACCCAAGGCTATACTTTAGGAATTGTCACCTCTAATGATCAAGAAAACGTCGATATATTTCTCACCAAAAATCAGTTAGACAACTTGTTTAGCTATGTTTATTCTAGTACGGCGATCTTTGGCAAACATCGAGTACTTAACCAAGTAATTAAAGAACGTCAAATCGATAAATCTGACATAATTTATATTGGAGATGAAACTAGAGATATTAGATCTGCAAAAAAAAGCCTGATTGCAGTAGCTGCGGTTAGCTGGGGGTTTAATGCAGCCGAAATTTTGCAAGAGCATCAGCCAGATTACCTGGTGTCTGAACCCTTAGAATTGCTAGAAGCGATCGCTCATTGGCAGCCTTATCAATCGACAGTCACTTCTTAAACCGCGAAGCTCTAAGCTATAAACGAAGTTAATCAACCAATTCTGAATCAAAATCAATGATAAATGGTCACCCTGAATATTTATTGTTTGCTCAACATGGATGGGCTGATACGGGCAATAATATTGGCAGACTAGTCACAGCAGCAGTCGATCACCAGACTAAAGTAATTGTACCCAGTTTGGGATTAATGAAGACTTTTATTCGTCTTGAACCTTTAATTCAAAGGTTAGAACAGATTGCCACCGAAGCGATCGCCACTCATCCCCAAACACCAATTAAAATAGTCGGGCATTCGATGGGAGGCTTAATGTGGTTAGAGGTGTTAGAACGTAATCCTCAATGGTGGAGCAAAATTCACTCTTTTATTCTGTTGGGTTCTCCTGTGGGGGGTTCTCATCTGGCACGAATGATCGATCCTTTAAGTCTCGGCATTGGTACAGCAGGAGACTTGGGGAAAAATCGGCGAGGGCTAGCGGAAAAAATTGCCCAGCACATTCCCACTCTGTCTGTAGCTAGCGATCTTGGAATGGGTACAGATGGTTTAGTTACGGTAGAAAATACTAAGTTTGACTATGCTAACTGGTTACTTATATCTGATATTACTCATAATGCAATGCGATATCGGACTGAGATGCTGCCGATTATGCAGGATTTTTGGGCAAATCCCCAACTAGGTTTAGCACCAGAAGCCACCTTAACAAATCAGTTGATTCAACGTTTGCGTAATGTGCCAGGAATGACTGATACTGACTATCGTGATTTTGCGCGATCGCGTATTATTGCCCGTTTGCCTGGGGATCTGACTCTGCATACATGGAACTCTTTAGGGGTTGCTCACATTTATCTTTGTCAACACCAGCAATGTCTCTATGCAGGATATGTGGGTTTATTTCATGTTCAGGCTCTGCGTCAAGCAATTAAGGCAATCCAAAACAGTGAATTACAATCTTAATAAACTTTTTTCTGATAATTACTTGACAAACTGATGGATTAAATTGCTATACTAAATTCTGTTGCGAGACGTTGGGGTGTCGCCAAGCGGTAAGGCATCGGTTTTTGGTATCGACATTCCTAGGTTCGAATCCTAGCACCCCAGTTTTAAACTCAAACATTATTCCTAGTTGTATTGATCGACTGGCTGTCTGGTTTGACCTAAGCTAAGATTGCTTCAGGTCTTTCCCTATGTTCAGCCTATGTTGTCTGCTAATTTTGGCGGGTATCGCTACAAATTTACTGCCACACTCACGATTATTTTAATCATGCTCGACAGTAGTGTTCAGGCACAAATAGTCGGCGACAATACAGCCAAGACTCAAGTGCAGACTGATCGAGGTGCTTCCGTCATTACCGGTGGTATTCAGTCTGGAAAAAATCTATTTCATAGTTTTGAGCAATTTTCGGTAGTCACTGGTGGGGTAGCTAACTTCGATCACGCTTTAGAGGTTGAAAATATTTTTAGTCGGGTTACTGGGGGCGCAGTTTCTGAGCTTGATGGTTTGATTCAAACTCAAGGGGATGCTAGTTTGTTCTTGCTCAATCCTGCGGGAGTGATTTTTGGGGCAAATGCTCAACTAGATCTTGGCGGTTCTTTGATTGTCAGTACAGGCGATCGCCTAATTTTTGCCGACGGGACAGAATTTAGTGCGACTGCACCAGAAGGTGAGTCGATATTAACCATGAGCGCTCCTATCGGGCTGCAATACGGCAATGGGGGAACGATTGAAGTTCTACCTAATAGTAATCGCACCTCTACTAGTCCTGGTTTAAACCTCAAGCCTGGCAACACTTTAGCTTTATTAGGTGGAGATGTATCGATCAGTCGCAACACTCTTAATGTTGTTAATAGTAATCTCGAAATCGCTGGAGTCAAATCAGGAGCGATCGCCCTACACCCAGATGAGCGTGGTTGGCAGTTTGATTATCAGCCTGATGTAAAGTTCGCTAATATCGACTTAAGCAATCGCGCTTTAATTAATAGCAGTGGAAAAGTTAACTTTCAGGGTAAGACGATTAATTTCTCTACAGGTTCAGGAATACTAGACTTTAATCAACTCCGTCAAACAAAAAGCAGGATCAATCTCCAAGCTTCAGAATCGATTAATTTGGATGCTGGCTTGTTGATAACTCAAGTCGGCTTACGCAGTGGCTTAAACGAGGAAGCGATCGCTGATGTGGGAGGAGATATTATCATCGCAGCACCTCAAGTTTTGGTCAGCAATGGCGCAATCATTTCTGCGGGAACTCTGAGTAAGGGAGCAGGGGGAAGTATTATGATCGATGCTTCAGATGGAGTGAAATTATTTAGTGATGGAGATAATAATCCTGCTATTATTAGCACCTCGACTGGAGGAACTGGTTCAGGAGGGCAAATTGACATCAATACAGGAAAGCTGGTAATTGAAAACGGTAGCCAGATTCAGGCTTTAGGAGGAGCAGGTTCAGGGGGAACTATTACTGTTAATGCCAAAGAGTCTGTCGCTCTTTCTGGTCAAGGGATCTTGCGATCGCAAGATCCCAACGGTAATATTTCGGAAACTCAACTAGCAAGTGGCTTTTCTGCCTCATCAGGTGTTGCTGGTTTACCATTAGAGCGTCAGCCTCGAGGAAACAGCGGCAGTTTAATGATTAAGACACCCCAGTTAACTATCGAGCAAGCTGCACAAATATCTGTAAGTAACTACGGCTTAACTAATGCAGGGGATATCAAAATTGTTACTTCTGAGCTAAATTTGGACAACCAAGGAGAAATTGTGGCAAATACGGGTTCAGGGGAAGGTGGGTCGATCAATATCTTGGCAGATCGCTTAGTGATTTTAGACCATGGTGGGTCGATTTCTACCACCGCAGCCCAAAATGGCAATGGGGGAAATATTACTATAAAAACGGAAAATTTGGCGCTGTTAAATTTCAATCGCATTAGTGCTGATGCTAATCAAGGCAATGGTGGTAATGTTTCTATTGATACTCAAGGATTATTTGTCGACCCCAGTAGTCGCATTACTGCTAGTTCAGAAGTTGAGCAAAAACAGGGTAATGTGGCAATTTCTACCCTAGATCTTAATTCTCGTTTAGCCACAGATGATATTGAACAGTCTCCTTTAGTAGCCGAAGAGCAAATTAGCTCTAGTTGTGGTGTCGGCAAAGATCTTAACGGCGATCGAATTCGCGATCTTGGACGAGGAGGCATCCCCAATAATCCTTTGGGAGAAATTGCCTATTTAGAAACATTAACTGACTGGGGCGTAGATGAGATCCCTATTTTTAGTAATGCTAACTCCCACTTGCCAAAACTTGCAGCCAAAGATCGAGTAGGTTCAACTCAACCAAATCAAACGATCGTGGAAATGAACAACTGGGTGTTTAATCAAGGTATTGTTGAGCTAGTTGCTACGACTCCGCAAAATTTGTCTCTCTCCCCCTGTCAAGTTAATCGATTTTAATCAATGTGCCTGCTTTAGTTGCAAGAAGTTGTTTATTGCTCTTATTAAGCTCAGTCAATATGGTTAAATCTTATCTTGTATACTGTATGTTAAATTAGCCAACTTATTGAACTATCGTTGATAGTTTTGTATGAGTTAAAACTCAAATGTATGATTGCTATTCAGAGAAACCAGTCTTTACGACAACAAGTATATCAATGTCTGAAACAAATTATTCTTAAAGGAGATTTAGCTTCAGGAGAACGAATCATTGAAACTAAATTAGCTGAACAGCTACAAGTTAGTCGTACCCCGATTAGAGAAGCAATTAGTCAGTTAAAACGAGAAAAATTAATCGTGTCTAAGCCTAATGGTGGTTTTAAGG
>NZ_PVWF01000057.1 GCF_003003995.1 Pleurocapsa sp. CCALA 161 | reverse complement strand
ATCCGCGTGATTTCTGCTGGAGTAATGCGATGAGAAGCAGCAAAACCCCATGCACCGTCTAATAGCACTCTTATTCCAAAACCTGAGCTAACGTTGTCACTAAGGCGATTTAAAGAGCGATCTCTCGCGGATAAGTTTTGGTTTCGATAGTGGCAAATCCGAATATCGCCATATTCACAACCCGCCTGACGGATTAGATCGACAGCCAGGATAGCTAATGCTTGGGTATCTTTAGTCTTTGGTTGAATCGGTGCTTGTACCATTGGTGCTTTAGTGACAAGAAGTGTTGATGTAGATATATTTTAGACAATAGCTGTGGCGGATGAGTCGAGAGTGACCTGAGAATCTTCAATAGTTAGACACTGATTTGAGCTATCTACTACCAATATTGCCGACTTAACTTTAATCTCAGTCTTGCTAAACTCAGGTTTTGGGCGGATTCTCACTAAAAAGTAACCTTGTTTATCTTGCGGGGCTAGGGTATATTTCGGCTCGGTAATAATACACCAAGTTAAAGGTAAACTAGAGCGATCATAAAGAGTAAAGTAAATATCAAACTGCTCGATAATTATAGGTGCAGTGGTGATTTGGAGAGTTTGTTGAGCGTCTAAATAATTATAGGCAAAATGGGTCGCAGGAGCGCCAACGGGTAAGTATTCGTTGCGGACAAAAGATTCTGGTAGATAGTTACGCAGCTTCAGGATCGTAAAGATATAGTAGTGCAGGCTGGAGTAAAACCAATTTTTAGCGTTAATTAAATCATGGTAATACTTGTTGATATCGCTAGGAATATTATAAGGTTCAACAAACAATTGCTCGTCTATTTTTATAGCTGGATAGTTAATAATTTCGGCACGATTATAATAGCGAACTCCTAGAGAATATCTACCCGCAGGTAACTTAATTGTCTGCCAAGAACTAGCAGGATCTAACTGCTCTGATTCGAGGCTGGCAACGGTTTTATATCCAGGAAAACTATACACTACTGCAATCCAAGAACGAGCAGATTGATTAGCAGTTTTCGTATCAATAGCGATCGCCTCTGTAACTTTAAATGGCCCTAAAGTACCAATAATGGCGTGAGTGTTCCACCTTGGGCCTTTGGTCATCAGAACTGGTAAAATCAAAGGCGCTTTAATCATCTTCGCCGACAATACGCGCCACTGGGAAGCCTTCTTTTTATTCAGTGCCAGATAAACCGTAAACAAATTGCCGATCGCGAATTTAACTATCTTATTAAATAAAAAAGATAAGCAAGCTAACGGAATTTCCCACAATAACCAGATTTTATTCATCTTCATCCGAATCGCAACTCCACAATAATTGTTACAGATTTAATTCTTGAGCAAAATCTTGCAGCTTCGTAAAAGCATATGCACCCATTAACGCACCCCAAGTTCCTTTTCCAGTTGCAGGATCGATACCTTTGTCATAAGTCAGTAGCTCGTTGGCTGTAGCTTTGAAGCCCAGAAAAACCTGAAAAGTACTACCTTGATAAGTAACGCTACAGGGTTCATTGGTTACTGGAGTAGTGGCAAAACAGTATTTTCCGTCACCTAATTCCTGAGTAGCAACCTTAAGAGTACAGTTGGGTAAAAACTTAATTTTATCGGGGGTAATCTGGGCAATGAAATCTTTATTTTGTCCCGCGCCTCTAGCAGTAGCCAGATCCTCAAACATATAAAATTCCACTTCAATATTTTCATTTTCTCGCTCTGTTAAACGCAAAATTCGCGGACGATAAGGCTGCTCAAGCTTAAGAATGTTAGCCTGTTCCGCAAATAAAGTAATGCTATCGTCAGTAAAAATAGGTACTGGGCGAATCCACAGGCGCAAATTAACGAACCAAGCGGGTTGCGCGATCGCTTGAGCTTGGTTACTAAATTCTCCAGCTAAATAGCCAGCTAGTGCAGTCAGTTGAGGAGAAAAATTCATTTAAATAATCATTTAAATAATGAAGTTGTTTAATGCTGATTATCATAGGACATTTCAGAGCCGCGTAAACGAGCAAAGCTATAAGCTATAAGTAGAATATTTATAAAGTTGATCGAGCAGCAAGATTAATGTTTGAACTACAGGAACTGAGAAAAAGGATAGAAGAACAGGATTATCAGGGAGCTTTAAAAATAGTTAATGAGCTAGAAGAAATGTCCGTTGAAGACAAGTTAAATAAAATAGAAAGCTACATGGTGATTCTTTTGATGCACCTAATTAAGCAAGAAGCCGAACAAAGAACTACTAGCTTTTGGAATAGATCTATTTCCAACTCCGTCAAAGGTATCAACAAAACTAACAAAAGAAGAAAGTCTGGAGGCTATTACGCTAAACCAGAAGCGATCGCGACGATGTTTGCAGAAACATTTGATGACGCGATGGAGGAGGCAGCCTATGAAGCTTTTGAAGGCAAGCTCAGTATAGAAGAATTAGCAGTTAAGTTAGATCGTCAGCAAATCATCGATCAGGCGATCCGTAGGGTAGGCGAAGCCTAATCGCTTTATGTAATGCCAAATTAGGTGTCTAAATATCTGTACGGTGAATTTTTCGCCGAGTATCCTCAACTAAATACTCTAAAATTGCTACACGGCTTAATTTATAATGTTCACAACACTATAAAAAATATTATCAACATAATGGACGGCAAAAACGTGCAATTAGAACGCCTCATCGCTATGGCTGAAGACGAGCTAGCCGTATACAGTAGCGATGCTCGCAAGATTGAAAAATTAAGGCGCAAAATTGGTATTTCTGTTACCCCTAAAGAACAAAAGGAAGTCAAAGCAGAATTATTAGAATTAATGCCGAAAGGTCTTTTTGGTAAGCTAATTGAAGAGCAGCGGCAGACGGTAGCCTTGCCCTTTTGGGGAATTGCGGGATTAGGATTATTATTTGGCATTTCCTTACGCCAGCCTGTTGATTTCCTCGCGCCAGCTATCGGCATTCCCATCGCTATCAACGTTCAAAAATTGGGCTGGAATTTACAAGCCAAGAGGATTCTACTCAAAACTTTAGAAGAGATTGAGGAGCGCATGAAGCAACCAGTTAAAGAGTAAGAAGTCATAATTCTGGCGTGACTTTCAGCACGGAGTATGGAATATTATCAAGCATATTGATGATGCGATCTCTGTATTTGATGATTTGAAGAAAAAGCGGTGCATCAAACTATGCGATGTAAACGACCCCGCTGGGGTTTCCCCAGCATGGGAACGCGCACCAAGACAACAGGCAAGAAACTTTCTTAATTTTGTCCTAACAATTAATATTATTACTTAATAAAATCCATTCTTCTAAGCTCAAATCTTCAGCACGACATTGAGGATTGAAATTAAGTTTCTCCAGAATGGGAGTAAGCTCGGCAATTTTAATTAGACTTTGCAAATTATTGTGTAACATCTTACGGCGGCTGGCAAAACCTAGTTTTAATAATGTCTCCAATTGCCTTGGATTATGAGCAGGATCTGGGAGAATTCTAGGAGTTAATTTAATGACTACTGAATCTACTTTAGGTCGAGGATAAAAAGATTTAGCAGGAACATCACAAATTAGTTC
The DNA here is from genome assembly GCF_003003995.1 of Pleurocapsa sp. CCALA 161. Lineage (GTDB taxonomy): Bacteria > Cyanobacteriota > Cyanobacteriia > Cyanobacteriales > Xenococcaceae > Waterburya. The sequence goes on along the minus strand of NZ_PVWF01000057.1, from coordinate 29,360 downwards.
GCAACTAGCTAAATACTGTACTCGAATTGATAATGCGCCGTATGCTTTGCTACCAGGAATAGCTACTAAGCGATCGCCCACTTCTTTTTGAACTAATAGCACAATCGATTCATACTGCTGGGGTGCAGGAGTCGCAATTTTGCCGAGTAGCTTGGCAATAATCGGCCCTGTAATGTTATAGGGAATATTGGCAACTACTTTATGGGGATTTTGAAACTTAGGGAAATCTTGCAGAAAAGATGCTAAATCTGATTTTAAAAAATCATCTTGAATCAAGAGAAAATTATCTTGCTCACCATATTTATGTACTAGTTTTTTACATAAATCACGGTCTATTTCTACTGACACCAAAGCAGAAACCATCGATAGTAGTCGGCTGGTTAAACTACCTGTTCCTGGCCCAATTTCGAGAACGCGATCGCTTTTGGTTAATTCCGCAGCCATAATAATTCGCTCTAAGATTTCTTCATCCCTCAACCAATGCTGGCCAAATTGTTTACGAGGTCGAATAGAGCGTTTTGCCGTGCTTTTACTGGAAGTCATATTAGAATTAGGATTGATTGGGTGAAAATTGGTTAAATTAGCTAAAAACAACAGTCTTATTGTCGTAAATTAGGATACGATTTTGCAGATGAAGTCTCACGGCGCGAGATAGCACTAGTCGTTCCAAATCTTTACCCTTGCGGACTAAATCTTGAGCCGTATCCTGATGGTTTACTCGCACCACTTCCTGTTCAATAATTGGTCCTTCATCAAGATCTGGCGTAACATAATGAGCCGTTGCTCCAATAATCTTAACTCCTCGGGCGTGAGCGCGATGATAAGGTTTTGCGCCAGAAAAAGCAGGTAAAAACGAATGATGAATATTAATAATCTGCGGAAAATTATTAATTAAATCTGGGGAAAGAATCTGCATATACTTAGCTAAAACCACCAAATCTATTTGATACTGCGCCAAAAGTTCTAGTTGTCTAGCTTCTTGTTCTGCTTTATTTTCTTTAGTTATCGGCAAATGATAAAAATCGAGTTTAAACTGTTTAGCGATCGCTTCCAAATGAGGATGATTACTGATAATTAAAGCAATATGACCAGGTAACTCATGAGCTTGATATCGCCAAAGCAAATCCCAAAGACAATGATCTTGTTTTGTTACCCAAATAGCAATCTTTGGTTTAGTATCAGAAAAGTGTAGTTGCCAACTAGCCTGAAGAGGTTTGGCGATCGCCGAAAAAGCCATGGCGATCGCTTCACGAGGTAAATTAAAGCCGATGAGTTGCCATTCAATGCGAATCAAGAATAAACTTGTAGCGCAATCCGTATGCTGGTCGGCATGAATTATATTGCCCCCATTAGCATAAATAAAATTAGCAATTTTAGCGACTAATCCTGGGCGATCGGGACAAGAAATCAATAAGGTTGCAGTAGATTCTCTCATATAGGCTAAATAAATGGTATTTAAAGCTCTTAAAATGATGTCGCTCAAAGCGTGAAGAAACAAAACATCACAGATGATTATAAGCAACTCTATTTTGAATCACTAAATTTATATTTGACATTTAAATTTTGGGCAAACTAGATCCTGTGTAGCTAACTATATAATTCAGATTAAAATAATTAACTAAACTTACTTATGTTTTACTCAAAAATTTTTCTATAACCTCTAATTTAAAATTTACAAAACTCTAATTTTAAATTCTCAAGTAGACTTCTAACTACTTGTACGAACCAAATCGAGTTATCCTACCAGCCAAGGTTAAGCAATTCAGCAATATTTCAGTTAAAACTTCTAACTAAGTATGAACAGTCAAGATAAGCCTATCGATGCGAATGACAATTTCGATGAATCATTGTCAACTTCTGGTGCTAACCAGCAGTCAGAAGAAAATTCAATAGATTTATGGAAAACAATTCATGATGAAGATGCTGAGATTGTCACCGAATTTATCTCTGCTGAAACCGCAACTAAAAACGATGCGGAAGCTCTAAACAACCTAGATTTGGAGCGTAATGATAGTCTACCCAAACGCAAGAAGAGCGTTCCCGTAGATCTAGATCTAGATAATTGGGATTTTCGTAATCTAGATTCAACTGAATTAGAATCTGAACCAGATTTACCAGCTGTAAATGCTGATGGACCAGATGATTGGGATGAAGAAGTTCTGGTCGAGTCTTTAGCTGAGGACGAGGATATAGTAGTTGAAACCAGTTGGTCAGATAGCTCTAATGATTTATTATTAGTTGAGCCAGATGAAGCGATCGCTAATTTAGCCGAGTCTTTAGAACCAGAAGTTGAAGCTAAATCAGAAATGACGATGGAGAATATAGATCAATCCTCTATTGCCGACAACGATGATGAATTGAAGCTTGATAATCTTGAGAATGTCCTAAATAATTCAGCATTAGAGCTATCATCAGAACCTCTAGTCGAAATGAACTTAGCTGATTTGGGTGAAGCAGATTTGCTGGATCTTGATGCAGAACCAGATTTAGCAATTGATAGCTTGCAAGATATCCAAGAAGATTCTGACTCACTAGCTGCTTTAGCCGATGAAGGGTTAGATAGCTTGGGGAACGATTTAGATGAATTATTATCCTCAACAGACAACGAATCTTTCGATGATTTAGTAGTAGAACCTATCGGCGGGTTAGATAGCCTGGGGAACGATTTAGATGATTTGTTATCCTCAGCAAACAACGAATCTCTAGATGATTTAGTGATAGAACCTGTAGCTAATCTAGACTCCCTCGCCAGTTCTATAGATTCTTCAGATTCACTCGATCTAGATTCATTGTTAGATAATGATCCCCAGATTGAACCGATAGCTATCACTCCCCCACCTACTCCAAAAGCGCAACCCTCTGTAGCCAAGCTTGATACGCCCGATGCCTCTGCCTCGCCAGCTTTTGACCAGACCATGCGGGTTTCAGTACGTAAATTAGATGATCTCAATAACCTGATCGGAGAACTCGTAGTTAAGCGTAATCGACTAGAGGATGACCAGGAAAGATTGCGTCGCTTCCTCGATAACCTCTTAGGTCATGTCAACTCTCTAGGAGAAGCTGGAGCAAAAATGCATGACCTATATGAGCGATCGCTTTTAGAGGGTGCTTTAATGGCTAGCCGCCAGTCTCGCGCTAACTCTCCTCTTCCTGCGGGGGTATCAAGTCGGGTGGAGGAGAAACCCCAAGAGCAAGGATTAGACGCTTTGGAGCTAGATCGCTTTAATGGTTTTCACCTACTCTCCCAAGATATTATTGAATTGATTGTTCGAGTCCGAGAAGCAGCATCGGATATTCAGTTTGTAGTTGACGAAACTGATAAAGTCGCTCAAACGTTCCGTCAGGTAACTAGTCAGCTTCAAGATGGGATGAACTCCTCCAGGATGGTCGCTTTTGGACAGACAGCAGACCGCTTGCCTCGTGCAGTTCGGGATATTTCGCGCAAGCAGAAAAAACAAACTAACCTTCATGTTGAAGGAAAAGATGTGCTAATTGACAAAATGATTGTCGAGCATATTTATAATCCTATGACCCATTTGGTGAATAATGCTATTTCTCATGGTATTGAGCAGCCAGAAGTCCGACTCAAACAAGGAAAGAGCGAAGCTGGCAATGTTTATATTCAGGCGTTTATTCAAGGTAATCAAACCGTCATTACCGTCAGAGATGATGGAGCAGGAATTAACCCAGAAATAGTCAAAAAGAAAGCAGTTGAGAAAAAGCTGATTAGCTGGGCTGCGGCACAAAATTTAACCGAGCAACAGGTATATGAACTGCTATTTCATCCAGGATTTAGCACCAAGGATGAGGCAGATGACTTTGCTGGTCGCGGTGTGGGTATGGATGTAGTCAATACTGATCTGAAAAAAATTCGCGGTTCGGTCAGTACGGAATCACAGGTGGGTAAAGGCACAATCTTTACCATTCGACTGCCTCTGGTGCTAAGTATTTGCAAGGCTTTAATCTGTGTTGATAATAATAGTCAGATTGCTTTCCCGATTGATGGAGTGGAAGACACCAAAGAATATTTACCCAGTGATATTCAAACTAATGCCAATGGAGTGCGCTGTATTTCTTGGCAAGACACTCTTTTGCCCCTAAGACCGCTCAATAGTCTGCTGAACTACAATCGTCTAATTCGTCGTGCAGGTACTTATAACGTTAATCAAAATAACGATGATACAGTTTCTGTAGTCATTTTACGTAGCTTAGACAATCTCCTGGCGATCGAAGTAGATGAAGTTAGAGCCGAGCAAGAAATTGTGATTAAGCAAATCGACGGCCCAATTGCTAAACCACCAGGTATTGCAGGAGCTACGGTTTTGGGCGATGGTTCAATTATGCCCATTGGCGATGTTTTGGAGCTAATTGAAATTGCTCAAGGTAAGAGAACGATTGAAATAGGCTTTAATATTTTGGCTGGTGCTGGAGATGTCAAACAAGCACAGGTAGAAAGCGTTCAGCAAGAACCGATGGTACTGGTGGTGGATGACTCCATTACTGTTCGCGAGTTGCTCTCAATGAGTTTTAATAAACTTGGTTATCGGGTAGAGCAAGCTAGGGATGGTCAAGAAGCTTGGGATAAACTCCGTGGTGGTTTAGAGTGTGACATGATCTTTAGTGATATTGAAATGCCGCGGATGAACGGTTTAGAATTGCTGTCTAATCTCCATCAAGATAGCAAGCTAAAGTCTATTCCTGTAGCAATGTTGACCTCTCGTGGTGCAGATAAACACCGTCAAATAGCCAATGATTTAGGAGCCAAGGCTTATCTAACCAAACCTTATACTGAGAAAGACTTGATGGATGTGGCAAAACATCTCATTGAGATTAATCAAGCCAATAAAGAAACTGAATCTACCAACGACAAAGCTAACCGAATTAATCAATCCGACAGTGTTTTCAAAGATGCTCCTTTAGTACTAATTATTGATGATTCAGTGACTGTTAGAGAACTGCTCTCGATGACCTTTAGAAACGCTGGTTATCGAGTGGAACAAGCTAGAGATGGTCAGGAAGCCTGGGATAAACTCAGTAATGGTCTAGAGTGTGATATCGCTTTTTGTGACATTGAAATGCCGCGGATGAACGGCTTAGAACTGCTCTTGCAGCTTCAAAGTGATGAGAAATTAGCCTCTTTACCGATCGCTATGTTGACTTCCCGTGGAGCGCAAAAAATGCGTAAAATAGCCGCTGCTCGTGGAGCTAACGGCTACTTTGTCAAACCTTATGTCGAAGAAGATTTGCTCAAGGCTGCCAAGCGCATGATTGAGGGAGAAACTTTAATTGAGATTTTTGAAGAAGATTAGGAAGTCAGGTGTTGCTGATTTAAAACATGAATTGATAGTGATATCGTTTTTAGCTATTAGCTTCTAGCTATTAGCTTTTAGCTCTAAGAGGAATAATGTTTAAAATAACGATTTATCTGGGTGTCTTTTTAATCGGGATTGGTAGTTGCCAATCGGCGATTGGCTTTACCACGCCTTCGGCGATCGCTGCTGAAAAAAAAGCTCAGGATATTGCATTAGAAATCGGCATTATTCAACGTTTGGGTGCTGCACCAATGATCGATGGCGATCCTGAAATTAAGAAAGTTACAATTCAAAGTACGCCAGGAGATACTTTACAGGTGAGTTTTCCTGGTAAATCTAAAGCTGCACCGATTAAGACTCAAAAGGTAGTATTGAAAGTAAATTCGACCCGTTTATCTCAGCCCAAGCTAGCTGAAAAACTGATTTTGAGCGATCGCTCGACTTTTGAAACAGCGGAAGATAGCGCTAAATCTTGGCAGAGGCTCGGAATAGAGGTCGAGGTGGCGCAGCCTGGACGCTGGCAAGTTTGGGCAAAACGAGATGTTTATCAAACTCCTTTGATTCGTCGTTGGCTATTACACAGTTTAAAAGCCAATGGTTATGAAGATCCCTATCTAGATACCAAAATTCTGACTCAAAAACCTGATATTGTCTGGGAAATTGAGGGACAAAAATATAATCAGGATGAGGTGGAAATTAGCAGCGGTAAAAACTTAGTCAAGGTTAACACCACTGAAAAGACCGAAGAAGAGAGGTTGTATGGAGGCAGTTTAAGACTTCAGCCCAATGCTCACGGCGAATTTACCCTAGTTAACCAAGTTCCTCTAGAAACTTATCTACGGGGGGTTGTTCCCCACGAAATCGGCCCTAACGCTCCTCCTCAAGCGGTAGCGGCACAAAGCATTATTGCTCGTACCTATGCTCTACGCAACCTGAGACGCTTTCAAGTTGATGACTATCAATTGTGTGCTACAGTTCATTGCCAGGTATATTACGGTCTAAAAGATACCAACCCAATCAGCGATCGCGCGATCGCTAAAACCGCAGGATTAGTTCTCACCTATGATAATGAGTTAATCGATGCACTCTATTCTTCGACCACTGGGGGAGTTACCGCCAGCTTTGAGGATACCTGGAACGGTACTGAACGCCCATATCTCCAGCCTGTAATTGATGCCCCTAAGCCAGTTTGGGATTTACTGAAATATCCTCTAGATAATGAGCAAACCTTTCGCCATTTTATTAGCTTAACCAAGGGATTTAACGAGACAGGGAGAACAGGTGTATTTCGCTGGCATAAAAACCGAAGTATTGCAGACTTAAGCCAAGATTTGCGTCAATATCTGCTTAAAACACGCCATCCTCTGGCAGAATTTAAGACGATCGAGTCAATGGAGATTCAACAGCGATCGCGCTCTGGCAGAATTTTAGCACTTAATATTCAAACCGATCTTGGTAAACTACAGCTACACAAAAACGAAATTCGTAGCGCCCTAGAGCCACCTCGCAGCACTTTTTTCTACTTAGAACCAATCTACAACAAAGCTAAACAGCTTAACGGCTACAGTTTTATTGGTGGTGGATTTGGTCATGGCGTAGGCTTAAGCCAATATGGTTCTTATAACCTAGCCAAACTAGGTTGGTCAGCCGAAAAAATCCTGGCTTTTTATTATCCCCAAACTACCCTTAAACCGCTAGACGACACAATTGTCTTTTGGCAAGAAGATCAAGAAGACTCTCTCACATCTATTAATAAGTAGTAAGTAGTAAGTAGGAAGTAGTGTTTCAAAGATGTCCTAACGTTATTACGTAGGGGTATAAATGCCAAAAGTAAAACAAGATGAGAAAGCCTGTAGCATTGCCAATTCAAACACCTTTTAAATCAAAAACTCCATTTAATATGTCCGTTTCGCCGTTGCCAAACGAGAAAGCACACTGGTAAATAAAACCAACAGTACCAAAATAAAAGCTGCACCCCAGGCTAATTCCTGCTGATTCTTAAAGGGAACGATCGCAAAATTGTAAACCAACACCGCTAAAGAAGCAGTCGGTTCTGCGAGTAAAGCATCCCAATTGGGCCAAAATTGAGTAAATAGGGCAGTAAATAGCAATGGCGCAGTTTCCCCCGCAGCACGGGCGATCGCTAAGGTAATACCCGTAATAATCGCGGGTAAGGCAGCAGGTAACACCACCTGTAAAACTGTTTGATATTGATTAGCGCCAATGCCCACAGAAGCCTGACGCACATCTTGTGGCACAAGTTTAAGGGATTCATCAGTTGTCCGTACAATAATTGGCAGCATTAGAATGGAGAGAGCAAAACCTCCAGCCCAGGCGGAATAAGTTTTAAAAGTCAGGACAATCACGCCATAGGCGAACACCCCGACGATAATCGACGGTACTCCGCTCAAAACATTAGTGGCAAACCTAATCCATTCAGCAGCTTTGCCCTCGTTGAATTCTGAAAGATAGATAGCTGCCATGATGCCCAAGGGAATACTAATCAAAGCGCCAATACCCACCATCAATACTGTACCTAAAATGGCATTACCAAAACCGCCTCCATCTACTAATGGAGGCGGTGGTAATTCAGTAAAGACAGAGGCAGATAAAGAACTAATTCCTTTGCCAATGAGATAACTCAGAATAATAAATAGGGGGACAATTGCAGCTATGGTAAATAAACCAGCAATACTGCTCATTACCAAACCGAACAGCGTGCGAGGGGAAGCTGGATTACGCTTCAGGCTAATTTCTCCGTAAGCTGATTTTTCGAGGTGAGGGGAAGTCATGATTTTAAATTGGATTTATCTTTGATCCTGAATTATTGATCTAAATTCTCTGCATTCTAGTTACTAATAATTGAGCTAAAACATTCACTACTAGAGTAATAACAAACAAAATTAAAGCTGCATACATCAAAGCTGCTACCTGCAAACCGCTAGCTTCAGCAAACTGATTAGCAAGTAAAGATGAAACTGTGTTAGAGGGAGCAAATATGGACGCAGCCACTCGATTAGAATTACCAATTAACATCGTCACAGCCATAGTTTCACCTAAAGCCCGACCAAGAGCCAGCATGATACCGCCAATAATTCCTGAAGATGCAGCGGGCAAAATTATTTGCATAATTGTTTCCCACCGAGTAGCACCTAATCCAAAAGAAGCCTGTCTCAAGCCAATATCGACATTAGTAATGGCATCACGAGCAATAGCAGCAATAGTAGGCAAGATCATCACTGACAAAATTAACGCAGCAGGCAGCATCCCCTGACCCTTTAAAGGCGTAAAACCTTTGAGAAAGGGAATTAAGACAAAGATACCCCATAGACCATAAACCACACTAGGAACGGCTGCTAATAATTCCACTAAGAAGACAATAACTCGCTGCATAGCGGGGTGCAAATAATCTTCACTCAGAAAAATGGCTGCCCCCAAACCAATTGGCACTGAGATCGCCAAAGCGATCGCCGAACTAACGATCGTACCGTAAATTGCGGGCCAAACTCCATACTGGTCTTTGACAGGATTCCAACTGCTACTGAATAAAAATTTTAAACCAAATTCTTTGATTGCTGGCATGGCGGCGATCGCCACTTGGATTGTAATCCAAACTAAAACACCAGCGATCGCAAATGCTAAAAGTTTAGCTGACCAATAGAAAGCATTGTCTAAACTCCTTTCAACTCCTGAACGGGATTCTATCTTGGAAGCTGGATCATTCATAAAAATTTAAAATAGGCTTAAAATAGGCAGTAAAAAATATTGTACTAGTATTTATTTACAATACCCTGATTAAGCCCTGGTAAAGCTCAAGTTATTGAAGCTGACTATTAGCCTTCATAAACCTAATTACGTTAAAGTTTAGAGGAAAATAGATTTATTAGGAGATCTTAACCATGGCATTGTCAGTTGGCTCTACTGCTCCAGAGTTTACTACTGTTGATGATGAAGGCAACAGTGTCTCTTTGTCGGATTTTCGAGGCAAGACAGTTGTTCTATATTTTTATCCCAAAGACGATACTCCAGGCTGTACAAAACAAGCCCAAAGCTTCCGCGATAATTTTGCTGAATATCAAGAACAAGAAATGGTGGTTTTGGGTGTCAGCCAAGACGATCGGGCTTCTCACCAGAAATTTAAAGAGAAGTATGGGTTACCGTTTCAACTTTTAGTCGATAGTGATGGTGCAATTACCCAAGCTTATGATGTTGATGGCGGTGGCTACGCTAAACGTGTTACTTACATTATCGATGGCAATGGCACAATTGCTCAGGTTGATAGCAATGTGAACACCAGCACCCATGCTACGGATGTTTTAGCCAGTATTGGTTAGCTTAGAATCAGAACTTGGTGACAAACCTCAGCCAAAATTTTAACTAGGGAGAAAACCAATTTTCTCCCTAATTTTTAGCAAAGCTAACGACCAAATCAAGCAAACTAGCGTAAAAAACAGCTTACTACCCAAAACAAACAGAAAGTCGCGGTAGAAGCCAACTGATTCTGATCTAGAGCGGAAATTCCCCCCTGATTTAATAATAGGTTGCCCAAACCTGTTCCCAGCGCAATTCCAGCAAACAGAGTTATAAAGCTAATCAAGAATGCTCGACCTGAGCGTCCTTCTTTGCGATTGAGGAAGTAAATATTGGCAATAAAGCCCAAAGCCATTAACAGAGGCAAAATCGAAGTTCCAGTATTTGGAGAAAAGACAGCGATCGCCGCCAGGGTTAAGAAAATGCCTGATGGCCAAAGAATATCTGCTTGAGAGGGTGTGTCTACTAAATCCTGTAGCCAGGCAGTAGACTTGTCGTTACGAAGCTGCGGGACTTTTAAGGTTTTTTCGACATTGCGTTCGGGAAACCGAATTTTTTCAGGGACTTTGATTTTGCCTTCTTGGCGTAACCGTAAGCGATCCATAATGATTGAATCGTAAGCGATTTCTACCTCTTCTAACACAGTATGATCGTGACCATGTTGTTCATAAAGCCTTTTTTTGGCAGCCTGTATTTCTTCAAAGGAAGAATTTTCTGTGACCCCAAGTTGTTCGTAGGGATTTCGTTCGCTCATCTCTTAACCTGCTCTATTAAATACCTATTTTAAATTTCTTTGCTTTGCTGGACGATTTTTTTAATAAACTTCCCAGAAACCGAAGGCTGGACCGATAAACCTGACAGTAAACCAAACAGCAATCATGATGCCGATCCCAATCCAAGCTCCTTTACTAGTTATGTTAATAAATTTTTCGGCTTGAGCTTTGGTAATTGGCACCCAGGGTAATATTCGCTCAGACTTTTGACCATATTCTGCTCCCAAGGCTGATTTACGGCGTTTTGATTCTCCCATAATATATATTAGTTATTAATCGTCAATAAGTAAGTTTTGAGTAGATCATAGCGTTTTCTGGTCACAGATTCTCTTACTCATAATTCAAGCAATTTTTCTTGATTTTCTTAAGTAATTATTGAGTCAATAGTAAACTAGGCTGATCTCATCATTCTATTAATAATAATGAATTCTTCACGAGTTGTTTTCTGTGATTTCGATGGCACAATTACCACTAAAGATACTTTTGTCAGCGTCATCGAAAAATTTGCTCCCCAAGCAACAGCTCAGTTTTTACCCGCAATCTTTCAACGAAAAATCAGCCTCAAAGAAGGTTTGAACAATATTTTAGGCGCAATTTCCACCCGCGATTATCCAGCCATAATTAGGTTTATGGCGACGCAACCAGTACGTCCAGGACTCAAAGAATTTATAGAATTTCTTAATAGTCAGACAATTCCCTTTGTGGTTATTTCGGGAGGATTAACAGGCATGGTTAAGACAGTTTTAGAACATCAGCAGTTGATGGCTGGCGTTACAGCTATCTATGCAGGAGAAGTTGACATTACAGGCGATTTTTTGCAGCCTTATTGCGAAATTTCTAGCGATACGGAGTTTGTAGCTAAGGCGATCATCATGGCGCAGTATTCAGCCGAAGAAAAAATCGCGATCGGCGATTCTGTAACAGATATTAACATGTCTCTGGCTGCGGATTTGGTGTTTGCTCGCGATCGCCTTAAGCATTATTTGGATACTGAAAATAAGCCTTATGTTCAATGGCATGATTTTTTTGAGATCCGAGATTACTTGGCTGCTAGCTGGCAAGTTAATGAGTAAATCAGCTCAGGCAAAATAGTGATTAAAATAGTTATTAATGCCCCTGGTTTGGACTTGTATTTACTTGCTGTTTCCAGTAAGGTTATTAACTTGGAGACGTTAAGTTTAATCTCTAAAATTTGCGTATTACGTTGCCTGATGAGTCTGTATATCGTATGTCAGCGTTGTCTTTCTGAGCGTTGATCAAGAGCAAAATTATTCAACTAGCGTCAGTTAAGCGCCGTACTCTACCGTATCTGGCTGAGAGAAATTAGCGATGATGATCAAGCAGTAAGTATGGTGAAATATTATGAATTATGACTAAATTTGTGTTTATTACTGGCGGAGTAGTCTCAAGTATCGGTAAAGGGATTGTAGCAGCTAGTTTAGGTCGGTTGTTAAAGTCGCGCAACTATTCCGTCTCGATTTTGAAGCTCGATCCCTATATCAATGTCGATCCTGGCACCATGAGTCCCTATCAACATGGGGAAGTCTTTGTTACCGACGATGGGGCAGAAACTGACCTCGATCTAGGACATTATGAACGTTTTACGGATACTTCTATGTCCCGTCTGAATAGCGTCACGACAGGATCGATTTATCAGGCAGTAATTAACAAAGAAAGAAGAGGAGATTATGAAGGGGGGACGGTTCAGGTAATTCCCCATATTACTAACGAAATTAAGGAAAGAATTCATCGAGTGGCCAAGAATACCAACTCAGATGTAGTGCTGACAGAAATTGGCGGTACGGTAGGGGATATTGAATCTCTGCCTTTTATGGAAGCAATTCGTCAATTTCGTAAAGATGTGGGCAGAAACAATGTTGTTTATATGCACGTTACGCTGATTCCCTGGATACCCGCTGCGGGAGAAATGAAAACCAAGCCGACTCAGCATTCAGTCAAAGAACTACGCTCTATTGGGATTCAGCCCGATGTTTTAGTTTGTCGTAGCGATCGCCCTTTATTTCCTGGAATTAAAGAAAAAATTGCCGAATTTTGTGATGTAGAGGTCAATTCTGTCGTTACTTCTCTTGATGCCAGTACCATTTATGAAGTGCCTCTCATTTTAGAACAGGAAGGATTAGCCCAAAGAACCATCGAATTATTACAGCTTGAACAGCGAGAACCAGACTTAAAAGACTGGCGCAGCTTAGTGATTAAGATGAATTCCCCTCGCACTAAGATTATAGTGGCGATTGTTGGTAAATATATCCGACTTAGCGACGCTTATTTATCGGTGGTAGAAGCTTTGGGACACGGAGCGATCGAGGCAGACTGTGAGGTTAATCTGCGCTGGATCAGTGCCGAAGATATCGAAGCTGATGGCGCAGCTAAGTATTTGCATGATGTAGGTGCTGTGATTGTCCCTGGTGGCTTTGGTATTCGCGGGGTAGACGGTAAGGTAGCAGCGATTGAATATGCTCGTTCGACCAATTTGCCCTTTTTGGGTTTGTGTCTGGGAATGCAGTGTTGTGCAATTGAATGGGCGCGTAATGTAGCAAAACTAGCGGATGCTAATAGCGCCGAATTTGACTCGGAAACAGCTAATCCCGTGATTAATATTTTACCCGAACAACAAGATGTCATCGATCTAGGGGGTACTATGCGTCTAGGAATATATCCTTGTCGTTTAAAATCAGATACTCTAGCTTACTCTCTATATCAAAATGAAGTGATTTATGAGCGTCATCGTCATCGATATGAGTTTAATAATGCTTATCGCAGCCTGCTATTAGAAACCAACTACGAGATCAGCGGAACATCTCCTGATGGACGTTTGGTAGAAATAATTGAAATGCCCAGTCATCCTTTCTTTATCGCGACTCAATTTCATCCAGAGTTTCGTTCTCGTCCAAATAATCCCCACCCACTATTTTTAGGGTTAGTTCGAGCAGCTTTGAAAAGAAATAGTATTTCCACTGAAGAACATATCTCAACTCCCACTTCAGTAAGCTCATAATCAGGACTATGACTAATTTAGGTTTCTGGGATCAAACTAGTGGCACTTGGATTAACGTTTTCACGGTACTTTTAGGAACTAGTTTGGGTTTACTACTCAAAGATCGTCTTGCCGTAAAAATACAGACGATTATCACTCAAGGGATTGGTTTACTGACTCTCTGGATTGGTATCACCATGGCAAACAGTATGGGGCAAGTTCAGGCGGGAGGAATTAATGGTGCAGTATTAGGTCTATTGGCGATCGCTTTCGGTGGTGTTTTGGGGGAGTTATTAGGAATTGAAGAAAGCTTGACTGCATTGGGAAATTGGCTCAAGCGCAAATTTAAAGGTCAAGGATTATTTACCGAAGGATTTGTAGCTAGTAGTTTGTTGTTTTGTGTTGGGCCGATGACGCTAATTGGTAGTTTTGATAATGGTCTGAGGGGCGATGATACTCTATTAATTTTAAAGGCAACCATGGACGGAGTTATTTCGGTTGCCCTGGCCAATATTTATGGTGTGGGAGTTGGTTTTTCAGCCCTGATTATTTTGTTGTATCAAGGAAGTTTATCTTTAATAGTTGGTTTAGTTGGTAGTAATGTAGTTCAAGTAGCCCAAGCGGAACATAATCCTTACTTGCTAAGTATTACGGGAATTGGTGGTCTAATGATTATGGCAATTGGCTGTAATTTGTTAGAAATAGCTAAGATCAGAGTAGCTTCTTTGTTACCAGCGATCGCTTTATCTCCCTTAATTTATTGGTTAGCTAGTTCTGTCCTCAATTAATTAGAGTTAGAAAAAGTTATTTCAGGCTGAGGATGATCAGCTTGTTCTAAAACTACTAATTCTGTTTTAAGATGGGAAATTTTAGCCATGATTTCTCGCTGTCTAGGTATGTCTTTAACGTAAGCTAAGACAGTAGACCAAGCTCTGATCTGCGCTTGTTTGAGATCTATTGCATTAGTATCTTTTAAGGCTAATTCTAAATCTTGAATAGTTAAATTATTTGGTTGCTTTGTCTCGGTTAAAGACTGCCATTTTGTCGCCATTTGATAAGACTCGATCGCCGCTTGTTTATCTCCCATAAATAATAGTTCATCTAACCCTTTGGAAGTCCACAGTAAGGCAGCCTGTTCTGATTTGGGATCTACAGATTTTAATACTTCTTCCATTAAAGCGATCGTTTTTTCTGGATATCCTGCATACATCGAATTGGCGATGGAAAGATTAAGATAAGCGCTGGTAAAACGAGGATCAATATTAGTTATGGTTTCAAAGTACTCTGGGACTAGTTCATAACCGATAGTTTCTCTGGCATTCCCATTGCCAAAATATTGAATAAAGTCTAAATATGTCCAATTAGCTTTGAGATTATCAAAGTCTAGGTGAGATGTTCGTTGTTGCCAATCAACTCGTTTTACATGCTCTTGTTCTTGTGCTAGGTAATCAGCATCATTGAGTTTTTGTACTGACTTTTTGTATTCTTGACTCTGTAAAACTACGATCCCCGCTAAGACAATAAAAGGAGAAAGCATCGATAAAATTTTGCTGAGTTTTCCTAATATTGCAAAAGACATCTTAAATCAACCAATAAAAGACAATTACTATCAGTATTTTCGCTTAGGCAAATACCGAGAATACATTTATATTACCATAGTCTTTAGTGATAAGAAAAACTGCTAATTTTGAAGATTTTGCTGAAATATTTAAGTAAGGTGTTGATTATACTTAGATTGATCGCGATTAGCAATTTTCATGAGAGTAAATAGCTAGGGAAAAAGTTTATCAAAACTTGATGTACTGTTTGTCAAAATGAATAAAATTTACTTGATGGGACTTTTGAACATCTCTATTCAATCCCTTGGTTGTCAATTAATGATTGGTTAACAAGCTGGGAGTAACTCGTCAAGAGTAACGAGTTTTTTAGCTACTACCCTCCCTTCAACCAAAACCTTAAATATTCTTACTCCTCATTCCCAGAACTAGAACAAATCATCGATAATTAAAATCTGCCTACTGTTCCCTAATTACTGCTTTATGTCTTTTGTTGGCTTACATATTCATAGCGACTATAGCTTACTTGATGGCGCGTCTCAGATTCCGCAATTAGTCGATCGCTGTTTAGAATTGGACATGCCAGCGATCGCTCTTACAGATCACGGGGTCATGTATGGGGCGATCGAATTGATTAAAGTGTGTCGTCGCAAAGGGATTAAGCCCATCATTGGCAACGAGATGTATGTGATCAACGGCGACATTGAGGTCAATATTACCGAGAAGAAAAAACGCCACCGCAAGTATCATCAGGTAGTACTGGCAAAAAATACCCAAGGTTACAAAAATCTGGTCAAGCTAACCACGATTTCCCATCTCAAAGGCTATCAGGGTAGCGGCATCTTTGCTCGTCCTTGTATTAACAAAGAACTGCTCAAGCAATATCATGAAGGACTAATTATTACTAGCGCTTGCTTGGGAGGAGAAGTACCCCAGGCAATTTTACAAGGAAATTTTGCTCATGCTGAAGAGGTTGCTAAATGGTATCAAGATGTATTTGGTGAGGATTATTACTTAGAAATCCAGGATCATGGTTCGCCAGAAGATCGCATGGTGAATGTGGCAATTGTCAAAATTGCTCGTAAGTTAGGAATTAAGATCGTTGCCACCAATGATTCCCACTTTATTTCCTGTTATGACGTAGAAGCCCATGATGCCCTCTTGTGTATTTTGACCCAAAAGCGGATTACTGATGAAAAACGGCTGCGCTATAGCGGGACAGAGTATCTCAAGTCGGCAGCTGAAATGAGGTTATTATTCCGTGATCATTTAGAAGATGAAGTAATTGCCGAGGCGATCGCGACTACTGTTGAGGTAGCTGATAAAATTGAGCCTTATAATATCTTGGGTGAGCCTCGTATACCCGATTATCCAGTACCTGCGGGGCATACCGCCAATAGTTATTTAGAAGAAGTTACTCGTCAAGGTTTGCTGGAAAGACTCAAATGTCGCAATCACAATGAAGTTCCTGCTGAATATATGCAGCGAATCGAAGTTGAACTGAGGGTGATGCAGGAAAAAGGTTTTTCCACTTACTTTTTAGTCGTTTGGGACTATATTAAATACGCTAGGGATAATAATATTCCTGTAGGGCCTGGTCGAGGGAGTGCTGCGGGTTCTTTGGTGGCATATTGCCTGAAAATTACTAACATTGACCCCATACATCACGGTTTGCTGTTTGAGCGCTTCCTTAATCCAGAACGCAAATCTATGCCCGATGTAGATACGGATTTCTGCCCAGATCGCCGTGCCGATATGATTAAATACGTCACGCAAAAGTATGGTGAGGCAAACGTAGCCCAAATTATCACTTTTAACCGCATGACTTCCAAGGCGGTACTAAAAGATGTGGGGCGGGTGTTGGGGGTGGACTTTGGCGATCAAAATCGTATTGCCAAAATGATTCCTGTGGTGCGAGGTAAACCTACTAAACTCAACGTAATGATCTCCGATAAAACCCCTGAACCGGCATTCAAACAGGCTTACGAACACGAAACTATCCCCGTTTATGACGACAATAAAAAAGAAGTGGGTTCAGTCACAATTCGCAATTGGGTTGATATGGCAATTCGGATCGAAGGGACGAATAAAACCTTTGGAGTTCATGCTGCGGGAGTAGTCATTTCTTCGCAACCTTTGGATGAAATTGTCCCCCTACAGAAAAATAATGATGGGTCGGTCATTACTCAATACTATATGGAAGATGTTGAGGCAATGGGTCTGTTGAAGATGGACTTTCTGGGCTTAAAAAACCTCACCACTATTCAGCGTGCAGCAGGTTTAGTGCAGAAAACCAAAGGAATAACTTTAGATTTAGATCAAATACCTTTAGATGAAAGGAAAGCCCTAGAGATTATTGCTAAAGGCAAGCAAAAGAAATTACCCGCAGATATTCAAGAAACCCATAAGCTATTCCGCGCAGGAAATCTAGAAGGAATTTTTCAACTAGAATCCGACGGCATGAAGCAAATTACCAGAGACTTAAAACCCTCTGGCATTGAAGATCTTTCTTCTATCTCTGCGCTATATCGCCCTGGCCCATTGGATGCAGGTCTGATTCCCATCTTTATCGATCGCAAACACGGGCGAGAAAAAGTGAGTTATCAACACCCTTTACTAGAATCAATTCTCAAAGAAACCTATGGCGTAATGGTTTATCAAGAGCAAATTATGAAAATTGCTCAAGAGTTAGCAGGCTATTCTTTGGGAGAAGCGGATTTGCTCAGGCGGGCAATGGGTAAAAAGAAAGTTGATGAAATGAAAAAGCATACTGAAAAATTCATCGATGGTTCAGCTAAAAATGGTGTGTCCCAGGCGGTTGCTGAAGATTTATTTAAGCAGATGCTTAAATTTGCCGAATACTGTTTAAGTTACGATACGGAAATTCAAACCGTGGAATATGGCGCATTGCCGATTGGCAAAATAGTGAGCGAACAGATTGAATGTAATGTTTACACTATCGATCAAAACGGTTTTGTCTATACTCAACCAATAGTCCAATGGCACGATCGCGGTCAACAAGAAATATTTGCCTATACTTTAGACAACGGAGTAACTATCCACGCCACTAAAGATCATAAGTTTATGACTACTGAAGGAAAGATGCTGCCAATAGACGAGATCTTTGAATATGGGTGGGAACTCAAAGAAATTGATTTAGCTAAAGATTATTCTCAATCTTTATTCTTTGCACAAAATATTGGTTGTATTACCATGTAAGTTATAAATTACGCTAAATTGCTGGTAATTTATAGATTTTGGAGGTCGTCACCCCGTCAGAATGACTATACTAACCTGAGTTCGGGTTAAGCAGATTAATTGGTGGAGATAGCTGTAAGCTGTAAGCTCTAAGCTCCAAGCTTTTGAGATAGTTTGGATGCAACTCTACTATGAAAGAAGAACGGAAAATAGTATTTTTTAAATACCTTCAAAATAAGGATTTGAGCTAATCCCGAACTCAGGTTATACTAATCTCCCGTAGCCATAAAAATTGAACCTGTATGATTTTGTGGTGCAGAAATATCTTCCACAGTCAGAGCAATTTTCTTAATCGTTCTTGATTCAAGATGGGGTTGAGGTACAGCAACTTCTTGGGCAAAATTTCCTGCCTTGTTCACCTGAAAAACGGCGGTCAAAATCGCGCCTTTTTGATCGGTAGTATAGGGAACATCTTTGCCCACCACTGTCCATAATGCATAGACCTTATTTGGAGGTAAGGGAGGTAGGTTTTGGGCAATCAAAGTAGCTTTCAACTGATTAGGATTAACTATCAGCTTGGCTTGTGTTCTAGGGAAATCTTTGCCCTCAAGTAAATAGGTTTTTTGATCGCTCACTTTGGCTATATCTGCCGTTTGCACAGAACGCCACAGTCGATAGTTGGCAATACTTAAAAAGGCGATTGTCAATAGCGCGATCGCTCCGAATATTTTTGATAATTTGCTAGATGTAGTCGCTCTAATCTTACTTGAGGGTTTTGCTGTAGGCGCTATCTGTTGAGTATTAGCCACAGCTAAAATGCGCTCTCGTAAACTATCAGGGGGAGGCACTTGATGGGGATTATAGACCAGATCTAATGTCTGCTGCATTGCTTCAACCTGTTCAGCAAGCTGGTGATTATCAGCCAACATTTCGTTAAACAGTAAAGCTTCGGCAGGACTCAAATTGCCCAATACGTATCCCGAAACTAATAACTGTTCGCATTCTGGAGGTAGTGTTGACATGTTATGATTGCCTCCTAGAATTGCTTAGAGCCTGACGTAATTTAAGTAAACCCCGACGGGTTCTCGACTTCACTGTTCCCAGAGCCGTACTTAATCTTGTCGCAATTTCTGCCTGGCTTAATCCTTGATAGTACGCCATTCTTAATACTTCTCGTTCTTTTGTTGATAGCTGTTCTAAAGCCTCGAGAACTTCTTGCGATCGTTCTAATTGAGCAGCCTCTTCGATGGGATTTATAAACAATACTTGCTCATGTTCATTGACTGCTTGATAACGAAGTTTTTGTTGTCTTCTGGTGCTGGTTCTCAGGCGATCTAAGGCGCGCGATCGCGTTAAAATGCTTAGGTATGTGCGTAAACTTCCTCGCTGAGGATCGTAGGCGGATTGCTTAGTTAGAATCAGAAAAATATCTTGAGTTAAGTCTTCTGCTTCGGTTGTATTAGTTAATAAATGCAATGCTATCCCATAGACTAAGGCAGCATGGCGATCATACAAAATAGCTAGAGCATCGGTTTCGCCATTTTGTAGTCGCAAAAACAAGTCTGCATCAGTCTGATTGGGATTCTCATCCTCAGAACAATGACTGGGGGATTCAGAAGACATATATAACGATCGATAAATATGGCATTGCTACATAATATCTTTTTGTAGACTCCATAAATTTAGCTAATTTACAAAATTATTTGAGAAGATTGCACGATTTTGACGAATTGGCGATCGTTGAAGTTAAAAGCTAAGTATTCAAATTAAAATTTAGGTTGAATTAGAGCGAATCTGACTCCACCACATTGATAACCCACTAAATAAGATTAATGTCGGTGTTAACCAATCTCCCCAACGCACATATAGCGTTTTGTTTTGCCGACGATAAATAGTATCTGCATGAATGACATAGCGATCTATGGCGGAAATCCACAGAGTCTTGCCGTGAGGATCGACGATCGCACTATACCCTGTATTAGTTGCTCTAGCAGCCCAGCGATCGCTTTCTATCGCCCGCATGACATCATGGGCATGATGTTGGGTGGGCATAGTTTTACTATAATGAGCATTATTGGAGGCGGTAATAATAAACTCGCCCCCTGCTTGTGCCTGGCGCAGAAAATGCTGAGGAAATGCTGATTCGTAACAGATAGCAATTATGGCACGACCAAAAGGAGTATCGAAGATTTGGTTTGGTTTACCTGCTGCCAGATGAGCATTTAACGGCGATAGGCGATCGATTAATTTACCGACAACTGATTCAAAAGGAATATATTCCCCTAAAGGAACAAGTTTATACTTATCGTAGCGACTATAGGTTTGACCGTCCGCTGTTAGGGTAAAGATACTGTTGGTGTAGCTGTTGCCGTCTCTACCGTTTGCTCCCACCCATGCAGGAACTTGTTCGGCAATTACAGCCTGATAAAAACTAGAATCATTAATAATATCCTCCCAGTAAAAAGGTAATGCTCCTTCAGGAGTGAGAACAACATCAACCCCTTGTTTAGCTAATCTTTGATAGCCAGAAGTGTAGCCAGCGATCGCCCTACGCCAACCTTCAGAAAATAGCTTGATTTCATTGGGAATATTGCCTTGAATGATACCAACTTTTAATGGTGCTAAATTATCTTTACTTACAGGTATTTGATATAAATAAAAACCTAATACATGGCTAATAATTAAGATAACTAGAGGAGCGGTAATTAATAATATTTTGTGTTTAAAACTAGGATATCTACGCCAAGCTAAAATTGCCTCTGCTAGTAAACCATTGACCATAATTATTACCGCAGCAACGGTATTAACTCCTGATAGCTTGCCTAGTTGCAGGATGATTAAATTATGCGGACTTTGAGTATAGGCGATCGCTGGCCACCACAAAGGCGTATGAGTCCATAATGTCTCTAGACCACACCATAAAGCTGCGCCAATTAAAACTTTTATTAAACTATTTAAAACATTTTTGTTATTTAATTTCTGAGTAATTAAGCCGAATAAAACTGCCCAACTAACTACAACTCCTGCACCCCATAAAGTAATAAAAACCCAGCAAAAAATAGCGATCGCTAAACTAGCTAACCAAGGTACTCCCATCCAAGTCATCGGATGCACCCCAGTAATCCAAAATAAAGCTAATCCGTCATAGCCAATCCCCCAAGCCAGAGCCAGAATAGCTATTTGCTGGAGGGACTTTTGTTGTCTAATTAAGATCCATAGAGGAGTTAAAGCAAACCAGGCAAAATACCAAGCATTAAAGGGTGCGGGTGCTAAACCCATCACTATACCGCTGAGGAATGCTTGCAGAATCAACTTGGTTTTTGGCAGCATTAGACTAATTTTTATCTGTTTTTCTGAACAATTTCCAAATTAAACCAAATTAATGACTTTCTCTTGCCGATTACCCTTGGGGTACTCTAACGTCAGTTCGGGTTAAAGACACATCTTGTAAGGGCGAATGCCCTAAAGGATTAGCTTCGCGTCGCTATTCGCCCTTACGCAAAAATCATTCTTTTCATTTAGAATCTTTAAATATACGCTGAATTAAAGAGGCTTTTAAGCTAAATTTTGAATTGACCGATCGCAATCTTCGACTTCTTTACCTAATCCCACTGCTTGATATAAGTTTCTCGCATTTTCAGAAGCTGTTTTTGCTTCTGAGTTTTGTTGGAGGTTTTTCCGAGTATTTCCCAAATTAAACCAAGTGCTAGCTTCTCCTCTGCGATCGCCTATTTGTTTTTTAATCTCTAAAGACTGTTGATATTCTTCTAGGAAATTGTAAGCATTGCCTAAGTTAACCAAAGAAGTACTTATACCATCGCGATCGCCTATTTCTCGTGCAATCTCTAATGACTTTTGAAAGTAAGAGATCGCTTGTTGATATGCTCCTAGAAATTCGTAAGCATTACCTAGTTGAGCATAAAGGAGCAGAGCAATTTTTATTTTAAGCTGCGGCGGCTTTTGAGTGTGAATCTTTATACTCAAAACGCGCCGCTAATTTTGTACGACCATACCATGAGTCCATTAGCCGACTACCGAAATACCCTCAACAATTAGAGAAGGAGTGAAACAAGAGCCATTCCAGATTGAGTCATTGCCCAAAGCGACAATTTGTTTGAGGATTTGATAAACGTTACCTGCGATCGCCGTATCTTTAACTCGTCCTGTAATCTTGCCATTAACTACCCGATAGCCAAGATCGACGTTCACGGAAAAATCGCCACTGATATCTGCACCTCCTCCTAATATTTGATCGACAATGATTCCGTTATCTAGTTTGGTGATTAACTCGTCTAAAGAATCTTTACCCGATGCGACGACTAAATTAACTAAAGATGGGCTTGGATAACTATCCAAAGCGGGACGAAAGCCATTGCCTGTCGGTTTGAGGTTTAAGTCTCTAGCGATCGCGCGATCGCCATAGAATTGATTTAAGACTCCCTTGGTAATTAAATCTAGCTTCTGGGTTGCCATACCTTCATCATCAAAAGGACAGTCATAAGGTTGTAATTCTGGCTGTTGAGATAAGCTAATTTGTTCCGAGATAACCAACTCTTGCTTTAGATTACTCCAGGGAGAAGACTTTTCCTTAACTCTTTTGGCATTTAAAGCTGAGGAAACAGTTTCCCAAAGTAAAGTTGCCGAATTAGTCGTGAGGATTACGGGAATATTTCCCTGAGGAGGATTAACATTATATTTTGCCCAATCCAAACGCTGAATAATTCCCTCAATTACGGGATCGAGGTTTAATTTCTCTTTGCTATACTCTCCGTCAAAAATACCGAGAAAATCTTCTCCCCGAATTAATTCTGCACCAAGGGAATAACTTAAACCTGACTCGTAATAATGACAAGATAGCCCTTGAGAATTGAGCAAAGTAATACTTTCTTGTTCAAATTCTAATTCTGCCGAACAGATTAATTCAGGACATTCTTCCCGTAATCGAGTAATTGCGCGATCGCCATAGGCAATTAAATCTTGAACCGATGCACCCACTCCAGTTAAATCGTAAGTTACTTGACGGGGTGGTGCTAACTCAATAATTTCTGGTGCGTTAAGTTGAGATAAGGCGATCGCTTTATCAATTAATAATTCAGGTTCAATTTTGCCATAGGCTACAGCTAAACCAGGGCGATAATCTTGCCACAGTCTTAAGGCTGTCCCCATCGATTGAGAGCTTTCTAATTGCTTAAGCCGATTTCCTTCAAAAAAAACTGGCTGAGACTGAGACGATACCTGATAAACTTCCGCGTGGCTAATTCCCCGACGAGATGCCAAGTCAAGCAATAATTCTAATTCTTCATTCATTTAATTTAATTAATTTAATCGGCAACTTTTAGCCCAATTTAGCAGCAAGATTTACAAAATTTAGTTTAATTACTCATTTGAAACCAATTTTAGTCGTTCAGCGTACTTACTAAGTAGAAATACTATGGCGATATCCCCTTTGATATGACCAACCTTACTTTAAGTTTGCCAGATAAATTAATTGACAACCGCTATTATCTCTATAAATCACTGACAAGAAGCAATCATAACCAGGTTTTTTTAGCTAGGGACTTTGTAGAGCATCGTAAATGTATAGTTAAACGGCTCAATCTTAATTTTGGTTCACACAGAGTTAAGCAAACTAGAGCAATTATGTTTGAGCAGGAAGCAAAAATACTCCAGCAGTTAAGTGGCAAACACGATCAAATCCCTCAATTTTATAATTATTTTCAAGATGGTAGCTCTTTATATTTAGTTCAAGAATGGATTCCTGGCATTACTCTAGAACAAAAGCTACGCCAACAACAAAAGCTATCTGAATCAGAAACCAAAAGTATTCTACTGCACTTATTATCCATATTAGAGTGTATTCACAGCCAGGGAATTGTTCATCGCGATCTCAAACCCAGTAACATTGTGTTGCGTCATGATAATTTACCTGTGTTGATTGACTTTGGCGTGGCCCAACAAATTAGCGATCGCGGTTACGCAGCAAGTCCGCAGGGCGTAGCCTACAACCATTTGAGTGCAACGCACAGCAAGTCTTTTAGGGCAAGTCCACCAGATAATCGCCCACACCTAAAAGTTATCGCTGGGACTCCTGGATATATGTCTTATGAGCAAGCAATGGGACAAGCGACCTACAACAATGATCTCTATAGTTTAGCTTTAACTGCAATTCATTTACTCACGGGGCGATCGCCTTTAAATGTTGATTTTAACTTTCCAGAAATTTTTATTCACCATCATCTAATGGAGGTGCTGAGTCGGGCAATTTCACCTCAACCAGAGCGACGATTTACTTCGGCGGCACAAATGCGCTCGGCTTTACTATCTGCTTCGGCAACTCAATTATCCAAGCGAAATAGGCAAAAATCTGCCCTGAAAACTGGGGCATTGTTTTTATTAGGGATACTGGTTGCCAGTGCCTTGGGTTGGCAGAAGCCTACTGCTAAATTAGATGAAAGACCACCTCTGAACTTAATCGAGCTGTTTCCTGAAAAGTCGCTTTTACCAGCCAAAGATGAGCTGAGGTTGACTAAAGATTTGACTAAAGATGATGGGATCGAGCGTACTTTTCAAAATGTAATTTTTACCGTTGGCACTTCAAACCAAAAAATTCTTCAGGCTTTGGGTGAACCAGTCTCGCGTCAACCTGGTTTTTGGAACAACAGCGTTGCTTGGTCTTATAAAAATGTTGTTGCTCAGGGAATCGATCTAGGATATCTCTTGGATGCTCAAACTTACAAATTACGTCAAGCAGAAATAGCTGTTCCTCCCTCAACTAGTTTGAAAACATTACAAGCTGCTTTAATTTCTCTTTCAGCGACTCCAATCAAGCCCGATCTAGAAAGAGGATTAGAGGCAGTGTATCAACGTCGCCAAACAGTTTACAACTTCGCTGTCGGAGATTTGCAGGGTATTATTCAACGCAACCAGCAAGACCGTATTTATATGGCTGTTTGGTCGGCAGATTTTCATTAATTTAAAGTAAATTCAAAGTAAATTCAAACTATTAGAATGAATCCCATTGCTTTAATACAAATAATTAGCTGACCTTGGTTTATTGCTAGAGGCAAAGGCTAGCCAGATGGGAAACTTGAGTACAGATAAGTTTAACTGTGCTTCAGTCTCATCGATGATAATGATTGGTAATAATTTATCGGCAAGTAGACGTTCGGCACGCTGTACTAAGATCTCAGGAGAATCAAACATGACCACACCTCGATTTGCGCCAAAATCTCGACGGGATATGCCCAGACAATCCTCTAGTCCTTTGCGCCATTCTCCTAAGTTTTCTGGGGTATCCGTTAAGATTAGAACCTGAGTGCGATCGCGATATAAATCGTGCAGAATAGAAATTATGGCTGACGCAACCAAAATATTTTGCAGACGACTACCAGTGCTATCTATTGCACCCCTACCTCCTTGAGAGAAAAACCACTCTTGAACTTTTTTTGCCTGGTTTTGATCAAAGGTACGGCGTAACTGCCAGGGAGAACCATAATAGTCGGGACTGTTGCAGTATTTGTCTAATAGCTGCCGAATACGTCTACTTTGATCGGCAAAAGTAGGTTCAGAAAATTGTGCCTGAGCGGTGGGTTCAGCATTGCTGCGGATTCTGTCTCGGTTTCTATTTCTATTTCTATTTTCATCTTCTCTGCGAGGCTGTTCTGAGTTTCTGATTTTTCTTGTCGGTGCAGCATCTGTCCTGCCTAATTCTAGTTTTTCAGCAGCAGTGGCTAAATCTTGGAGACTACCAACTAGATATTCTTTAAAGCCTTGAACTCTAATTGCTAATTCTTTAGATGAACCTGCAAAGTTACTGCGCATTTCTTGATTGAGTCTTTGCTGACGACGTTCTAATTTTTCAATTTCAATTCTTAAGGCTGTTTTCCGCTCCTTTAATTCTCTAGTCCCTTCTTCGATCATCCGTCCCAGGTTTTCTTGCGCTTCTCGAATTTGATGTAACAGTAGTTGTTCCTTGTGTGCTTTAAGTTCGGCAATTTCTCGCTGTAGCTCGGCTTTTTGCTGTTCTAACTGACGAATATCACTCAATTCAGCAATGTCCAAATTGTCTTGAACTGCTTCAGACTCGTCTAGCCAGCTATCGACAAATAATTCTGTTTCTTTGACTGGTTCATCTGAAGATTGGCTTAATTGATCGTCATTACTAAGAGCATTATCTTCTGAAGTTGCCTCAACCGAC
The DNA here is from genome assembly GCF_003003995.1 of Pleurocapsa sp. CCALA 161. Classification (GTDB taxonomy): domain Bacteria; phylum Cyanobacteriota; class Cyanobacteriia; order Cyanobacteriales; family Xenococcaceae; genus Waterburya. The sequence continues at coordinate 3,018 of NZ_PVWF01000057.1, read as the reverse complement.
TCAGAAGTTGTTGTATCAGCTAAATCAAGTTCTTGGAGGTTAATTGAATCTGCTGCTGGCTCAAGGGAAACTTCTGTTATCTGCTCTTCGACGGCATCTGAGGTTACTTCTGGCTGTTCATCTGCTGAGGTGTTTGATGATTTAGCAGGTTCAAAGATAATAGTTTCAGAATTTTCAGATTCAGGAATAGAGGGGATGTCAGAGTTCATAAGCTTACTAAGCTGATTAGAATAATTTATTTAAAGAGATTATACTGATTTAGATTTAGTTTTCATGACGGGGATAGTATCTGTGTAGACAATCCTGGAGAGTTTTGGAATTAAAAATAATTGGCAGAAAATGAATACTGTTAACTTCTTTGAAATAAAACAAAATAGGAACTGGCGACCAAAATATTTCCCAGTTTAACCATTCACTATAAGGAAAACTACGAATTATTTTTCCTGTTCGCAAGACATTGAGAGCCTGATCGGTAAACTGAAGTCTAATTAAAAATGTTTGAATAGTCAAAAACAAACCTAAAATGGCGATCGCACCAGCCAACCACAATGAGAGCCAAGAAAACCCCACCGCTCCTAAAATTAGAAACACAGGAATTTTAAAATCTGGAGTAAGTTCAATAATTTCGGCTGAGCTTTCTGTTGCTATATTAGTGGTCATGGGCTGATTTTAATGATGTCGATCGGTTTGCTAGCGACTCTTTCCAATAAGCACGATCGCGCTTATCTAAGAGATTAATCCTATTTTACAACGAGCCTTATTCTAACTCAGTTAGCTTGCCTCGTATTGAGGCGTTGCAGAATTCAAAATAGATGAGCGACGAGATAGATTAGCATTCATACTCACAAATGTTATGGTTAAAATTAAATTAAGCAATTATCAATATTTAATTAACGCTTCCTCGATTTGAATAAAACTAGTTTATTAACTTCTTCTGAAAAAACCCAGGAGGCAGATGAAAATTTATCTCAAAACAATCTAATTACAACTGGTTTCAGTTTTGTGATCTTGGCGATCGCTGTTGTCGCTCTAGCTTTTTCTCCCATCTTGACTAAACTTGGCGAGTTAGAACTTAATCCAACCACAATAATTTTTAATCGCCTCTGGATTTCCAGCATAATTGTGAGCTGTTGGCAGCTAATCAGCACTTTTCAAGCCGAGGAAACTAGCTTAACTAAATCCAAATTTAACTATCAAGAGCAAGGATTACTTTTTTTAGCTAGCTTGAGCGCCACTGCATCTGCCTTATTGTGGGCAATATCTTTTACTCAAACTAGTATTGCCAGTTCAACAGTCCTACGCAGTCTAACACCCTTATTTATCAGTTTAGGGGCTTGGCTAATCTTAAAACAACAGTTTAAAAGCCAATTTATCATCGGCATGATTCTAGCAATAATCGGCGCAATGGTGATAGGTTGGGACGATCTGCAAGTAGGTAACGATTATCTAGTTGGCGATGGTATTGCGCTTCTTTCTGCTGCCTTACATGGCGTAAACATTTTGACCGTTGGTTATTTACGCGAGCAAAGTTGTACAACAGAGCGGGTATTGCTCTGGCGATGTGCTAGTGGTTCGCTGATCATCTTGCCTGTATTGTTGTTAACCAATGCTCAACTGTTCCCAATTTCTCTTCAGGGTTGGTTAACAGTAATTGCTTTGGCGGTAGTTTGTCAGACTTTTGGGCAAGGTTTGCTAGTGTTTAGTCTCAAGCAATTCTCTGCTAGTTTTGTCGGCATTTTTGCTTTGTTGAAACCTTTGGTCACTGCTTTATTAGCCTGGGTTATATTTGCCGAAGGTATTAATATTTTTAATGCGATCGCCTTAGTTTTAATTTTATTTGGTATTTATCTGGCGCAGTCTAGCAATTCTTCAACTCCAACATAAACATAAATTGATCGATCATTCGTTTACCTGAGAATGTTTTGATGGTCTGATTTTTGACCCATATATGCGCGAATATACCTGAGTAAATTCAGCCCCAAACAAAATAATCTGCGCTGAATAATAAATCCAAGCCAGTAAGACAATTAGAGAACCAGCAGCACCATAGGCTGAACCCAAACTACCTTTACTTAGGTATACACCCAGTAAAAACTTCCCAAACAGAAATAGTATGGCTGTCATTACAGAACCGACAAAAACGTCTTTCCAAACAATTTTGGCATCGGGAACATATTTGAACATTAAGCCAAAAATAAAAGTCATCAAGCCCAAAGAAACAATCAAGTCTAAATTTTCCCAGAGAATTGTTGAACCTGGCAGATAGTCTACCTGATATTTACTTAACGTAGAGACTACTGCGCTCAAAATAAGCGATAAAATCAATAAAAACCCGATCGCCAACACCATCAGAAAAGAGGAAATTCGTTTACGAACAAATATTTTCATCCCTTGTCCTGGCTGTGGCTTTACTTTCCACACTGTATTGAGAGCATCCTGTAGTTGGGCAAAAAAACCTGAAGCACCAAGCAACAGCACGCCAATACTAATCAAAGAGGCAACTCCTTTGATTTCAGGTTGGTTAATATTATTTAGCGCCATCAAAACAGGTTGAACTCCGTCTTTTCCCACCAAATCAGTAAGCTGCTGGGTAATTTGTGTTTGAGCGGTTTGCTGTCCAAAAAATGTCCCAGCAATAGCGATCGCAATTACTAATAAAGGTGAAATAGAAAAAACCGCGTAATAGGCTAGAGCTGCTGCAATACGAGATGCGTTATCTTCTTGCCACTCCTTAAAGGTTTCTCGGAATAATCTAGCAATTTTGCGTAAATTCATTTACCTAGGAAATTTTTGTAGGGGAGTTGTTTGATAGTTATTCAATGAGTCTCCTGGCGAGAATTGTGATGAACTACTCGCTCAACAAAGCAAAAGGACAAAACACACCGCCCATGGCCAGATTTTTTCGCCATGTGGGCGGTGGCAGAAAAAATTGATTTTTTATTCATCTGACTCCTCCCGTGGAGACCCCCGCTAAAACCGAGGCGGGTGTATTGAGCGCAGCGAATACCGCCTCGGTTT
>NZ_PVWF01000203.1 GCF_003003995.1 Pleurocapsa sp. CCALA 161 | reverse complement strand
TTCTTGCACCAATAATTGGAATTACGCCTTTACTCAGTAACCAACTTAAAGCGACTTGTGATGAACTTTTGCCTACTTGTTGAGCGACTTTATCTACTTCTTGAGCGATGGTAGTATTGCGATCGCTTTTATCAATAAAACCTTCCATCATTTCATTATCTAATCTGCGTTCTTCTTTATTTCCATTCTCTTTGGTATATTTACCTGTCAGCCAGCCACTAGCTAAAGGTGACCATGCAGTCACACCAATATCTAAAGTCCGCGCCATTGGTAATAGTTCTCTTTCAGGGGCGCGTTGAATCAAACTATATTCAATTTGTAAGCCGATAAACTGCGTCCAGCCTCGTAATTCGGCTAAGGTATTACACTGAGATACTACCCAAGCAGGAGCATCAGAAATACCGATATATAAGACTTTTCCTGCTCGAACTAAATCGTCAAACGCTCGCATTACTTCCTCAGCAGGGGTCATAAAATCCCAAAGATGCAGCCATAAAATATCGATATAATCAGTATTTAAACGCTTGAGGCTAGCTTCTACCGACTGCACCATGTTTTTGCGCTGATTTCCGCTACCATTAGGATTTCCATCACCAAAACCGTTAGTATATTTAGTGGCTAAAACAACAGCTTCTCTTTCGTGAGCAATAAATTCACCGAGAAACTTCTCACTCGTACCATTAGTATAAACGTTGGCAGTATCGATAAAATTACCGCCAGCTTCGCGGAAAACGTCGTAAATTCTCTTACTTTCTTCTTTGGACGAACCCCAACCCCAGTCTTCACCAAAGGTCATTGTTCCCAAACAAAGTTCAGATACTCTAAGTCCACTTTTTCCGAGTAGTTTGTATTGCATAGTTCTTGTTTCTCTATTTCTAAACTCTATATGTTCAATTTACAGAAATCGAAAAATTATTTCTTGAAAGCTTTTGAGCCATTTTTTGAAGATTCTTGCTCAATCACTTAATTCGCGATTAGCGGGACTTTGACAATTTTTACCTATCAAAAAGGGGTGAAAGCCTTGCCAGACGCCGAATTTACCTCGAAGAGGTAAATTCGCCTGAAACCCAGATATATTAAGGATTTAGTTATTTTGAGGTTAAACCATTAATACATGAGGCTTTCACCCCTTTTTGAACCTAGTTTTTTGTCAAAGTCCCATTAGGCTTCGCCTACGCTTGGCGATCGCAAATTACAGCACTTTAAGTTAATCAGCCATAGCATTCCAGATACTTTTAGTATCGGCAAACATCCGAAAACGAGCAATTTTACCATCATGCAGATCGTAAATATGAGCAGCAGCAGCACTCATAGATTTACCAGAAAGGCGATCGCGTCCCGAATATTTACCTATTACAATTATCGAATTGCCTGCATCTAAAATTTCTTCAATGTGATAAGCAAAGTCTGACCATTTATCATTATTCGCTTTAAAAACCCCTTCAATAACTGCGGATGCACCCTTATATGTAGCACCACCTGGAAAGCCTTTGTTTTGAATCCACTCGATATCTTCTATGCTAAGGCGTAAAAATGTATCATAATCTTGTTCGCGGAATGCTTGATACAGTTTTTTGACTACTTCAATATTATTCATTATTGACGTTGATTATTTTTGTTATGTTGAGTTGGAGATAATTACAGAAATTCAAGATATGCCAGAAACCACACAAGTAATTCAGGATTATGTAGCAGCTTGGAATAGTTCAGACTCAGAAGAAAGAGTGATTTTAATGACAAAAGTTTTGGCTGAAAACTGTCTTTATGTTGACTCTCACTTACCAGACACTATTACAAGTAGAGAATTACATTGTCAATTTATCGATCGCTTTCGCGAAAAGTTTCCCGATCTTAATTTAAATTTAGCTTCTGACCCAGATAGTCATCATGGTTATTTTCGATTTGCTTGGCAAATGGTTAAACCTAATGGCGATCTTTTTACTCAAGGAAGTTTTTTCGGCGAAATTGACGAACAAGATCGAATAATGAAGTTAGTTGGTTTTGTGGATGAAAGTAAATAGCCTTGATATATCTGAATTAAAGTGTTTGCTGAAAATAATAAATATATTATGCTATCAGATGTTATCCTGATTGGCCCGATGAATGCTGGCAAATCTACTATTGGAAAACTGCTTGCTAATTATTTTGGTATCCCACAATGTTCGATGGATGACTGGCGATGGCAATACTATCAAGAAATCGGCTATAACGAAAATTTAGCCAAACAGAAACAGCAACTTGAAGGTTTCTGGGGAGTTCAACAATATTGGAAATCCTTTGAAGCCTATGCAGTCGAAAGACTACTAACAGACCAACATAATTGCATAATTGATTTTGGGGCTGGTCACTCAGTATATGATGACAATCATCTATTTTAGAAGGTTCAACGAGTTTTAGATCCTTATCCTAACGTTTTTTTGTTACTTCCTTCACCCGATCAAGATGAGTCAATACAAATTTTGAACGAACGTAGTGAATTAATGTCAGATGAGCGTCTAGAGATTAATGAGTATTTTGTTAGACATTCCTCAAATTATAAATTGGCAAAGTATACGGTATACAGCAAAGCAAAAACACCAGAGGAAACTCGCAATGATATTTTAAAAACATTAGGTGTTTAGTGTCAAACGATTTTTAAACACAATTAAATGTTTTTGCATTCAAAGTTTAGATTACTGTTTTCCACAAAGCGATCGCTGTTTTTTACAAATCTGATGGTAAAGTTTTCTCGACAAAAGTAGTTGGCGATCGCGATCGGTATAATATGGTGCTTGATACATAACTGCATTCTTATCTGTCATACTCGCAGCAGGTACTAAAGATAACTCTCCTGTGGCTTCGTATTTAGACTGTGCTTTTCGACTAGTATCAATTAAACTTTGGACTGACTCTTTACCGCCATAGACTTCGTTAACAATTTCCTGGTTATGTAACCAAGGCGCAACCAGGGCGATCGCTTTAATGTCTTCACTTTGCACTGCTGCATCTGCCATATATCCTGCACTGGCACATATTCCCAACCCAGCAATTTTATTCCCATCTACTTCTGGGCGTATGCTTAGATAATTAGCAGCAGCAATAATATCTTGAGTCTTATTAGCAGGATTTTCTAACTGACGCTCTTTTCCACCCGATTCTCCCCAATTGCGGAAATCAAAAGCCAAAACTGCATAACCGCGATCGGCTAATTCCTCGGCGTAGGTTGCAGGCATTTGTTCTTTTACCGTTGTCCAAGCACCAGTCACCACAACACCAGGTAATTTAGTTTCTTCTTGATAGTCATCGGGAAGATAAAGATTACCAACTAAATTTTGATTATTACTGGTAAAGTTAACTTTTTTTATTTGTGCTGCGATCGCATCATCTATTAGAGATAATTGCAGTGTAGCAACGGTAGCAGTAGCTAAAAGTAGATTTTTCACAGTTTTGCTTCTTAGTTTTTAAACCTTATATGTTCAATTTACAGAAGCCGAAAAAATATCTCTTGAAAGATTTTGCTTGGTTTTTTGAAGATTCTTGCTATTTTAGTAGGAACATGTTTTCGCGCTTTGCTGTCCCTTATTAGCTATTTACTTAAGTGATATTTAAAGCTAAAAGCTCTTTTAGTAAATTAAATCAGCAAATCTTTTAATTGTGCTACCATCTCAGTCCTAGAAGAAACTTCTAACTTACGAAACATCTTTTTCAAGGCTTGTTTCACAGTATTTTGACTAATCCATAATTCCTGACCAATCTCTCCATTAGTTAATCCCTTAGCCACTAAACTAGCAATTTGAATTTCTCGCTTAGTTAAAAGCATTATCGACAGATTCTGATTACCTCTAAAATGAGATAAGTTTGTTCCATAGCTTGGGTTACGGATAATAGCCAAACAAGCAGATAAATGAAGACAAACAGCACTCAAATTACTCAAATCTTGTGTGTTAAAAGCGGGTGTATCCCCAACACGGGCAAAGTTAATCGTTCCTATTAATTTACCATTACCGACAATCGGGCCAGTCAGAATATGCTCGTGATCGCCCTCAATGCAGCATTTTTGATAAAGTTGGCTTTGCTTCCATGTTCCTTTGGGTAAGACTAATTCTTCGTGGGCTGGAGCGTGATATTCTTGAACGTACCTGAGTACAGGATCGACAGATTTACCAATTTGTTGATATTTTTCTACAAAGCGATCGCTAACTCCACAAACATCACAACTAATTAAATTATTATCTTCATCTACTAGATATATACCCCATCGTTGCACTCCAAAATATTGACTAATATCATCCATCACTCTGAATCTTAATTCGGCTTCAGTTGATGCAGTTGCCATTTTTTGGAATAGGGAATGCAAAATCATAATCGCACTTAAATTCAAAGTCTACCCACTTGGGTACTATTCAGACTGATAACTTTTCTTTAGGATCGTCTCAGATCAAACAATTTCTTACAATACTCAAGCCTAATGAAACAAATCAATATTGGCTTTTTAGTCTATTCCGATGTCGTTCAATTAGATATAATGGGGGCTTATCAGGTTTTGTCTTTTTCACCCAATGCAACACTACATTTAGTCTGTAAAACTCTAACTCCAATTCTCAGCAGTGAGGGTTTAATAATTACACCGACAACAACACTAAGTAATTGTCCCACATTAGATGTTATTTGTGTTCCTGGTGGAGGAATGGGACAAGTTGAAGTAATGAAAGATGAATCAATTCTCAGCTTTTTACAACAAAAAAGTACCGCCGCTAAGTATATAACTAGTGTTTGCACTGGTTCGTTAATCTTAGCAGCAGCCAACCTTTTACAAGGATATAAAGCTACTTGTCATTGGGCATTTCAAGAACAATTAGCTTTGTTAGGAGTTGAAGTTATTTCTGAAAGAGTAGTAATAGATCGCGATCGCATTACGGGGGCTGGCGTTACTTCAGGAATTGATTTTGGTTTAACTTTGCTCAATTTACTTTGGGGAGAAGATCTGGCTAAAATGGCTCAATTAATGATGGAATATAATCCTCAACCACCTTTTAATGCAGGAACCCCAGAAACAGCAGGAGAAAAGATAGTAGAGCCATTGCTACAATTGGGAAAACCTCTAATAGAAGCATTTTTACAACAAACTCAAGCAACTATGTCTAGATTAAAACGATAAGATAAGATTTCATCTTGACTCTTACTATCGCTTAAAATCACTTTTTTCGATATTGTTTAGGAGTTAAACCCTCAATTTTTTTAAACACACGGGAAAAATGCGCCTGATCTGAAAAGCCACAGTTAAAAGCAATATCCACCATCAATTTACGAGGATTATTG
>NZ_PVWF01000202.1 GCF_003003995.1 Pleurocapsa sp. CCALA 161 | reverse complement strand
GGATGTTTGTTTCCTGGTCGGGCTTTCATCTCAAGGTACAAGACGCATGAGTTTTCAGCCCGACATTAATTTATAAATAAAATAATCACTAACAGCAGTTTAACTAACCCAGCCACAGATCATCAGTATTTTTTTGTTAAGGTTTGAATCCTCAGGTTTTGACTTGCTTAGAGAGTAACTCCTATTGCCCCAGCACCAGCAGAGGCGATCCCACTAATCAAAGCAGTCAAGAATAACCACCAAGACGCGGTTGCAGCAGCTTTACGGGTTTCTTCTACCTGTTCGGCAGCCTGTTGCTTGGCACTTTCTAAACGCATTGCTGCTTCGGTTTGAATTCGTTCAGCACGCTGTAGGGCGCGATCGCGAGTTCGTTCAATCTGGGTAACAATCCGCTCGGCATCAGCCTTAGAAATGTCGTCACGAGAACTCATGATAGCAATCAGCGTATCGCGATCTACATGAGCAAAGCGATCTTTGAGGGCAATAAAACCAGCTTGGGGATCGTTAAATAAGACATTGACATCCCGTTTAATACCTTCATAGGCTAGTTCAGGACGATCTAAGCTATTGAGATAATCCTTGATTTTTGCCAAGATGCGATCAATTACCGACTGGATTTTATCCTGTACCATCTGGAGTTGAGACATAACACTATCTCTAACTGACAAGATTTGATCTACCACCTGGTTAACATCACTTTCGGAGATATCTTCCCGTTGACTCAACAAAGCTACTAAGGTAGAGCGATCGAAGCTGGCTAATCTAGTTTTGAGACTTTCTGCCCCAGCACGAGGATCATTGAGCAGTAACTCAACATCTCGTTTTATTCCCGCAGGACTTAATTCCGCCTTATCGGTAGAACGAAGATAATCGGCGATCGCATTTTGGAAGTCTTGAACTTTTTCTTGGGTACGAATAGCTGCACGGCGAGGCGCTTTAGCTATATTTTTGAGGGTAGACTGCACATCATTAATAATTTGATTGGCATCAGCTTCGTTTAAATCTTGACGCTGCGCTAGTAACTGCACCAGAGTGTCGCGATCCATTGCTGCTAAACGCTGACGGACGGCTCTTGAACCCAATTTAGGATTATTCAATAATAAAGTTAAATCCTGTTCGATACCTCTGGGGTTAAGCTCTGGTTTCCCAGTCTGACGTAGATAATCAGCGATCGCCGATGTTGCTTGGTTATATTGCGACTGCGCTTTTGAGGCTAACTTTTGAGGGAGGTTAACCACCTGCATCCAAGCACTTTCAATGGTATCAATAGTATCTTCTACCTGTTCTGCGCTTAGATCTTGACGTTGAGAAAGCAATTGAACCAAAGTATCGCGATCAAAACGAGCCAATCTTGCTCTTAATGCTGAACTACCAGCCTGGGGGTCGTCTAGCAGTAATTTTAATTCCTGTTTAATTCCCTCGGGGTTGAGTTCGCCTTTGCCTGTATCTCTTAAATAGCTTTGAACCTGTAGCCATTGTCTTTCGGCTACTGTTTGAGCCTGGTTGATATTTTGCAAGTTTGCTTCTAAAACTTGATCTCGCGCTATTTCTAGTTCTCCAGCGATCGCCGATGCCTCGATGGCATCTAGATCACTACGTAACTCCAGCATTCTTAATAAGGTCGGGCGATCTAAAGCTGCCAGGCGAGTACTCAACTGTTCAGCAGTGGCATTAAAATCTTCAAGAATAGGCTTAAATTCAAGCTGAATTTTTTCAGGAGTCAAATCGCTTTTTGGCACAGTGGTTAGATAATCCTCGACCTCCGCCATCAATTCAATACTCTTTGCTCTTGCCTGGGCTGCTTCGGCCGTAGCAATGACTTCTAAACGAATTGTATCGAGAATATTGACGGTGTTGCGGATTTGCGACTGGGAAAGTAGCCCTTTTTCCTTGAGTGTGTTCGTAAAATCGGCGCGATTGATTTGTCTTAGTTCAGCAGCGACAGATTCAGGATCGGCATCGACATCGTAGATTAAATCGCGAAATTCATACTCCAGGTTTTTGGGCTGAAGTTGCCAAGGATAGGCATTAATTAGATAGTTTTGAATGTCTTTCTTGATTGTGCTATTGGGAGCGTCTTTAATACCTACTTGAGTAGCGACTTTATCGGTTTCCTCTCCTAACTTCTGACCCGCAGTCTTTAATTGACTGATAATCTTGTCAACATCAAAGTCAGAGAGATCGATCCGCCTCATAATTATATTAGCTAGACTGCTAGCACCAAAGGAAGTCGCTGCTTGTTGCGTCGGGCTATTTTCTGCGGAACCATTTTTTTGACCCACAGCATTGAGTAAAGAATTTAACCTACTATCAAAGTCCTTCCCGACTAGCTGTTCTTTAGTAGCTGACTTGAGATAGCTAGCAAAATCGCTAATTGGATTACCTGAAGAACTATGCTTTTTGGTTCTTTTACGCCAAACTGACTCAAGCTTACCTGCGATCCTTTCTGCATCCCGTTTGGAAATATCAGAGCGATCGCTTATTAATTGAATAAAGGTTTGGCGATCAATGTTGCGGACACTATCACTATCGACAACTTCCTGTAAATTTTCATCATCGAGCAACTGTTCAAAATCCTGAGCAATCCTGTCAACATCTAAACCTGAAGGTTTGATTGACTGTAATAAATCTTCAATGTTTTCGCGCATCGACACAGGATCGATCGCCATGCCCAATTCTTTTCTAACTGCACTAGCAGCAGCTTCAGCCGTATTGACAACTTGTTTGCTGGCTGCACCAGCACCCAATGCCGCCGTAGCCGTCCCAAAGATCATTTGGATGCCAGAAGTGGCAGTATTGGCAATTGAACCAAGAAGCGAACCAATTGCTTGAGAACTTAGCAACATCATCAAAGCAAAGAAAGCTGCCCAAATGACTAGACCAACAATTGCACCAGAGAGGGGCGTAGCAAATAACCCCAGCTTCACCGCCAGCAGACTGCCAATAAATAAGGCTAAGGTTACGCTGATTAGAGTGCCTAATCCTACTAGCAGACCAATTTTTTTAATCGTGCTGCCAAATCCTGGTGAACTGTGACTGGATGAAGAATGAGAAGGAGAAGAGGCATCAGAACTACCTCCAGCCATAGAAATACCGATGGCAACACCTAAATTAGTAAAAAGCAATTGAAAAGCGAATGCCAAAACTACCCCAGCTAACAAAGCAGCAAAAAACTGAGGTCCATTGAACACAAAAGAAGCATTTTCCACCGCTTCAAGATTTGGTTCAGTTTGTATATTTGTCTGCGCCAATAGCAGTATTTGATTGTCAAACACGGTTTTTTCCTTTGATTAGATAGTTTATTTGTACTGACTCCAATCTGGTTGACATTGGAGCTGTTGCCCTGAAAAAAATGGACAAAATAATTTTTTTAATGACTCTAGTAAAAATAATTTAGACAGGCTGACAAAATATTAATCTTCAACTTATAATTTGGTCGTCTCTCTTTGGATAGGGATTGAAGTCAGGGATGCAAATTTTTGATTTAGTGACAGACGGGGCATTTCGTAAATACTTTCTTAAATACTGTTGTCTAGCACTATTAATCTGCTATGATTTCCAGGAAGTTAGATTTTTTCCCACACTCAACTAACTACTCCTAATCAGCCAAAAACTTTACCATGGCTACATTTTTGTTACGCACTTACTTCACACACCAGGAGCTTGAGCTATGAATCTTGAGTCAAACCAATTATCTCTGGAGCAACAATTTATGCACCAGGTATTTGCGCTCAAAGTTAAAGATTTATCCTTTGAGGAGGCTAAAGAATTATTAATTAAATTTCACAAGCAAATGTTATTTAAAGATAATTTTGATCGTCAGCTATCGTCTCAAAGACAAAAAATTGCCCACCGAGTACTAGATAATTAGGTTTAAATCAACTGAATATAAACTTAATTGCTTAATTGGCTAGAGTTAGCAACTGAGACGATATATTTTATAATTTATGTCTCTCTTACTGGATCAATAACATGAGCCTCAAAGGATTCCTCACTTCGGATATGGCTTTGCGTCACGATCGCCTTTCTTTTATCCGTTCCGATCTAGCCCAGCTTGCAGCCTATACGCCCCATCCTGGAGGTGAAAGCTCAACAATTATTGATCGCTTAGATACCAACGAAAGCCCCTTAGATTTGCCCGTAGAAATTAAATCTAAACTGGCAGAAGAATACCAAAAGGAGATCGAAGCTAACCGCTATCCAGATGGTAGTCATGATGAATTAAAAAGTTTAATTGCCGAATATATCAATGAGTCGGCTAATCTTAGCGAGTTAACTAACGCTTATATTTCGGTAGGAAATGGCTCAGATGAGCTGATTCGCTCCTTGCTCATTGCCACCTGTCTGGGGGGAGAAGGTTCGATCTTAGTATTTACCCCAACTTTTTCAATGTATGGCATCCTGGCAAGAACTTTAGGAATTCCCGTAGTTACGATTGCCAGACAAGAAGATTTTAGTTTAGATTTAAATCTGGCTCAATTAGCGATCGCCGACACTAACAATCCGCCTATACGAGTAGTATTCATGGTACATCCCAACTCACCAACAGGGAATAGCCTAAGTAATCAGGAGCTAGCATGGTTGAGAAACTTGCCTGAGAACATTTTAGTAGTGATCGATGAAGCCTATTTCGAGTTTAGCCAGACATCGGTGGTGAGTGAATTAGCTTCGCGTAATAACTGGATTGTATTACGTACCTTTTCCAAAGCCTTTCGTTTAGCAGCTCATCGTGTGGGATATGCGATCGCCAATCCCGATTTAATCAGCGTTTTAGAAAAAGTTCGTTTACCTTATAATCTGCCTAGCTTTTCTCAAGTAGCAGCCAAGGTAGCTCTTAAGCAACGCGAGCTACTATTACCCCTAGTCGAGCAAACTATTGCTGAAAGAGAAAGAGTCTATGAGATATTGCAAGCAGACGGCAGTTTTAAAGTCTACCCAAGTCAGGCTAATTTTCTGTATATACGCCTAAAAGATACTGCCCAACAGGAGCAGGAATTAGCCAATATTACCCAAAAGCTTAAAACAGCAGGAACTTTAGTTCGTCATACGGGGGGAGGTTTACGCATTACTATCGGTACTCCCGCAGAAAATGATCGCACCATAGCCAGGTTAGCTGCTGTAAAAAGTTAAATTAATTTGTTTGCTTCTAATACTTTTGACGCTAACTAGAGTAAGTGCTGGTAAAGAATCGACAAATTCAGCGATCGCGAGTCTCTAGAGTACTCTTGGTTTCATGAAGTCTCCAGCGACTAAGCCTTTTAGGGCTGTAGTCGTGGTATCTGGTCAATCACCAGTGTAGGATTTTCCCAC
>NZ_PVWF01000201.1 GCF_003003995.1 Pleurocapsa sp. CCALA 161 | reverse complement strand
GTTGGTGCTTTATACAATTCTCAGCAAGATTTAATCAAAAGGGCTAAAGTTCTCCCTCAACTAGAACAAAAAGACCGTGAACTAGTGCGTCAGGCAGAATCGGCTGGTAAAACTTATGAGACTTTGCTCAACAATTTACAAGAAGCAACAATCGCTGCCAATAGTAAAAGCGGTAATGCTGACGTGGTTGAATATGCTGCCGTACCTGACAAAGGTAACTCAGGTAGAGCTGTCTTAATGGGGATGGGCTTAATCATGGGTGCGTTTCTCGCCAACTTGTCAGTTATTTTGCTGGAGATGCAGGATCGCTCAATTAGCTCTTTAGCTGAAATTAAAAAGAAATTCCCCTATCAAACTGTTGGTATAACTCGTTTAGAACCTCCTATGTATCAGGGTAAGATTGTGACGAGGGACGAGCCTGATTCTTTCTCCAGCGAAGTCTATCGAATGATCCAGGCTAATCTGAAGTTTTTGACTAACGATAAGCCACCCAAAGTAATTTTAGTTACCAGCTCCGTTCCTGAAGAAGGTAAGTCTACAGTAACGGCTAATTTAGCAGCTGCAATTTCTCAACTAGGACGTAGTGTATTATTGGTGGATGCGGATCTGCGTCGTTCTTCTCAACATCATCTTTGGGGTGTAGACAATCAAAAGGGACTCAAAGACATTGTCGTCGATAACGTTAGTCCCTTATCTGTGATTAGGCAACCAATGCCGAAGCTAAGCTTGTTAACTAGTGGAATGGTTGAATCTAATCCTCTAGCCATTCTAGATTCGCCTAAAATGAGTGATTTTATCGGTCGTTCTCGCCGTGAATACGATCTTATTTTGATTGATGTTCCTCCCTTACCTGTAACGGCTGATGTTTTGACTGTTAGCAAGCTGGTGGACGGCATTTTATTCGTGACTCGACCAGGAATTGTGGAACATGAAAGCGCTGAACTGGCTCAGGAAGCTTTGGCTACCACTGGGCAGAAAATTTTAGGTATGGTGGTCAATGGGGTCAAAGCAAACGAATTTGACCGTTATTCTTATCATGGACGATATGGGAAAAAATATTTTGAAAAAGGCAATGTTCAGTATGAAAGTCAGAACAACTTGAATGGTTCTCAAAACTTGTCTAATATGCCCGAAGGAAATAATGCTAACAGTAGCGTTAGTCGGGCTAAATTATAAATTATAAATATGTCTGTAAAATGAGACAAGATTTGGTTAGTGGCAATGTAGAGATAATTTGCGCTATTACGTGACCATTAATTTGTAATTTGATTGATTATGGTGATGGAGTTGAGATTGAGACGCGATCGTGTAAGATCGACTTCTCAGCAGATTTACTAATTTTTGCCACCATCAGACTAACTTGCGAATATGACTTTACAACTACGCGTTTATGTTCCAGAGCATCCTTTGATCAAACACTGGCTAGCGGTAGCTCGTGATGTCAATACGCCATCAATACTATTTAAAAGTGCAATGTCCGAATTAGGTCGATGGTTAGCCTATGAAGCAGTGAGAAATTGGTTGCCTACTATAGATACCAGCCTCCAAACCCCTTTAGCTCAATGTTCAGGAACTTTTGTCAATCCAGAAGTTCCTATGGGGATAGTGCCTATTGTGCGTGCTGGGTTAGCGTTGCTAGAGGAGGTGCAGAAGGTGTTGCCCTTAGCTTCAGTTTATCATTTAGGTTTGGTGCGAAACGAATCTTCCTTAGAGCCAAGCTGCTATTTAAATAAGCTACCAGAAAAATTTGACGAGGAAACAAGAATAGTCATTTTAGAGCCTATGTTAGCCACAGGAGGATCGATTATGCTGGCAATGCAGGAAGTCACTAAGCGAGGCATCAAGCCAGAGTTAATCAGGATTATTGCGATTGTAGCTGCTCCTCCCGCCCTCAGACAGCTTAGTGAAAATTACCCTGGGGTAGAGATTTATACGGCTATGATTGACGAAGGATTAAACAGCAAAGGATATATTGTTCCAGGTTTAGGGGATGCAGGCGATCGCGCTTTTGGCACATAAATAAGGCGTAAAATAATTATAGGCACTATCAAAAAGATTAAATCGTTATGAGTCAACAAAATGGTTTTGGGAGTGGATTTGTCTTAGGTTCGCTCATTGGTGGAGTAGTAGGTGGCGTTTTAGGTACAGTTATAGCCACCCGCAAGGAAAAGCAAATTGTAGGAACAGGTACCTATCAGTTACAAACTGGGCAAGAAAGATCTTTGGAGACAGAAGAAAGTATCGAACTTGCCCGACATGGTTTAGAAGATAAAATTGCTCAACTCAATTCAGCAATTGATGATGTTAGACAGCAGTTGGGAACAGTTAAAGCTTCTTCAGAGCAAGATTAACTTTGGTTTGGGGTAGAGAAAAATAATTGCTTGTCAATTACCCAAATTTACAAATGTAAAATTAGTTTTTTAAATCAAGAGATTTTGAAGCATAATCAATTGTTAATAACAAAATTAAATAATCACCAGATTAGCTGTTATTAATAGCTGCCAAAGCAAAATTACCAAATATTATTAGCAAATTGGCGTTAACCATCGGCAATTAAGCAGAGTGTTTAAACTAAAGTGGAGCAAGCAAGTAATTTAAAATCACCACCTAACAACCAGGAATTGACGGAATTTGATCGCAATTTAGTCGCCACCTATTATCAAAGAGGTAGGACTAATCTCAAGCTGAAAAATTATCAGGCGGCGCTTCAAGATTTTAGCACTGTTCTGGAAATCGACCCGCAAAACGTCAAGGCTTATTTAATTCGTGGCTATACCTACGGAGAAATCAAAGATTTTGACCAAGAAATTGCTGACTATAGTGCAGCAATTGCTCTGAATCCTAAATTAGCAAAAGCTTATCGTGGTCGAGGCTATGCTTATGGTATTTTGCAACAATATCAACAGGCGATCGCCGATCTTAATCAAGCATTAGAGCTAGATCCTCAATATGTTCAAGCATACTTTAATCTTGGCTGTATTCATCATCTCGTAAAACAGCATCATCTTGCTATTGCCAATTTTACTCAGGTAATTAACTTAGAACCACGCAACGCTCAAGCTTATTATCATCGAGGTAATATTTATCAATATCTAGATGATGATCGAGCAGCAATTAATGATTTTACCCAAGTAATTGTTGACAATCCCGATCATGCTCAAGCCTATCGCAGTCGCGCACAGACCCATTTTAAGCTAGAAAACTATCGCAACGCCATTATTGACTATAGCCAAGCAATTTTCCTCGATTCCCAAGATTGGCAATCCTTCTACTACCAGGGACATTCTTATCGTCAGCTAGGAGATTATCCCAATGCTTGGGCAAGCTATAGTGAGGTAATTAAAATGAAACCGCGATTAGCTAGCGTTTATAAGGATCGCGGCTATGTCTGCGGTAAACTCAAAGACTTTAACGGAGCGATCGCCGATTATACTCAAGCAATTAAATGTGACCCAAAACAGTCTGGCAATTACTATCATCGGGGTAATGCTTATAATTTCCTGCAACAATATCAGCAGGCGATCGCCGATTACACCAAATGTGTTGAGCTAGATCCCAATCACAACCAGGCTTATTTTAATCGAGGTGTTAGCTATAATTCACTGCAAGAACATTATCAAGCAATTGATGATTATAATTTGGCGCTGACTATCAAGTCTCAATCTCCTATAATTTATAACAATCGCGGCATTGCTTATCAACAGCTCAAGCAATATCAAAAAGCGATCGCCGACTATACCCAGGCAATTTTTTTTGACTCTAATTATGCTGATGCTTACTACAACCGAGCTTTAGTTTACCATCTGCTCGAAAATCGGCAAAAATCCTTAAAAGACCTAACTACAGCCCAGAATTTATTTTTGAAACAGAAAAAGGTTAAGCTAGCACAACGAGCTGCCAGCATGATGCAACAATTAGAGCAATTAGAGCAATGAGCAGTAAATTATAGAGTCGGCAATCACGCAAACTACAATGCAGAAATAAATATCTTGTTAATGCCCGCCGAAAAGTAATTAGTAAAGTAATCAGTAATTAGTAATATGGCTAAAGAATGGGAATCGTCAGATTATCAAGATGCTCTGACAGAGTTGAGCCTCGAACTACAGCAAAATCCCGACGATATTGATGCCTATTATGCTAGAAGTGAACTGTACTATAGCCTAGAAGACTACGATGCAGGGATCAAAGATCTCAACGCGATTCTGCAACGCAATAGTCAAGATGCTCTAGCCTATATGTTTCGTGGCTATGGTTACGGACAGTTGCATAATTATCAGCGAGCAATTGATGACTACAACACTGTCTTAGATCTATCTCCCAACTATGCTAAAGCCTATTTTAATCGCGGTACTGCCTACTATAACTTAAAACAATATTCTCAAGCCCTGCTCGATTTCGATCTGGCGATTAAACTTAATCCTAGCTATGGGGAGGCTTACTACAACCGCGCGATCGTCCAGAATCAATTAGAACAATACTCTCAAGCGATCGCCGACTACACTGAAGTAATCCGTCTTCAGCCAAATGATCAAGCAGCTTACTATAACCGAGGTAACACTTACAACAAAGTCAAGCAATACCCTCAAGCCCTAGCAGATTATAATCAAGCAATTGCCCTTAAACCTGAAGATTTAGAAGCTTACTATAATCGAGCCAATGTCTATCATAAAACTCAAGCCTATCCCCAAGCGATCGCTGACTATAACCACATAATTAAATTTAATTCCCGTCACGCTCCAACCTATTACAATCGAGGCACAACTTATTTAGCAATTCAGGATTTTACCAAGGCGATCGCCGATTTCAATCTGGCAATTTCCCTTAATCCCAACTATGCTGAAGCCTATTACAATCGTGCAGTGGCATTTAACAAACTGGGTGAATATCAAAAAGCGATCGCCGATCATCAACAGGCAATCAAGCTTAAGCCTAACTATGCCGAAGCCTATGGCAACATGGGGTTAGTCTATCAAACCTTGGGAGATACACGCCAGGCAATTAAACATCTAGAATGTTCAGCAACCCTATTTAAACAGCAAAATAACCAAGTCTTATATCAATATGTGGAAGATAAATTAGTCGCCCTGCGCGCAAAATAGGCTAATACTTGAGATTATCAATGAACAATGAACAATGAACATTGAACATTGAACAATTGATTAATCAGGTTTAAGACCTCTTCGTTCACGAAGAAATAAACAGAAATTTTTTCCTTAATAACAATCCTCTTTTTTTAAAAAACGTGAGTTCGACGAAAAAATTAGAAACAAAGAAAGGCTGAGATGTAAACTCAGAATAAGCAAAAATACTGAGTAT